>NZ_CP049259.1:1621428-1945714 GCF_011047315.1 Altererythrobacter sp. BO-6 | reverse complement strand
CCCGCGTCGCCTCCAACGCAAGGTCGAACTGCAGCTCGATCTGAGGCACCAGCCAGGGAAAAGGCTTGTAATCCTCGCGCCGGATCACCGGCGGCTCGTGCGGGGTAACGGCGGCGTCCGCCATCTCTGTGTTGCGTTGGATATCCATGCCAGCCGATGTAGGCGCAAATCGCCGCGCGTCCAGCCTGCACGCTCGCCGATCCGCAAATGCCTTTGGCAGACTGCTACATCAGCGCCGATTGACTTTGGCGGCAACGAGCGACAGCTTCGCCTCAAAACGGGCGCAAGGGAGCGGAAATGGCTTTGATTGATATGCTGGCGGTCGCCGGCACCGGGTTCGACGTCGAAGCAGCGACACGCGCTTATCTCGACACACTGCAAGGGCCGGCCCGTGCGCAGTCCGATGCCTATTTCGAAGGGGGGCTACTGGCTGCCATTGTGGGGCACGCTGATCGGCGTTCTGGCCGATGGCCTGCTGTTGAAATTCCGCCTGTCCGCCAAATTCAGGGAAATCGGCGAGCGCGTGTTCAAGCGCGCCTTCGGCATCACCTGGCTCACCGCGCTGTTCTACAGCCTGGTCGGCTGGGTCATCACCCTGCCCTGGACGATCTACACCGGCTTCTTCCGCGAAAAGAGTTACGGCTTGCTGGACCAGGCTTTCGGGGCATGGGCGGGCGAACAGGCTATCGAGCTTGCCATTTCGCTCGCGATAATGCCGTTGCTCATCGCGGCGATCTATGCCCTGATCCGGCGGGCGCCGCGAAGCTGGTGGCTGTGGGGCAGCGGCGTCATCGGGGTGTTCCTGATGATCGGCATCGTGCTGATGCCGCTGTTCATCTCGCCGCTGTTCAACACCTATACCGAGATGGAGCAAGGCCCGCTGCGCGACAAGATCGAAGCGGTTGCGGCCAAATACGATATTCCGGCCGAGCACATTTACGTGTTCGACCAGTCGAAACAGCACAAGCGCATCTCTGCCAATGTCTCCGGCCTTGGCCCGACTATCCGCATTTCGCTCAACGACAATCTGCTCGAACGCACCAGCGAGCCCGAGATACTGGCGGTGATGGGCCACGAAATGGGGCACTACAAGCTGAACCACGTGTGGTGGCTGGTGGGCATCATGATGGCGCTGCTCGGGCTGGGACTGTTCCTGACCAGCCGCATCGCACCCGGCCTGATCGCAAAATACGGCGAACGATGGGGCGTGCGCGACATTGCCGACCCAGCCTCCATGCCGGTGCTGGGCATTTGCCTGGCAGTCTATATGCTGGTCATGAGCCCGGCCTTCGACACGCTGATCCGGATCAATGAAAGCCAGGCCGATGCGTTCGGGCTTGAAGCTGCGCGCGAACCCGATGGTTTTGCCAAGGTGGCGATGCGCCTGAGCGAATATCGCAAGATCGAACCCGGTCCGATCGAGGAATTCCTGTTCTTCGACCATCCCAGCGGCGCAACCCGCGTGCGCATGGCGATGGAGTGGAAGGCCAAGAACGTCGAAGACCCGCAGATTGTGGTGCCCGAGCCGGGCTATCTCGACGCGGGAATGACCCGGCTGCTAATCTTCGGCCTGGGGTACACGGCCAGCCGCATCGCGGCCGCACTCAAATCGCGCGGGTGGCAGGTCGACGCGACCGGCAGCGCGGGCAATCTCGATTTTGCCGATGAACAGGCGGTACGTGCGGCGCTTGGCGCAGCTAGCCATGTGCTTTCTTCGGTCCCGCCGGATCGCACGAGCGGCAGCGATCCGGTGCTGGACCGCTATGGCAACGCCTTGGCAGGCCACTGGCTCGGCTACCTTTCCTCGACCGGGGTCTATGGCGACCAGCAGGGAGCCTGGGTCGATGAGAGCACGCCCACGGTAGCCGAAACAGGAGCGGGCCGGCGCAATGCCCG
Source organism: Altererythrobacter sp. BO-6 (assembly GCF_011047315.1). Classification (NCBI taxonomy): domain Bacteria; kingdom Pseudomonadati; phylum Pseudomonadota; class Alphaproteobacteria; order Sphingomonadales; family Erythrobacteraceae; genus Altererythrobacter; species Altererythrobacter sp. BO-6. The sequence goes on along the minus strand of NZ_CP049259.1, from coordinate 1,943,818 downwards.
GGCCGAAGCCGATGCGGCATGGTTCAAACTGGGTGCGCGGGTGTTCCGCCTGCCCGGTATCTACGGGCCGGGTCGCAGCGCGCTCGACCGGGTGCGCGAAGGCCGCGCGAACCGGATCGACATCCCGGGCCAGGTCTTCAGCCGCGTGCATGTGGACGATATCGTGGCGGGCGTTGTCGCGGCGATCGAAGGTGATGCGCCCGCAGGCGCTTACAATCTAGGCGATGACTTGCCGGCCAGCGGCAATGCGGTCACCGAAGAAGCCTGCCGATTGCTGGGTATGGAACCGCCACCAATGCAGACGCTTGAGGAAGCGAACCTCAGCGCAATGGCGCGCGGATTTTATGCAGAGAACCGCCGCGTCGCAAACGGCAAGGCGAGGCGGATATTGGGCTGGGAGCTGAAATATCCCACCTATGTCGAAGGACTGGCAAGCCTGCTTTAGCTCTCGCGCGCGACCTGCCGCGCACGCAGCGCCACGACCAGCCCGATCATCGACAGGACTGCACCGCAGACCGACAGTGCAGTCCAGCGATACCCTTCGAACATGGTCGAAATCGCCATGGCGATCACCACCACCAGCACGCCGTTATAGGCCGCCCGCCCCGCCCCCAGCTTGCGCACGAGATCGTAATAGAGCGGGAAGGTCACCACCGAACCGGCGATCGCCAGCCAGGCCGTGCCAAGCCAATAGGCCTGCGACGTAGGCACCACCGGCGGCCCTTCGAAGAACCATGCCAACCCGCCATCGATCAGTGTGCCGTAGAGCATCGACCATGCCAGCAGCGTTACCAGCGGCACGGACTTGCCGGTTGGTCCGGCCTGGATCACATTGGCGATCGAAGCAGCGACCATCGCGATCAGCGCCAGCCCCGTACCCAGCGCGACATTCCCACCCAGTGGCGCCACGCGCGCTTCGTTGAGCAGCAGCAAGCCGATCCCGCCGAGCGCAATCGCGCTGCCAAGCATGAAGCGCCGGGTAATCGGCTCGCCCAGCAGCATCCGCCCGAGGATGGCATTGGGCACCAGCATCATGCCGATCAACAGCGCGACGATGCCCGACGTCAGGTGGAATTCGGACATGTAGACGAACACGTAATTGCCGCAGAACTGGAACAGTCCCATCGCCAGGGCGAGGAGATGTGCCGGACGCGGCATCGCCAGTGGATAGCGTAGCACCAGCGCCAGCGCGAACATCGCGGGGGTCGCCATGGCGAAGCGCCAGGTGACCGACCACAAGGCCGGCGCCGCGGCAATCTGGGTAGTGATGACGAACCAGGTCGACCCCCAGATCAACGCGACCAGCAGGAACGGGATCGCAATGTTGGGCCGCAGCAGCGCGTGCGGCGCGGGAGCATCGCTCATAAGGCGGCGATCGCCTTTGCCATTGCCATCGCGTGCTCTTGCGGGGTGTTCCACGCCGTCACGAAGCGCGCGGCCTCTTCGCCCCAGTCGTAAAACTCGAACCCCTGTGCGCGCAGGGCATAGCGCTCTTCCTCGGCCAGCCGCACGAACAGCTCGTTGGCTTCGACCGGATGCATCAGCCGCTCCCCCGCACGCCGCGGCAATCTCTGCCGCTGCGGCATTGGCGGCGCGGGCATTTTCCAGCCACAGATCGCCTTCAAGCATGGCGAGGATCTGAGCCGCCTGGTATCGGCCCTTGCATTGCAGGTGCCCGGCGCGCTTGCGACGGTATTTGACGAGATCCGCCTTCGCTAGGTCGAACAGCACCAGCGCCTCCGCACTCATCCCGCCATTCTTGATGCAGCCAAAAGCCAGCGTATCGCAGGGGCCGACTGCGTCTGCCGCCGATCCGCCGAGGAAGGCCACGGCATTGGCGAAGCGCGCGCCGTCCATGTGCAAGCCCAGCTTGCGCTGGCGCGCGAACGCACCCAGCGCAGCCAGCTCTTCGGGGCGGTAGCTGCGGCCATATTCGCTCGCCTGGGTGATCGAGATCGCATGCGGTTGCACCTGATGCACATCGGGCCGGATCGGATCGATCACCGCCGCGATGTCTTGCGGGGTCAGCTTCGCGCCCTTCCCCTGTGCCAGCATCAGCTTGGCGCCGTGCAGGTAGAAACCCGGCGCGCCGCCTTCGTCGACTTCGATATGCGCTTCCTCATGGCACACGACGCCGCCATGCGGCTGCACCATGGTCGCCAGTGCCAGGCAATTGGCTGCCGTGCCGGTTGCGATCCAGATCGCCGCACATTCGCGCCCGAACAGCGCAGAAAAACGCGCGTCGAGCTCCGCACTGAGCCGGTCGCCATCATAGGGCAGATCGGGCTGGTCAGCCGCTCGCATCGCCTCCCACAGCGCAGGGTGCACCGTTGCGGCATTGTCAGACAGGAAGGGCATGCGCAGGCTCATTGCGCGACAGCCTGTAAAGCGCGTTGCGGCCAGATCAAGTGCGGCATGGAAACTGGCGGGGCAGGATTCGACTTTGCCGTTGCTTTGATGTTACTTCTCGAATTCTTGGGTTTCTGAGAGAGGGGCAAAAGATGATTTCCAAAAAAGCGATTGCTTTTGCAGCCGGTGCAGCTTTGGGGGCGACACCGCTTGCGGCTAAGGGTGCCGGCGACCTCAGCGATCTCGTGGGCGCGCGGGCCGGACAAGCGGAAAACGCCGTGCAAAGCCGCGGCTTTACCTACATCACGGGCCACGAAGGCAAGCACAGCACCATGCACACCTATTGGTGGAATTCGCGTGACAAGGCCTGCGTGCACATCAAGACCAGCGACGGCCGATATGAATCGATCACCGACGCAACCAATGCCGATTGCCATCAGTCCGGCGGCGGCGGAGATGCCGCAGCTGCAGTGGGCGTCGTTGCCGGAGCGGTACTGTTGGGCGCGCTGTTGGGCGGCAACCACAAGAAGGGCCATCATGACGACGGCAATCACTACAGCAACGTCAATGACGAAGCGCACTACGAGCGTGGCTACCAGGACGGGCTGCACAACGTAGCCTATCATAACTACGATCGTTCTGACGCCTATTCGAGCGGCTATTCCAACGGCGTGGAGCAGCGCGAGATCAATACGAGGCACCATTCCGGGCGCGGCGGCTATGCGCAGATCGCGCAATACAATGACTTGGTCGGCCGTTCCGGCGAGAAAGCGCGCGAGATTTTGGGCGAGCGCGGCTTTACCCGCGTCGACCGCTTCGGCGATGACAACACGCGCTATTCGATCATGTGGCGCGCCCAGTCGCGCCAGTGCTTGCAGATGATCGTTGCCGACGGGCGAGTTTACGACATTCGCGACATCGGCCAGCATCCCAACTGCCGCTGATCGAGCGAATGGCCGGGGCTGGAAGGGCTATACATGCCCCCTTTCAGCCCTGGATTTGCGAATAATCCCGCGCCGCAATGCTGCCGAGGATGGCGCTGCGCAATTCGCGCGCCTGATCGGCCGGAATGCCCGCCATCGAAAAGCTGCCCCCGGCCAGCCCGAGGTGAAGCGTGGCATAGCCGCGCCGCTGGGCAATCGGGCCTTGCGAAATTTCCACCGAATGGAGCTTCACCCGCGAGGCGATTTGCGTGCGCGGCGAAAGCAGCCCGCGCCGGTTGAAGATATGCGTTGCTGACAGCGCGTGGCGATGAAACTGCCAGGAATAGAGGTTCGCCCCGGCAAAGAACGCGGCCAGCCCCAGCGGCACCAGCACGAATGGCAATGGCGCAAAGATCGCCACCGGGATTGCCAGCAGCGCGAAGAAGCCGCCTTCAATCAGCGCGGAATCGAACCGGTATTTGCGACTTAGGCGGTGCCAGTCGAGGCTGTCCGAGGGCGGCTCGAATTTTGCCGCACGGATGATCGGATCAATCTCGTCCAGCTGCGCGAAGGGCGCGACAACATGGCTCGACGAACCGGCATCCTGCGCCAGGCTGACGAACTTGAGCCCGTGCCAGCCAAAGCGGTAACGGACGAGGCCGGTGCCGATCTCCACCGCCTGAACGCGGTGGACCGGCATGACCACATCGGTCCGGGTGAACAGGCCGCGGCGGCGGCGGAAACCGCGGGCGGTCTTTTCCAGCACAAAGCCCCAGTCACGCAGGAAGGTGCGGGTCAGCCCCGTGATCGAACCCACCGCGAGTAGGGCAATGAACCCGGCCACCGCGCTGAGCACCTGCGCCATCGGCCCCAGCGCCGCCAGCTTGCCTTGCTGGCTCTCTGCCAGGTTGAGCCACAGCTTGGGGTCCCACAGCTCGATCCCCATGAAGGTTTCAGCATATTGGAACAGGCCGCCGATCACCGCGAACACCGCCAGCGAGAATTCGAACAGCCCGAATTTGACCAGCCGCGGTGTGTCCATCGCAAACAGCACATCGCCCGTTTCATCGTCGGCGGCTGCCCCAGCCTCTGTCGCACTTCCCGCTGCCGCGGCTTCGGCGTCATCGCGCTGTTCGCGAATCAGGCGGCGCAGGGCTTCGCCCTCGGCTTCGGTAAGATAAGCCAGCGTCAGGTCATCGGCGCCGCCGGCACCGGTCTCGAACTTGACTTCCACCAGCCCGAACAGGCGCGGCAGGAATTTCTGCTCGAGGCTCACGTCCTGGATCCGCTCGTAGGGCACCGAGCGGGCCGCACGGCTGACAATGCCGCTTTCGACGCGGATGTCTTCGGCGCCGGTGGTGTAGGTGCGGCGCAGCCAGTGAAGATAGGCCATGCCAAGGCTCACCAACGGGATGATCGCCACCACCACCAGCACGCCGCCAAGCTTTTCCAGATCTTCGCGGAAGGCAAAGCCGGCAATCAGCAGCGGGAACACCGTCTGGCGCAGGCTGGCAATTGCGTTGACCAGCAAGCCGATCGGCGCGGTGCGGCGCGGCTCGGCGGTGCGCGACAGGGCAGGCTCGCTCACAGCGCCTCGCGCTTGATATGGCTGCGGATTTCCTCACGCATGTCGCGCGCCAGCGTTTCGCCGAGTCCGGGCAGATTGACCGAGGCATTGTGCGTGCCCGCTGTATGTAGCGTCAGCGTCGCGATTCCGAAGAAGCGCTCGATCGGGCCCTGGTTGACGTCGATATGCTGGACCCGGCCGAACGGCACCACCGTATCGTGGCGGAACAGCAGCCCACGCACGACCCGCAGCCGGTCCGTGCTCATGGCATAGCCGCGCGCCGCGAACCGCCGCATCGGCAGCCGCAGGATCACCAGCAGCGCGATCAACGCGACCGGGCCGATGATCACCGCTTTGGGCAGCACTTCCGCGCTTTCCAGCACCAGCGCGCCGATAATGAACGGGATCGACGTCAGCGTCGCTTCCACCCGCAAGGCCGAACGGTAATTGGGGTGAAGCGGGGTCAGCTCCTGCTCGTCGCCATGGCCATCGACGACCGGGGTGGTCGCAGGCGCGGCGGCGGGCGTTGCAGGATGGGGAGCGGCGGGCGGCGAAGCCGGAGTGTGTTCGTCCATACCGTCTTACATGGGCAATACGGTGTTTTTCGTCAATCGTTTAGGGTCAGCGCCGCTGGTCGAACCGCCGCCCGATCATCGCCGCCGCGATATTGGTCTTCTGCACATCGGTGGTGCCGCCCGCGATCCCCCAGGCAAAACCGTCGCGCAGCCGCTGCTCCATGCCATAATCCTTGTGATAGCCGTAGCCGCCCATCACCTGGATCCCCATCGAAGCGACTTCGCGCACGATTTCGTTGGCGTAGCATTTGGCGAGCGAGCTTTCGTACACGGTTGGCAGGCCATCCGGCAGGTGTGCGGCATTGGCGGCAGCGCGGTGGATCAGCAGGCGCGCCGCATCCACCTTCATCGCCATTTCCGCCAGCTTGATCTGCACCGCCTGGAATTCGGCGATCGGCTTGCCGAAAGCCTGGCGTTCCTGGACGTAGGCGGTTGCCTGTTCCAGCGCGGCCGCCGCCACCCCCAGGCTCTGCGTGGCATTGCCGCAGCGCTCAAGCCCGAAAGCGCTCATCAGCCTGCCGAAACCGCCCGCGCTGACGATCACGTTTTCCTTGGATACCCGCACGTCCTCGATCGCGAAATCGGCGGTGGCGATGCCGCGAAAGCCCATCAGCTGTTCGCGCTTCCCGAACTGCATGCCCGGCGCATCGCGCTCCAGCAGAATCGCGCCGATGCCCTTGGCGCCCGGCTCGTCATTGTAGCGGCAATAGGTGACGTAATAGTCCGAATGGCCGCCGCCGCTGGTCCAGCGCTTGTAACCGTTGACGACGTAGTGATCGCCATCAGCCACGGCGCGGGTCTTGAGGTCGGTCAGCGCGGTGCCCGCGTCAGGTTCCGACATGGAAACCGCGACCACCTTCTCGCCCTTGATGACCTCGGGCAAAATGCGCGCTTTCATCTCCTCCGAACCGAACCGCTCGATCGTGCGGACCGGGCCGACCAGCGCTTCGAACACCGGGAAAGCGACAGCGTTCGAAATTTGCGCGAATTCCTCCAGCACCAGCAGCGCCTCGAGGTGACCCAGACCCAGCCCGCCGTACTCGACCGGCAGGTTGACGCCCAGGAAGCCCATCTCGCCATATTTGCGGATCATCTCGTGCGGGACGCAGTAGTCTTTTTCCTCCATGTCGCGCGCCAGTTCGGGCAATTCGGCGCGGGCGAATTTGCGCGCGGCATCCTGCAATTCGCGCTGTTCGTCGGTCAGGCGGAAATCCATCGGGGCAAAATCCTGTGGTTGATGTCGAACGCCGTCCCTAGCGCATCTTGAGGGCACTTTGCCTAGCGCATTTGTGAGGGTTGCAGCTGGCTCCGCCTGGCATAGGTTCGCGCCCAACCGCAAATCCCGCTCAGGAGACCCCGCATGACCAAGCTCCATTCCAGCCTAGGCCCCAATCCGCGCCTGGTGCGCATGTTCATGGTCGAAAAAGGCCTGAAAGAAGGGAGCGATTTCGAGCGCGTCCATTATGACATCATCGCCGGCGAAAACCGGCAAAGCGCCAGCCTGACCGGCAAGAACGAGCTGCAGACGCTGCCGGTGCTGGAACTCGACGATGGCACCTGCCTGACCGAAAGCTGGCCGATCTGCGAATTCATCGAGGAGATGCATCCGGAGCCGAACCTGTTCGGAGAGACACCAAAGGAACGCGCCGAAGTGCGCAAATGGGCGCGGCTGTTCGACCAGGAAGTGGTGGTGCCCATGACCATGGGCTTTCGCGCCACCAGCGGGCGCCCGATGTTCGAACCGCGCATGCCGGTGGTCAGCGCCGAAGCCGGCGCCGAACTGACCGCCATGTCCGATGCCAAATGGCGCTGGTTCGATCAGAAGCTGGGCAGCAGCAATCACCTGGCGCTGGGCCGCTTCACCTTCGCCGACCTGCTGATGTTTGCCTTTGCCAATTTCGGCTTCACGATCGGCTGGAAGCTGCCCGAGGGGACGGACAACCTCGCGCGCTTTGTCGCAACGCATAACCAGCGCGAATGTGCGGGCATCTGGCAACAGGCCGAATAATGCCGGACCTGTCCGGAAAGGCAGCGATCGTCACCGGCTGCGCCAGCGGGATCGGCGCGGCGACGGTGCGGCGATTGGTCGCCGATGGTGCGCAAGTGCTGGGGACCGATCTCAACGCTGAAGCCGGACAAGCGCTGTGCGACGAAGTCGGCGCGCAATTCTTGCAGCAGGATGTGGCTGACGAAGCGCGCTGGGAGGAAGTGGTGTCCGCAGCGGTCGAGACGTTTGGTCGGCTCGATATCCTGGTCAACAATGCCGGCACCGTTTCATCGCGATCGATCGGCGAAGTCGACATGGCGGCCTGGAGCCGTGTGATCGCCGTGAACCTGACCGGCACCATGCTGGGCTGCCGCGCGGCGATCGACGCGATGGTTGCGAATACTGGAGGTGCATCTGGCGCTATAATCAACATATCTTCGACTACAGCGATTACCCCGCTGCCCACCGATGTCGGCTATTCGGCGAGCAAGGCCGGCGTGCGCGCGCTCAGCAAGTCGGTCGCCACCTGGTACGCGCAGCAGGGCCATGCAATCCGCTGCAACACAGTGATCCCCGGCGCGACCGACACCGGAATTCTCGATGCGGCAGAACAGGTTACGCCGGGCCTCAAAGCCGCCGTCGCGGCCACTTCACCGATGAACCGGCTGGCCGATCCAGCCGAAACCGCCGCGGCGATCGCCTTTCTCGCCAGCGACGAATGCCCTTTCATGACCGGCGCGGACATGCTGATCGACGGCGGAGCGCTGAGCATCCATCCCGGCTTTTAGCTGTTGGCGATCTTCTCCAGATAGCCTGTCAGCCGCATCTGCCGTGCGGTCCAGGCGAAGATCGCCAGCGCCGCGATCCCCGCCGCCAAGCTGACATAAAGCACTGCATCGCCCAGCGCGGCATTGCCGCGGGTCGGCTCCAGCGTGTCGCTGAGCCAGCCGATCACGCCCAGGCCGAATGCCTGCCCAATGAGGTTGTTGAAGAACAAAGCGAAGGCCACCGCCATGCCGCGCTGCGAGGGTTCGACCGCCGACTGGATCCCCGACATGATCGGCGCCTGGCTGGCTACGTAGACACCATATGCGAGTGCGAAGAGGCCGAGGAACAGCGCAAAACTGCCCGCTTCGAAGGCAATCCACAGCGGCAGGATCGCACCCAGGCTGACAATACCCGGCAGCCACGCGCGCCAGCGCTCGTCATGCCGGGCCAGCCAGTCGGTCACGAAGCCGCCCATGATCGGCCCGGGGATGCCGCCAATCAGGAATGCAAGGCCCAAGTAAAGCGCGACATCGCCCACCGAAACGCCGAACAGGCGGATCATCGCCGGGGCCAGCCAGAAGGCCATGGCATAGCCGATCATGATCTGGACCGCCCAGCCGAAGGCCAGGCCAAGGAAAACCTTGTTGGCGAGCAGCGATCGCAGCGTTTCGCCCAGCGGCGCCTGCTCGATCCGCGCGCCTTTTGGGGCATAGCGCCCGCGCGGCGGCTCGCGCACGGTCAGGTAGAGAAATCCGCCGATCACGAAGCCGGGCAGCGCCATCAGGATAAAGGCCCAGCGCCAGCCGAATGCCTCGGCCAGCAATCCCCCGGCCATCAGCCCCGTCACCGTGCCCAAGGTCGAGCCCAGCGTCAGGAAGCCCATCGCCCGGGCCAGTTCGCGGCGCGGGAAGAAATCGGCCAGCATCGATTGCGAGGCGGGGCCGGAGCAGCCCTCGCCTACGCCAACCCCGGTGCGCGCGAAGAACAGCGACCAGAAGCCCACCGCCATGCCGCACAGAGCGGTCATCGCACTCCAGAAACTGATCGCGCCCGCCACGATATTCTTGCGCACCGAACGGTCGGCCAGCCGGGCGGCGGGAAAGCCAGCGACGATATAAGTGGCGGTAAAGGCCAGCCCGCCCAGCAGGCCCAGCTGGGTGTCGCTGAATTCGAACTCGGCCTTGATCTGTTCGAGCAGGATCGAAAAGACGAGCCGATCGGCCACGCTGAACAGCAGCGTGAAGATCAGCAGCGTCAGGACATACCAGCGATAGCGGCCGGGTGCCTCCTCCGCGCGTTCAGCGTTCGGGGCGGGCGAAGAGGCCATTGTCGATCGGAATTTCCACCCCTGTCAGGAAGCGCGAGGCATCTTCGGCGAGGAACAGCACGGCATTGGCAACATCCCTGGGTGCACCGAGCGATTCCTTTGGCAGCACGCCATCGGGGATCTCCATCAAGGCCTCCCCCGCACGGCCCGAAATGTCGCGCACCATCGGCGTTTCGATTCCGCCCGGCATCAGCACGTTGCAGCGAATGCCGTTGCCTTCGTCCTGGCAGAACATCGCAATCGACTTGGTCATCGATCGGATCGCGCCCTTGGCCGCAGTATAGGCCGGGATCGTGCCATATCCCATCAGCGACGCGGTGGAGGCCATGTTGATGATCGAACCGCCGCCCGATTTCGCCATCAGCGGAATGGCGTATTTGCAGCCCAGGAAAGTGCCTTCGACATGGATCGCCATGTGAAGGCGGAAGTGATCGAGCGAGCATTCGAGGATGTTCTCGAAGATGACATTGCCGGCATTGTTGACGAGGATATCGAGCCGCCCGTGGCGCTGCTCGACGGCGGCTATCACGTCCTGCCACTGGTCCTCCTGGGTCACATCGAGCGCATAGGCATCGCCATGCACCGCATGCGCAACTTCATGCGCCAGCTCGACCTCGCGGTCGGTCACGATCACATGCGCTCCTTCGCGCGCCAGCAGCTCGCAATCGGCCTTGCCCAGCCCCATCGCGCCGCCTGTAACCAGGGCGACCTTCCCTTCGACCCGTCCCGCCATCCTGCTCTCCCCATTGGCTGTTTTCTGGCTGCAGACTATCGGCGCAACGCGCGGGCACCACTGTCGAAAGCGCTGATACTTGCTCCAATTTGGCAGTCGCGCGCCATGGCCATCGCGCTAGTCTGGGCGGCAAGGGAGAGCGGCGATGATGGATCAGGCCGAGGTCGAGCGCTTGAAGGCGCTGATGGAATGGGAGGGGCGACGGACGGCCCCGCCTGAAGGTTTCCCCAAGCTGCCCGACATGCCCGCAGGCCGTTACACGTCGCCCGAGTATTTCGCGCTCGAACAGCAGCACATTTTCCGCAAGAGCTGGCTGTTCGCCGGCCACATCGACGAGATCCCTGAACCCGGCTGCTACATGCGCTGGCACAATGCCGGCGATCCGATCGTGATCGTGCACGGGATGGATGGCGTCGTACGCGCCTTCTACAACACCTGCCGCCATCGCGGCGCACCGGTAGTGACCGAGGATCGCGGCAAGTCTTCGCGCCTGATGTGCGGCTATCACAACTGGACCTACAAAACCGACGGTACGCTGGTGGGCGTACCCGAACGGCAGGATTTCCCGGAGGATTTCGACCTGAGCTGCCGCGGGCTGATCCCGGTGCGCTGCGAAATGCTGGGCAATGTCATCTTCGTCAATTTTGACGGGGATGCGATGCCGCTGAAGGAATGGATGGGTCCGGTCTGGAGCGAGTGGCAGGAATTCGCCTTCGACCGAATTCGCCTTGCCGCCAGGCACAGCTTCGAGCTCAACTGCAACTGGAAGGTGGCGATGGAGGCGAACATGGAAGTCTACCATGTGCCTTTCATCCACCCGAATACAGTGGCACCGCTGGTCGACAGCAAGCGCAATCTCAACACGATCTATCCCAATGGCCACGCGCGGATGGTGGCGCCCGCCCCGCCACAGACCGATCGGGCGCATGTCCGTGCGATCGACAGCCCGCCCGAATGGCAACAGATCGACAGCGTGGGCGAGCTGGGGCGCACCTGCACGCAAAGCTATACGCTGTTCCCCAACTGGGTTTCGCCGCTCTCGAACTATTTCGTGCCGCCGCTGGTGTTCTGGCCGACCTCGCTCACCACCACGCGGCTCGAGCTTGTCACCATGGCGCTCGATTGGGGTGACGGGCCGGCACCCGATCTGTGGACGGTGCCCGACGCCAGCCAGCCGAACGGGCGCCAGATGAGCCCGATCATCCTGGAAGACACGCAGTTCGGCGAAGCGATTCAGCAGTCGATGCAGAGCGCCGCGTTCAAGAGCGTGCCGCTGAGCTACCAGGAAGCGCGGATCTACAGCTTTCACCAGTCCTGTGACCGCATGATCGGGATCGACAACGTCCCGCCGGGATTGCGGGTCGAGCAGGTGCTGGGACAGGAATGGACCTGGCCCAACGATCCGCGCGTCGGGCAGATGGAGCGCGAATTGGCCGGCGGGCAGGAAGCTGCCGAATAACGCTACGGGATCAGGGCCTGTGGCGCGAATGCCTCACTGCCCGCAAGTGCCTATTCCTTTTGCCAAGTGTCTCGCCGCAGGGCGCACCATACAACTTCAATTGTACCCGAAGGCAGCGAAACCTTCGGGATTGGGGACGAATGGCACCGGCATTTAATTCCGGGCCTTTAGGGAGAGAGCGACCATGATCAAGCTTCATACTCGGAATCCGTCTTCCGCGCGCGCGGCACTGCTCGGCGGCGCGGCACTGTTTGCGATTGCAGGACTGCCTTCCGCGGCGCTGGCGCAAAGCAGCGATGCGGCAGCGGATGAAGAAGAGAATGCGATGCCGGTGATCCTGGTCCAGGCCCGCAAGCAGACGGAAACGCTGCAAGACGTCCCGGTCACGATCACCAGCGTTGGCGCCGATACGCTCGACAAATACAGCGTCGATGAAGTCTCGGACGTCGTCAGCCGCGTCCCGACCCTCAACATCCAGGTCGGCGGTTCGGGTTCGGGCGGCCAGATTTCGCTGCGCGGGGTTGGCTCGTCGAACATCTCCGCCTCGTTCGATTCCGCGGTCGCCTTCGACTATGATGGCGTGCAGGTTTCGACCATGCGCCTTGTCCAGGCGGCCTTTTTCGACACCGCCCAGATCGACGTGCTGAAGGGGCCACAATCGCTGTTCTTTGGCAAGAGCGCCTCAGCCGGTGTGTTCTCGATCCGCTCGCAGGATCCCACCAGCACTTGGGAAATCGGCGGCAAGGCGTCCTATGAGCTGGAAGAAGATGGCTGGCTGGTCGGCGGGTACATCTCGGGCCCGATTTCGGACACGTTGGGCATCCGCCTATCGGGGCAATTCAACGATATCAGCAAGTTCGTGGAGCTTCAGGACGGCACTCCGGCGGTCAACCAGGATCGCGGGCTCAAGAACCTCGTGGGCCGCATGACCCTGGCATGGGAGCCGGTCCCTGGCTTCGATGCCAACCTCAAGGTGCAATACGTCAAGAACGAGAATGACGGGGCGATTAGCCACTCGGATATCTATTGCGGCGCGAACGGTATCGCCGATCCAGTGGTGCTGCTCCAAGGTGCCCTGACTATTCCGGCGGGCTACGACTGTAATTTCAAGGACCAGAGGTACTTCCTGCCGGATACCGCACCTGCACTTGCGGTATCTGTTCCTCTGGCTACCGGCCCTACCAAGGCCGAAGGATACAATGGCGTTCCCTTTGGCGAGACCGAACTTTTGTTCGCACGGCTCAAGCTCGATTTCGAGCTGAATGACAATCTCACCTTTACGTCGGTGACCGGCTTCGTCGATCTCGATGCCACCGACGTCGACAACTACAGCTATGGCGGGGTCATCGGCACTGTACCATTCGGCGTGGGTACCAGCGATCCCCGCAATACGCTCAAGCAGTATTCGCAGGAATTGCGCTTCACGTCCGACTATGACGGTGCGATCAACTTCATGTTTGGCGGCTTCTATGAATGGCGCAAGTTCGTGTTCGACACCGCGCAGAACGGCGTGAACATTTCGCTGGTGTCACCCGATATCACGCTGCCTTTGCTCAGTGGTGGAGTTGCTCCGGGTACGGGTTACACGTTCGACTGGGACAAGAACCACACTACCAAGACCCAGGCCTATTCAGCCTTCGGCAGCGTGATCATCGACCTGACCGAGCAACTCGAGCTGTCAGGCGGCATCCGCTACACCAAGGAAACGAAGACGCAGACGATCAGTGTTCCCTATGTGCACAATCTGCTGGCCTACATTCCTGATCCGGGCGGTGCGACGGTCACTTTCCCCGGCGGCATAGTATCGCCGCTGTTCGTGCCCAGCCCCGCCTTCCTCCAGAGCGGGTTCTATTCGGGGCCGATCGACTTCAAGGACAGCAACTGGTCGCCCGAAGCCACCATCAAGTATGAAATCAATCCCGATTTCAACGTGTTCGCTTCGTTCAAGACCGGCTTCAAGTCAGGCGGGATCGACAACTCCGCCCTGCCATCGAACAGCCTGAGCCAGGCCGCGGCAAGCGGCGACTTTGGTTCGCTGATCTACAAGTCCGAAACCGCGATCGGCGGCGAAGTGGGCTTCAAGTCGCAGCTTAATGACCGCACACTTACGCTCAACGGTACCGCCTTCTATTACGTGTTCGACGACTTGCAGGTACAGGTGTTCGACGCTATCGCGGTTCAGTTCGAGACGTCCAACGCGGGCCAGGTGACCACCAAGGGCTTCGATCTTGGGTGGGGCTGGCGCACACCGGTCGACGGGCTCAACCTGTCAGGCAACATCGCCTGGCTCGATGCCAAGTTCAGCGACACCTACATCACCTTCCTTGGCGAAGACTTGGACGGTCGCGACGCACCGCGCGCACCGAACTGGTCGGGCAATATCGCCTTCGACTGGGGCGTGCCGATGGGTGATGCGCTGGAACTGACCCTGAGCGGCAACGCAGTCTACAGCGGCAGCTATTTCACCACGTCGACGTCGGTCAATGACTATGTCCAGCCGGACTACTTTGCCTTCGATGCTGCAGTCTCGGTGGGTGATCCGGATGGCAAGTGGAAGCTCTCGCTGATCGGCAACAATTTGACCGACAAGCTCTGGGTCGGCTCCGCCGGCGGGCGCCCGTTCCTGCCCGCAGGTGGCGACGACGTGATCCTGAGCACCAACCGCGGACGCCAGGTCTTCGTGGAGGCCAGCTTCAAGTTCTGACGATTGCTCTCACCGGGGGGTGACAGCGAGCGGGCGGGCCATCACGGTCCGCCCGTTTTCTTTGGCCCCCTATCCAAAAACGCGCATTGCTACGTGCGGCCCAAGCCAACATGATGCAGGCGACTGCCCAATCGCATGGAGGGAACCGGCAATGTCGCGCGAGCAATTGATCGCAATGACCCGCAACCTGGTGGCGCATGGCGCCGCCGACACGATGGAGTATGCCGACGAGGTCGTGCGGGTTCCGGCATCGGCCTATACCGACGAGGCGCTGTTCGAGCGCGAGAAGCAGCAGATCTTCCGCCGCCTGCCGCTGATGGTTGCGCCGAGTTGCGAAATCCCTGAGCCGGGCGACTACAAGGCGATGGATATCTGCGGCGTGCCGCTGCTGTTGACCCGCAAGAAGGACGGCACGGTTGGCGCCTTCCTCAACATGTGCAAGCATCGCGGCAATCCGCTAGCCGAAGGTACCGGCAATGCCACAAGGCTGATGTGCGGCTACCATGGCTGGACTTACAAGAATGATGGCCAGCTGGTGGGTGTCGCCAGCCCGCAGGATTTCGGGGCGATCGACAAGGCCGAGCTCTGCCTCACGCGCTTCCCGGCTTACGAAAGTGCCGGGCTGATCTGGGCCACACTTGATCCGGGAGTCGAAGCTCGACATTGCAGACTATCTGTGCGGCTATGACGAGCTGCTCAAGGCGTTCGAGTTCGACGGCTGGACACTGTTCAGCCAGCGTACGCTGGCCGGGCCGAACTGGAAGACGGCCTATGACGGCTATCTCGATTTCTATCACCTGCCGGTGCTGCATGCGAACACCTTCGGGGCGGACTTCTACAACCGCGCCAACTACTTCGCCTTCGGCCCGCACCAGCGGCTTTCGACCCCGTCGAAATTCGCGATCAAGGTGTCGGGCGAGGATGACCAGCAGCTTGACCTGACGACCCTGCCCGACGACGAGATCCCGCAGGAAGTATTGGTCCAGGGCGTGTGGACGATCTTCCCGCACATCTCGATTGCCAGCTTCTATGGCGGCGGGCAGCGCGGGGCGATGATCAGCCAGCTGTTCCCGGGCAAGACGGTGGGCGAAAGCTACACCACGCAATTCTATGTGATGGAGAACAAGCCCGAGACCGACGCCGATGTGAAATCGGCGCATGAGCAGTTCGATTTCCTCGAGATCGTTGTGCGCGATGAAGACTACAAGACCGGCAAGCGCCAGCACGAAGCGCTGCAGTCAGGCCTGCTGAAGGAGGTGCTGTTCGGGCGCAACGAGCGCGGTGGTCAGGTCTTCCACCAATGGGTGGAGCGCCTCACGAACGCGAGCGACGAGGAGCTGCTGGAGATCTTCGCGGCGGAACAGCGCGAAGCGGCGGAGTGAATTTCCTTCCCGCCCCAAACCCCTCCCGCATGCGGGAGGGGCGCTAGGCCGAGCAGGCTGATCTAACCGAACGCTGGCCGGAAGTTCGACTCGCCCCAATCCTGTTTCGGCGCCCATTCGGCCATTTCCTCAAGCTTGCCTTCCAGTTCGGGGAATCGCTCATAGACATGGTCCATGTCGACGGCGAAGGGCTTGGTCGGCGCGGTGTTGTTGTATTCGTAGAACGCCGCGATACCTGCAGCGAAGGGCTCGCGCATTTCCTCGGGCATATCGTCGCCCGCCGCGCGCACCAGGTAGTCGCCGAATTCCTGCGGGGTGCAGGGATCGTATTTGATCGGCTTGCCCAGCGTGTCGCTCAGCACCTGTGCCACTTCCTTGCCACGCATCCGCTTCGGCCCGCCGATATTGAGCCAGGCGCCTTCCATGTCGGGCCGTTCGAGGCTGGCGAGCATGAACTTGGCGACGTCATCGAGGCTGATCCAGTTGGCCTCAAGTTCAGGATTGTGCGGATA
This sequence comes from Altererythrobacter sp. BO-6, assembly GCF_011047315.1. Lineage (NCBI taxonomy): Bacteria > Pseudomonadati > Pseudomonadota > Alphaproteobacteria > Sphingomonadales > Erythrobacteraceae > Altererythrobacter > Altererythrobacter sp. BO-6. Next base: position 1,927,532 of record NZ_CP049259.1, on the reverse strand, counting down.
GACATAGCGCCCTTCGTTCACAATAAAGGGCCGCGCCCAATTGGTCAGCAGATTGTCCATGAACAGGACCGATCCGAACACTGTGCCTGGCGCGCCCGAGCGCCACAGCGCGTTGATCCCGGCGGTGTTGCCGGCATAGGTGTGGGCATCACCCGGCTTGTCAGGGATCCAGCTGGAGGTGTTCCAGACAACGCGCTTCACGCCCAGCTCCGCCGCCGCCTTGCCGACATCGCCGACCAGCACCGCGCGATCCGCGCGTGCCTGGAGCGGGTGCGTGTAGAAAATGTAGTCCGATCCCTCAAGCGCGGCGCGATAGGATGACGGATCGTAGAGGTCCATCGGGCGGACCTCGACCCGTTCGACCCCGTCGATCTTGGCCCCCGCGAAGGGCTCGGGCTGGCGCGAAATCGCGCGCACGTCATACCCTGCCGCTAAGGCTTGCCGAACCTGCGCCATCCCTTGCCGCCCCGACGCGCCGATAACCGTGATGAGTGCCATGGTGAGTCTCTCCCAATCTGTTTGTCGGGAGCCTAGGAAGTGCGGCGCGCCCATGCACCGCGCCAAAGTGATAGCCGCCAAGGGCCTAGCGAAAAGGCGCGTTGCCGCGGCGTCCGCGGCCGCTGACAAGCATGCCATGCAGAACCGTTTCTGGCGCATAGATGCGCGCCCCCAAGGCAATGATTTCAGCAGCGCACTGACGCTGGTAGAGGGCGTGGTCCCCGAACCGACCGATGGCCATATCGTCATTCGCAATGCCATGCTGTCGATGGATGCCGGCACGCGGATGTGGCTGACCGACCGGACCGACGGATACCAACCGCCGCTCGAAACCGGCACGCCGATGACGGGGCTGGTGATCGGGCGGGTCGTCGCCTCGCGCCACGCCGATTTCCCTGAGGGCACGCTGGTGCGCGCGTTCGGCCACTGGGCGGATTACAGCCATGTCGATCCGGTAATGACGGGTGCGGTAAAGCTCGACCCCGCAGTCGAGGACCTGCGCGCCTGGTTCGGTACGCTGGGCATGAACGGCTGGACCGCGCTGTGGGGCGTCGAGCAGACCGGGGCTGCGAAACAGGGCGAGACGGTGCTGGTTTCCGCCGCCGCCGGGGCAACCGGCATCCTTGCGGTGCAAATCGCCAAGCTGCTGGGTTGCAAGGCCTGGGGCATAGCTGGTGGCGAAGACAAATGCCGCTTCCTGACCGAGGAGATCGGGATCGACGGCGCCGTCGACTACAAATCGGGCGATGTCGGCGCGCAACTCGACGCGATCGGCGGGCCAGATACCGGAATCGACGTCTATTTCGACAATGTCGGCGGGCCGCTGCTTGATTCTGTGCTGACCCGCATGAACCATTACGGGCGGATCGCGGTATGCGGCCTCGTGTCCGATTACAGCTCTGGCACGCGCACCAGCCCGAAGGAGTTTGACCAGGTGCTGATGCGGCGCCTGAGGATCGAAGGCTTCTTCTCGCCCGACTTCATGGACCAGGGCGCGCGGCTGACGGCGCAGCTGAAGCAATGGGTGGATGCCGGGCAGCTGGCCATGCCCTATGATGTCACCCACGGCCTCGAGAACACGCTATCGGCCTATGCGAAATTGTTCACCGGGGCGAATGTGGGCAAGGTGATCGTGGAGCTAGACCAATGAACATGCGCCTGGAAGACCGCGAAGCGATCCGCGACGTCATCGCTGCCTATGCCCATGCGATCGACCGGCGGCGCTGGGACATGATGCCGCAGCTGTTCCATGCGGATGCCACTTTCAGCTTCGGCCCGATCGAAGGCGGTTGGCAGGGCTTCGTCGAACAGGCCAAGGCGATCATCGATCCCTGCTTGATCACGCAGCACCAGCTTGGCCAGGTCCAGTTCGGCTTTGACGGCGAGGATATCTGCCACACCGAAACATACATGACCGCGATGCATACGATCCCGCCGGGCTATCCCGCAATCGAGGTGTTCCCGGACAAAGGTACAGTCTATTCGGCAGTGATCGCCGGGCGCTATGTCGACCGGTTCGAGCGACGTTCGGGCGAATGGCGCATCGCCCACCGCAGCGGCATTTACGACTGGCGCGAGTTCCGCGAGCTCGAAGGCGTCGATCTGTCGCAACTGCCGGAAGGGGCGAGCGGCTTCCACGACGATCGCGATCCCTCGAGCCCTGTGACCAGTCGCTGGCGCGGCTAGTCGCGCCGCTTCACCGCAAACACCCCGCTCATCGTCGCGACCGGCTCGCCATCGCGCAGGATCTGCCCGCTGCAATAGGCGGTCCGTCCGCCCATGCGGTCAATCGACACGCGGCATTCGAGCCAGTCCCCCAGCTTGACCGGCCCAAGGAAATTGGTGGTGAGCGAAATGGTTGCGACGGCAGGATGCGCCCGCTCGGCATCGTAGACCGCATGGCTCAGCGCGACATCGGCCAGCGTCGTCAGCACGCCGCCATGCACCGCATCGCGATAATTGATGTGATGCGTCATGATGCGCAGGCCGACCGTTCTTGGCCCGACTGGTTCTGCGCGCAGGTAGTAAGGCCCGCCATGGTCGAGAAAGCCGGGCGAGAATCCGGCGGGTTCAAAGCCTGGCGGGGCGTCAATGGCACTCATGACCATCACTCTAGCCGAAGCCGGCCCCTGTGCCGCTATGAATTGTGCCAATGGCTTGGCCCGTGTCGCCGCCTATTGCTGCTCGGCATGGGAGAAAATGCGATCTTGGCGGCAGAATCATTCTGCGACATCGTGCGCGAACATGCGCGCGCGCAGGGCGGCATCACCGCCTTCACCTTCGGCGAAGAAGAGATCAGCTTCGCCGAGCTTGAAGCCGGCAGCAATCGCTGCGCCCGGGCGCTGACCTCGCTGGGCGTGAAGAAAGGTGACCGCGTCGCCTATCTCGGCAAGAACCACCCGCTCTATTTCGAAGTGCTGCTGGGCGCGGCCAAGATTGGCGCAGTGATGACTCCAGTGAACTGGCGCCTTGCCCCGCCCGAAGTCGCTTACATCATCGACAATTGCCAGGCCGAAGTCGTGTTCGTGGGCGAAGGTTTCGCCGACATAGTCCAGCAAGTCCGGGGTGAAACTCCGCGCGTGAAACATGTGATCGGCATCGATGCTCCCGATTGCAGCGGGCCTGACTATCGCAGCTGGCGGAGCGACTTTCCCGATGACCCGGTCGAGATCGCGGTCGGCCTCGATGACGACGCGCTGCAGCTCTACACCTCGGGCACCACCGGGCGCCCCAAGGGCGCGGTAATGACGCATGGCTCGATCCTGTCGAGCCGCGACCCTAAGCTGGCGGCGCAGATGCGCAAATGGCAGGAACCGATCGAAGGCGATGTCACCCTGTTGGCCATGCCTTGCTTCCACATCAGCGGCACCGGCACCGGGATCGGCACCATGGTCGCCGGCACCAATTCGATCGTGCTGCCCGAATATGATCCGACACAGGCACTGGACCTGATCGCGAATTACAACATCTCGAAGATCTTCCTCGTCCCCGCCGCGATCCAGATCCTGCTCAACCACCCGCGCGTGCACGAGACTGATTTCAGCCTCCTGAAATACATCACCTATGGCGCCTCGCCGATTCCGTTGGAGCTGATGAAGCGCGCGATGGAGGTGCTCGGCTGCGGCTTTGTGCAGATGTACGGAATGACCGAGACTAGCGGCACGATCGTCGCGCTCGATCCCGAAGACCACGTACCTGAAGGAAGCCCGCGCATGCGCTCGGTCGGCACGCCGCTGCCCGGTGTCGAGGTCAAGATCATCGATGAAGCGGGCAAGGAGGTGCCGACCGGCACCGTGGGCGAAATCGCCACGCGCTCGTCGAAGAACATGCGCGGTTACTGGAACAATCCCGAGGCCACGGCGGCAACGATCGATGCCGAAGGCTGGCTGCGCACCGGCGACGCCGGTTACCTCGACGAGGACGGCTATCTCTACATCCATGACCGGGTGAAGGACATGATCATCTCCGGCGGAGAGAACGTCTATCCTGCAGAGGTCGAGAACGCGATCTACGCCCACCCCAAGGTGGCCGATGTCGCGGTGATCGGCGTGCCGGACGAGAAATGGGGCGAGGCGGTCAAGGCCTGCGTGGTCGTGAAAGAGGGCGAGAGCTTGAGCGAAGCCGAAGTGATCGCCCACGCACGCCAGCATATTGCCGGCTACAAATGCCCCAAATCGGTCGACTTCATCGCCGCGCTGCCGCGCAACCCCAGCGGCAAGATCCTGCGGCGCGAGCTGCGCGCGCCCTATTGGGAAGGCAAGGATCGCGCGGTGAATTGAGATGGTGGTGGGCGGGCTTCCGGTGCGGCAGATCGCCTGGTTCGTACCCGACATCACCGCCGCTGCCCGGGCCCATCACGCCGTCTTTGGTTCGGGCCCCTATTTCGTTTTCGAACATGTGCCGCTGGCCTGGAGCGAGCATCGGGGCGTGCGGGTCACGCATGACCATTCCTCCGCCTATGGCCAATGGGGCGATGTCATGGTCGAATTCGTGACACAGCACGGCGATGACCCTAGCGCGTTTCGCGACATGTATCCCCACGGCAGCGCCCGGCATGGGCTGCATCACATGGCGCTGTGGGTTAACGATCTCGAGGCGGCAATCGCCCAATTCGCAGCGCGGGACATGCCGCTGGCGCAATTGTCCGAAACCCAAACCGGCACGCGCTATGCCTTCGTCGATGCCCGCGCCTCGCTCGGCCACATGCTCGAACTTTACGAACCGACCGACCAGTTGACCGGCTTCTACGCCATGGTGCGCGATGCCGCGCAAGGGTGGGACGGCCGCGATCCGATCCGCAAGCTCAATTAGGAGACGAAACATGCCAGGAGAGGCACAACGCGTGATCGAGCAGTTCTGGCGTATCCAGGACGAGGGCGACTACACCCGGCTCGCGCCGCTGTTCGCCGAGGATGCCGTGGTGGAAGACCCGGTGTGGGGCACACATGTGGGGCGCGAAGCGATCCTCGGTTTCATGACCACCATGGTCAAGGTAATGGGCGCGCGGCAGATCCATTTCACGGTCGACGAGATCTGCGGTGACGATCATGCCTGCTGGTCGCGCTGGACCATGCATTCGCCGGAAGGGTCGCGCGGCGGCTGCGGCATTTACAAGGTCGCGAATGGCCAGCTGACCTATTACCGCGACTATATGGACCCGGCAGGCGAGGAAGGCTGACTACATTGGCCGGTACAGCGGATGCCCGCTTGTGGCGATCTGCACAGTTGGCAGCGGGAAATCCGGGTTGGGCGTGAAATCCGGCTGGTTTGGCAACGGATGCTGCCAGTCTAACAGATAAGTGCGCGCCGAAATGCGCCACTCGTTGCCGCGCTTTTCCCATTCGTCGAGATAACGACCGCCATAGAGATTGCCCGCCAGCGCCCCATCCTCCTGCCGGCTGGCACCGGCAAAGATGCCGTAGCATTCGCTGCTCGCGGCTGTGGCTGAGCGGGATTTCACGATCAGCCCGCCGAGCATATGCCAGCGCCGGTCCGAATTCCGCTCGGTCTGCATCACAACCGGCAGGAATTCCGCTGCCTTGCCCTTGAAAAAGCCGTAATCGATGTCGGCATCGGGCCAATAGCAGCTCGCCTGTCCCTCGTCGTCGAGCCAGTCGAGCGTGCGGGCATAGCGCGCCACGACGTCTTCGATCTGCCTGCGATCGAGCAGTTCCTGCAGTGCTGTTTCCATTGGCGCTCTCCCCATTTCCGCGAGTTGCCGCTGTCGCACTATCCGCGCAGCCTGCGCCAAATCCCATCCGCATTTTCGGGAGGACGCGCATGGCGAGCAAAGTAGCGGTCAACCTCTTCGACGTGGAAACGCAGCAGTGCCCCTATGACGCCTATCGCCAGCTGCGCGACGAGGCGCCGGTCTACAATATTCCCGGCACAGACATGTACGTCGTGACCAGATACGATACCGTGCGCGAAGTCCTGCTGGACCCGCAGCGCTTCCCCAGTTCCGCCCCACAAGGCCGCTTTCGCGCTTCAGCGGCCGACATGGAGCGCGGCGCGATGGTGGCCAAGCGCTTCGAGGAAAGGGGCTGGCTCCCTGCGGCCACCCTCAACGGACGCGACGACCCCAATCACAAGCAGATGCGCGCGATGTTCAACGAAGCTTTCAAGCCCAGCCGTATCAAGGAGATCGACGGCAAGGTCGAGCATCTGGCCTATGAACTGATCGACGGCTTTATCGATCACGGCAAAAGCGAATGGGTGAGCCAGTTCTGCGTGCCGCTGCCGCTCTACATCATCGGCGAACAGATGGGCGCGAAAAAGGAGGACATCTGGCGGATCAAGAGCTGGACCGAGGCCTTTTTCCACCGCATCTCGTTCATGCTACCCGAAGACCGCCACATGGAAATGGTCGATAAGGAGATCGAGGCGCAGCACTATTTCCAGCCGATATTCGAGCGCCTGCGCCAGCAGCCCGATGACAGCCTGATCAGCGTGCTGGTGAACACAGTGATCGAGGAATGGGGCCGCCCGCTGACCGACAACGAGCTCCATGCCGAGATGATGGCGGACACCTTCGTTGGCGGCAGCGAGACCACCACCAATGCGCTGGCAGCGGGCATGAAGCTGCTTATCGAGAACAAGGATGTGTGGCACCAGCTCAAGTCCGATCCCGAGAAGTACATGCGCACTTTCGTTGAGGAAGTCGTGCGGCTGGAAAGCCCGGTGCAGAGCCTGATGCGCTTCGTGGCGGACGATACCGAACTGGAAGGCGTGACGATCCCCGGCGGCGCGATGATCAACGTGCGCTTCGCGGCTGCCAATCGCGACGAGCGGGCCTTCGAATGCCCGGAGAAGCTCGATCTCGAGCGACCCAAGGCGGGCAGCCATATGGGCTTCGGCTCAGGAACGCATCATTGCCTTGGCGCACCGCTCGCCCGGCGCGAACTGACCTGGGGCTTCACCGCTGTGGTCGACCGGTTCGAGGATATGTGGTTCGCAGCGGGCAAGAACGATTTCGCCTATCACCCGCATTTCCTGCTGCGCAGCCTCAAGCAGCTGCATATCGAGTTCGAGCCGAAGCGGCGCTAGGCGTTGGCCCGCGCGGCGCTTCGCCCAGCGATATAGCCGAATGTGAGCGCCGGGCCGAGCGTGCCGCCCGCACCCGCATAGATCCCGCCAGTGGGACATGCGATCACATTGCCCGCGCCATAGAGCCCCGCAATCGGTGCACCGTCATGGCCGAGGATACGCGCGGCCCCATCGGTGCGCGGGCCGCCATTGGTGCCCAAGAGCCCTATGCGGATTTCAACCGCATAGAAGGGCGCGCGGGCAATCGGGCCGAGCGTGACTGCGGTGCCCTCACGCGATCGGTCGCCATAGAAATGGTCATAGGCAGAGGTGCCGCGCTGGAAATCGGGATCATACCCGTCGTGCGCAAAACCGTTGAACCGCGCGACCGTAGCTTCGAGCGCTGCGCCTTCGATCCCGAGCTTGGCGGCCAGTTCCGGCAGGCTCTCGGCGCGCGTCACCCATTCCGGCACCGGCTGGCCGGGCAGGCGCGGCCCGATCGGGTAGCGCTCGACATAGTCCTCATCGAACACCAGCCAGGCGGGCAGGTTGAGATAGTCGTAGCTTTGCGGGTCGAAAGCGTGGAAAGCCCCAGCCAACGCCGAATAGTTCGCCGCTTCGTTGCAGAAACGTTGCCCCTTGCGGTTGACCAGGATCGAGTGCGGCACGGTCCGCTCGATCAGCACCGGCATGGCGCGCTGCTCGCCGCCAGGCCAGGGCATATCGGGAGTCACCAGCGTCGGCGCCCACCATGCCTGCGTCATATTGCCGAGCTTCGCCCCGCTCTGCATGGCCAGCGCCAGGCCATCGCCCTGCGCGGTGGGCGGGCTGGCTGGCGCATCCATCGGGCCGCGCAGGAAAGCCTGCCGCTTTTCCGCGTCCCATTCGAAGCCGCCGGTAGCGATGACGACGCCTTGCGCTGCGCGCAATTCGAATTTCTCGCCATCGCGGGCCCCTCTGATGCCAGTGATGCGCCCACCCTCGCGGATCAGTTCGCGTGTCTCCACGCCCAGCATCGGCTCGATCCCGCGTGTCAGGCAGGCCTTGAGCAGCCGCCCGACCATTGCCTGACCAAACCCGCGTTCATTGTTGGCAATGCGGCGCTGCATTTCTTCCGGTTCGACCACGCCGGTCCCGCCGCCCAGCGGCGTTTCGCGCAGCATCATCGGCTTCATTTCTTCGATCGCTGTGATCCGCGCAGCCCATTCGCCCAATTCGCCCAGCGCGAACAAATCATGGTCGAGTGCGCGGCCGCCTTCGGGTTTGGCGCCGGGACGATCGAGATAGTAATCGGGGTAGCCCTCAAGCAGCGACACGCTGAGCGCGCCAATGTTTTCGAGAAACTCCAGCGCTTCCGGCCCGCGATCGACAAAGGCCTCGATCGTATCATCGACCAGGTCGCCGTGGTCGAGCGCCTTGAAATAGGCCAGCGCTTCCTCGCGGCTGTCGCGCATCCCCGCAGCGCGCTGGCGCGGGTTGTCCGCTACCCAGATCACCCCGCCCGAAACCGCAGCGGTGCCGCCGATCCGGTCGAACCGTTCCACCAGCGCGACCTTCGCGCCTGCCTCATGCGCCGCCAGCGCCGCTGTCATTCCGGCTGCCCCGCATCCCAGCACGATCACATCGACCTGTTCCATTCCCGCAGTCATGGCGCGGCAGCGAAATGCGGCAACCCTTCATTTTGGCGAGGTGCAGACAAGACGCAGCCTCGCTAACGGTCACTCAAAGCTTGGGAGAGGCCAATGAAACTCGAAGGAAAAGTCGCAGCGATCACCGGCGGTACAGCAGGCTTAGGGCGCGGGATCGCGGAGGCATATCTGGCGGAAGGCGCCAAAGTCGCCTTGTTCGCCCGCAACCCGGACAAGGGCGCCAAGGTGCTGGAAGAGCTAGGGGCAGGCGACCGCGCGATCTTCGTCCCCGGCGACGTGATGGACCAGGGCGATGTCGAAGGCTTCATCGACCAGGTCGTTGACCACTTCGGTGCTATCGACATCCTCGTCAACAATGCCGGGGGCGCGGGCGATTTGCAGCCACTCGTCAACCTCAGCGACCAGGCCTTCGACGAAGCGATGAAATGGAATGTCTATTCGACTTTCTGGGCTTCGCGCCGCGCGCTCAAAACCATGATTGCCAACAAGTCCGGCCGGATCATCAACATGTCCTCGATGGAAGGGAAACACGGCAAGCCGGTGTTCACCGCCTATACCGCCGCCAAGCATGCGGTGATCGGCATGACCAAGTCACTGGCACGCGAAGTGGGCGAGCTGGGCATCACCGCCAATTGCATCTGCCCCGGCCTGGTCGTGACCGACATCATCAAGAACAACGGCCCCGCCACTGCCAAGGCGATGGGGATGGAGTTCGAGGAAATGATCGCGATGTTCGCCAGCGAAGCCGCGATCAAGCGCCCCAACACGGTCGAGGAAATCGCCGCAGTCGCGCTGCTGCTCGCCAGCAAGGAAGGCGGCGGGATCACCGGCGCTGCGATCAGTGTCGACGGGGGAACGGCGCAATATTAGCGCCGAATAGCTAACCTTCCTGCATTTTCGCCATCGCAGCACCCACAGCGGCTTCGATATCGACCGCTTGCGGGTTGCCGCGCAGCGTCAGCCCGCCATTCGGCTGGATGTTCTGACCTGTCACGAAGGCGCGGTCGCTGCACAGCCAGACGCAGGCTTCCGCCACGTCCTGGCTCGTGTTCAAGCGGCCCAGGGGATATTTCGGCAGGAACGCATCGACCAGCCCTGGCACCTTGAAGCTGTCCGATGTCATCGGGCTTTCAGTAAACGCGGGCGAAACCGTGTTCGCCTTGATGCCGTATTGCCCGAAATCGTTCGCCACGCAGCGAACGAGCGCCTCCGAACCGGTCTTGGTACCGATATAGGCGGCATGATTGTTGATCAGCGCCTTGGTGGTGGCTGAAGACAGCGAGATCAGCGAGCCTCCTTGCGGATCCTGCTGCTTCATCGTCTCGACAAAGGCTTGCAGGAAGTGGTGCACGCCCTTGAACTGCAGGTCGACGATCTGGTCGAGCTGGTCTTCCGTGGTCTCCAGCAGGTTCGCGAGTAGCCCCCACCCGCTGCAATTCACTGCCGCATCTACCCGGCCCATCTTTTCGGTGGCCGTCTTCGCCAGTGCCTGCACTTCGGCGCGATTGGTTATGTCGCACAGCGCATAATGCCCGCCAAGTTCCTCCGCGATCTCCTTCAGCGGGCCTTCCTTGCGCCCTGCCACCAGCACTTCGGCGCCCTCTGCCGCAAACAGCCGCGCGGTCACCTGGCCCATATTGTCCTTGCCCGCGGCACCCAGGATGACGGCTTTCTTACCTTCCAGCAGGCCCATCTCTCGCACTCCCTCTTGTCTGGTCTCGCCCCGTGTCTAGGCGCTTGCCGGAATTTGCGCCCTTCCCAAAAGTGTCCATTGAAGCGTGCGCCCATGCGGCTGATAGCCGCAGCATCAGACAAGGAGAGCGCCATGTTCAGAGGACCCGCCGAAGATCGCCAGATGATTGCCGAACTCAACGGCACCTATGCCGATGGCGTGGTGCGCAAGGATGCGGGCACCTGGGGCACCGTATGGGCCGATAACGCGACCTGGGACTTCTTTGGCAATCTGTTCGAAGGCAAGCAGGCGATTGTCGGCTTCTGGTCACAGGCGATGAGCGGGATCGAAGCGGTCAGCTTCCACTGCGTGCCCTGCATGATCGAAGTCACCGGCGATACCGCGACCAGCCGCGTCCAGACGCAGGAAATCCTGCATATGAAGGATGGGGCAACCCGTGTCGTCGGCGGGCTTTACGAAGACCAGTTGGCGAAGATCGACGGCACCTGGGTGTTTACCCATCGCAAGTTCGGCATTGTCGCAGAATACAAGCCACAGGGAGAATAGGATTGGCCAAGATTGTTATTGCCGCGCAGATCGATCTCGATCCGGCGCAGCGCGAAGAGGCATTGAAAAGCGCCAAGCCGCATATCGATGCGGCGCTCGCCCAGGATGGCTGCATTGCCTATGACTGGAGCGCGGACGGCAACAATCCGGCACGCGTGAACGTGTTCGAGGAATGGGAAAGCGAGGAAGCGCTGGCGCATCATTTCGCCAATGCCGCCTATGCCGGAATGCGCGATCACATTGGAAAGTTCGGCCTGACGGGGGCAGCGAGCAAGAAGTACCGCGTCGACCGCGAAGGCCCGGTCTATAACGATCAGGGCCAGGCCACCGAGGCGTTTGACTGAAAATCCTCGGGGCCATTCTCGCCGGCGGACAGTCGCGCCGTTTCGGCAGTGACAAGGCGCATGCGCGCTACAACGGTTTTCGCCTGCTCGACCTTGTCTATGACCGGCTAAGCATCCAGTGCGACGAGCTGGTCGTATGCGGTCGGGAGGAAGAAGGTTTCACCTGCCTGCCAGACCGTCCGTCGACCGGACTAGGGCCGTTGGGTGGATTGAACGCGGCGCTGCATCATGCCGCCGAGCGTGGATTTACCCACGTCCTCAGCACCGGCTGCGATGTGCCCAACCTGCCGCCCGACCTCGCTGAAGCTCTTGCGGGTGAGGGCCCGGCGATCGTGCAAAGCCAGCCGGTGATCGGGCTTTGGCCTGCTGAACTCGCACCACGGCTGGAGGCCCTTATCGCGGGCGGCGGGCGCGCGCTTTACGGCTTTGCCGAAAGCGTCGGAGCGCGGCAAATTGGCTTTGATCCACCGCTGATGAATGTGAACCGGCCCGAGGATTTGGCTTAGCCTTTCCTTGAAAACGGTCGCAACAGCGACCGCAAGGGCGACCGCCCGCCCGCAGGGGCACCGCAGCGCAGCGAAGGGGCTGCCCCGAGGACGCATCCGCGGACGCGGATGCGCAAAACAATCACAATTTCAGCATCTGCTTGCCGCGGTTCTTGCCCACGAATAGCCGCTTCAGCGTATCGGGTGCGTTCTGAAAGCCGTGCTGGATATCTTCCTGGTACCGCAGGCGGCCGTCCTGGACGAAGCCCTCGAGCCGCTTGCGGATCTGCGGGAATTCGCTGGCCCAGTCGAGCACGATAAATCCCGCCATGCTGGCGCGGCGGAACACCAGGTTGAAATAGTTTTGCGGACCGGCAGGCAGATTGCCGGTCTCGTAGCGGCTGATCCCGCCGCAGATCACCACCCGTGCGCCCGTCGCGATATTGGCCAGCATGTCATTGAGGATCGAGCCGCCGACATTGTCGAAGATCACGTCCACCCCGCGCGGGCAAAGCTCCTTGATCTGCGCCTTTACATCGCCTGCCTTGTAATCGATCGCGGCGTCATAACCCGCTTCCTCGACCAGCCAGCGGCACTTCTCCGGCCCGCCCGCGATGCCGACCGCGCGGCACCCGGCGATCTTGGCCAGCTGCCCGACGACCGAACCGGTCGCGCCCGCCGCGCCCGACACCAGCACGGTGTCGCCGGCCACGGGCTTGCCCACCTTGAACAGCCCGCAATAGGCGGTGACGCCGGTGGTGCCGAGGACGGAGAGGACGGCGGTGGGAGACAGCTCGGTCTCGACCTTCGTCAGATCCTTGCCGTCGCTGACGAAATGCTCGGTCCAGCCGGTGGTGCCGAATACCCAGTCACCCTTCTGGAAACGCCCGCCGTTGCTTTCGATCACTTCGGCAATGCCACTGCCCCGCATCACATCGCCGATCGCCATCGGCGCGACATAGTCCGCGATATTCTCCATCCAGCCCTTTTGCGCCGGATCGAACCCGAGGTAGCGGGTGGCCAGCAGCATCTCGCCCGGGCCGGGATCGGCCAGCTCGACCTCGGCCAGGCGGAAGTCGCTGTCTTCGATCCCGCGGCCACGCGGATGACCGTTGAGGAGCCATTGGCGGGTGGTCGTCGGCATGATGTCTCTCTCCGGGCTGCTTGCGTCTCGCGAGCCTAATGCGGCGCACAGCCCCTCCTCGCTACGCGCAAAAGTGTCAGTCGAGCGCAGGGAGCTCTGCGACTAGTCTACGGACAATTCATTTGAGAGGAACGACAGCCATGGGCATCCACACGCACAAGACTTTCTGCCGTTTCTGCCACGCCAATTGCGCGATGCTGGTCGATATCGAAGACGGGAAGGTGAAGGCCGTGCGCGGCGATCCGGACGATCCCGAATATGGCGGCTATACCTGCAAGAAAGGCCGCGAACTGCCGGATTCGCACAATTCGGAAGACCGCCTGCACTATTCGCTGGTGCGCGATGCGGAGGGCAATTTCCGCGAAACGCCGATGATGGAAGCGCTGGCGCATGTCTCGGCCGAATTGCGCCGCATCATCGACACATACGGGCCTGACAGCGTGGCCGTTTTCATGGGGTCGGGCGGGTACCAGAATTCTTCCGCCTGGGCTGCCAGCCACAGCTTTGCCCAGGCGGTGGGGTCGAAGCATTTCTTCACATCGGTCACGCTCGACCAGCCGGCCAAGGTGTTCACCACCGCACGATATGGCAAATGGATGGGCGGCGCGAACAACTTCTCCGAAGCCGATGTCGCCTTCTTCATTGGCAACAACCCGATCGTATCGCATTATTCGCCGGTCGGCGGGGTGCCGCCGTTCAGCCCGTCGAAGCGTATTCGCGACCGCAAGAAGGAAGGGCTGAAGCTGATCGTGGCCGACCCGCGCCTGGCCGAAGTCGGCCAGCTGGCGGATATATACCTGCCGGTGAAGCCGGGCGAGGATCCGGCACTGCTCGCCGGAATGCTCAACGTTATCATTTCCGAAGAGCTATATGATCGCAATTTCGTGGCCGCCCATGTCGACGGGTTCGAAGAGCTGGCCGAAGCGGTAAAAGCCTTCTCGCCCGATGTCGCGGCCGAACGCGCAGGGGTGGAGAAGGACGAACTGGTGCGCGCCGCGCGCATGTTCGCGGGCGGATCGAAGGGTTGCGCGGTCACCGGCACCGGCCCGGAAATGGCCGGCAATGGCACGCTGACCGAATATCTCGTCACCTGCCTCAACACGATCTGCGCGCGCTTCAAGCAGGAGGGCGAGAAATGCGGCGTGCCCGGGGTCTACACCATCCAGATGGGCGAGAAGCGCGCCCAGGTCGCACCGCCCATGCCGATGTTCGGCGCCCCTGGCATGGCCAAGAGCCGCTTCCGCGGGCTGGGCCAGCTGTTCATGGAAATGCCGTGCAATGTGATGGCCGATGAAATCCTGACCCCTGGCGAAGGCCAGATCCGCGCGCTGATCTCGGTCGGCGGCAATCCGGAAGTCGGCTTTCCCAACCAGCTGAAGATGCGCCGCGCGCTCGACGATCTCGAACTCTTCGTCCAGGTCGACCCATGGATGAGCGCCAGCGCCAAGCGCGCCGATGTCGTGCTCGCGCCCAAGCAATGCCTCGAGCGCGAAGACATCACCAACCTTTCCGAATGGTGGCACGAGAAGGCCTATGCCCGCTACACCGAGGCGCTGGCCGAAGCGCCCGGCGACGTGATCGACGAATATGAAATGTTCTGGCACCTCGCCAAGAACCTTGGCCTGCAGATGAAGCTGGCGGGGGGGGCGGTGCCGATGGATGGCGACAGCCCGCCACCAAAGCAGCAATTCCTTGACCTGATGACGGCAGGCTGCCTTGTCCCGCCCAGCAAGGTGCGCGAGGATGCGCGCAAAGCGGGCGGCGCGGCAGTGATCTATGACGATCTCCACCCGGTTATCGAGCCCGCCGATCCCGACAAGGCCTATCGTTTCCAGCTGGCAGCTGGCGACATGCCCAAACAGCTGGAGAAATATGGCGCGGACGCAGCGCGCGCAGCCGGGTTCGATTTCCGCCTGATCTCGCGCCGGTCGAAGGCGCGGTTCAATTCGATCGGACAGCCGCTGAAGAACCTCGGCAAGAAGATCACGACCAACCCCGCCTATATCCACCCCGATGACATGGCGGCGCATGGCATCAAGGATGGCGATGTGATCGAGATCACCTCTGCCCATGCGTCGATCCATGGCGTGGCCAAGGGCAGTGACCGGGTGCGGCGCGGGCTCATTTCGATGGCACATGCCTTTGGCGACAGCGAAGCGGGCAAGCACAATGTGCGCGAAGTGGGTGGATCGACCAACCGACTAACCAGCGACGAGGTCGATTACGATCCGATCACCGGGCAGGCGTTGCAAAGCGCCATTCCGGTGAAGATCGCCGCCGCCTGAAGCGCAGCAAGGGAACAGATGATGCCGCAGAACAGGCGCTACCTCCTACGCCGCCGCCCCGATGGCGCACCCGTGCGCGAGGATTTCGAGCTGGTAACGGAACCAACGCCGGAGCTTGCCGAAGGGCAGTTCCTGATCCGCAACCATTACGCCTCGCTCGATCCGGCAATGCGCGGCTGGATGGATGCAGAGGGCAATTACATGCCGCCGATCCCGCTTGGCGATCCGGTGCGCGCCAGCACCATCGGCGTGGTCGAGGAAAGCCGCGCCGCAGGCTTCGAAAAAGGCCAATGGGTCATGGGCCTCCACGCGCTGGAGGATTACTCGCTCAGCCAGGCCGGCGGATTCACCCAGCCGATCGACCCTGCGCTGGTGCCGAGCGTAACCAATTACCTCTCGATCTTCGGCGCAGTCGGCATGACCGCCTATTTCGGCTTCCTCGAAGTGTGCGAGCCGAAGGCAGGCGAGACCGTGCTGGTTACCGGCGCGGCGGGCGCGGTCGGCTCGCTCGTGGGACAGCTGGCGAAGATCAAGGGCTGCCGTGCTGTCGGCATCGCCGGCGGGCCGGAGAAATGCGCCAAGCTGATCGACAAATACGGCTTCGACGCGGCGATCGATTACAAGGGCAAGGACGAGGCAGCCCTGACCAAGGCGATTGCCGAAGCGGCGCCGAATGGCGTCGATGTGATCTTCGAGAATGTCGGCGGGATCATCCTCGATGCCGGCCTGATGAACCTCAACCTTTTTGCCCGGGTCGGGCTGTGCGGCCTGATCAGCGAATACAACACCGAGCCGCGCGGGATCCGCAATCTGTGGCAGCTGATCGTCAAGCGCGCGCAGATCCGCGGGCTACTGGTGGCCGACTATGTCGAACGCTTTGGCGAGGGGGCAGCGCAGATGGGCCAGTGGGCGGCCGAGGGCAGGCTGACCATCGAGGAGCATATCGATGAAGGGCTGGAGAACACCTTCGACAGCTTCATGCGCCTGTTCGCAGGGACGAACCAGGGCAAGATGATCCTGAAGATTGCCTGATGACCAAAGACACTCGAAGGAGCTTGCTCGTCCTGTCCGGCGGGCACCCTTACGAGGAAGAGCCCTTCGCTGCGCTGATCCAGTTTTTGGGGCGAGAGCTAGGCGGATTGGCCAAAGTGACTTGGGACGTCGAGCACCTTATCCATCCGGATGCGGAAGAAGCGGTTGCAGGGGGCGCGGCGGAGGAAGCCGATGCCCTGCTATTCTACGACATGGGCGGCTACACTTTCGGTGATGGCACGGTGACCTCGCGCCCGCCGTCCGAGGGTTTCAAGGCCGCGGTCCGGCGTCGCTTCGCTAGCGGCAAAGGCGCTGTCGCCATACACCACGCGCTGGCCGGCTGGGCGGAATGGCCCGAGTGGGCGGAGATGCTGGGCGGGCGCTTCTTTTACCAGCCGGGGCAATGGCAGGGCCGGGCCGTGCCGGATTCGGGCTATCGCCACGATGTCAGCTACGAAGCGCGCGTGGTGGCGAGCCATCCCGTTACTGAAGGTCTGCCCGAGAGTTTCCCGGTTACCGACGAACTGTATCTCTGCCAGATCGACGAAAGCGCGGTCCATCCGCTGATCCGTGCCCGGCACGATTTTACCCGCGACAATTTCTACTCGGCAGCCAGCGCCGTCGCGGGCGCCATGTTCAGCCGCGAAGGCTGGGAGCATGCCGAAGGCAGTAACCTTGTCGCCTGGTGGCGGCAGGTCGACAAAGCGCCATTGGTCTACTGCCAGTTCGGCGACGGGCCTGAGACCTACAGCAACCCCCATGTGCAGCGCGTGCTGGTGAATGCGCTGCGCTTCACTTCAGGAGATACGCCATGACCCCGATCGAAACCGTCACCACCTTTGTCGGTCACTGGAACAGCGGGGACATGGAAGCGATGTATGCCATGTGCGCGCCGACGGTGGTGTGGCACAATATCCCGATGGAGCCGATCAAGGGCGTCGCGGCGATGCGCGAGGCGGTGGCCGGGTTCATGGGGCCGGTCGCGGCATGCGACTGGCAAATCCACGCGATCGCTGCGGATGACGGTGTCGTGCTCACGGAAAGGACCGATGCGTTCCACCTCAAGGACGGCCGCATCGCCGCGCTGCCGGTGATGGGCACGTTCGAGATCGATTCCGACGGCAAGATTGCCCAATGGCGCGACTATTTCGACATGGGCCAGTTTCAGCGCGAATTCGGCGGCGGCTGACGGCGCAAGGCTGGCCTTTTCGATAGGCTGGCCGTGCCCTTTCGGGTCGCTCCCTAACACTTTCACGCAGTGCGCGCAGCGTGCCCGCGGCGCTAGTCTGCGAGGTGTAATGAGAGCACTGTCGGAGCCGCATCGATGAACAAGCCTGCAGGCAATCTGTTTGCGCCGGAAATACTGGTCGATCCGTTCGACTACTATCGCCAGGTGCATGAAGCCGGGATCAAGCTGGAGTTCGTGGCCGCCGCCAATGCGTGGGTCGTCTATTCCTATGACCTGGTCTCGGAAGTCACTTCCAAGCCCGAAATCTATTCCAATGATTTCGCCGCGCTGATGGGCGCCACCGATGACGAGATCGAGGCGATCCTGGCGGAAGGCTGGGACAATCCGCCTACTCTGCTGACGGCTGACCATCCGATCCACACGCGCAACCGCAAGCTGGTGAACCTCGCTTTCTCCGCCCCGCGCGTGAACGCGATCGAAGCCGATATGCGCAAGAAGGCAATCGAGCTGATCGAGAAGATGGCCGACAAGGGCGAAGGCGATTTCGTCGAGGATTTCGCGATCCCCCTTCCCGTCGCCATGATCGCCCAGCAGATCGGGCTCGACAACGATCCCAAGCAGGTCAAGGACTGGTCCGATGCGGCAGTCGATCGTTTCAGCCAGCTGATCGACCGCGAGCGGCAACTCGAATGCGTCCGCAGCTTCGTCGATTACCAGAAGTATATGAAAGGCCTGATCGATGATCGCCGCGCCAATGGCGGTGACGACTTGCTGACCGATCTCGTCGAAGCCCGCGTCGAAGGCGAAACTCCGCTGACCGACGAGGAAATCATGTCGATCATGCAGCAATTCATGGTCGCCGGGAACGAGACCACGACATCGACCATCGCCGGGGGTTTGCTGCAGCTGATCCGCAACCCGGACCAGATGGCGAAGGCCAAGGCAGCGGCGGGCGGGCGCGACCCCAAGCTGATCCAGAACATGGTCGAAGAGATGCTGCGCTATGAATCGCCGAGCGCCGGCATCTGGCGGGTGGTGAAGCAGGATGTTGAGCTCGGCGGCGAGAAGATCGCTGCGGGATCGATGCTGCAGGTGCGCTATGCCGCGGCCAACCGCGATCCGGCGAAGTTCGAGAATCCGGACGCCTTCCTGATCGATCGCCAGAATGCGCGCGCGCACCTCGCCTTTGGCAAAGGGCCGCATATGTGCGTAGGCAACATGCTGAGCCGCAAGGAAATGTTCGTCGCCTTCGATGAATTGCTTGAGCGGCTCGACAATTTCCAGCTGGCCGATGAGGACGGGATCCGCATCCTGCCCAACATCATGCTGCGCGGCGTTACGCGGCTGCCGATCACTTACACGAGGGCCGGTTGAGGGGCCGGTTGAGGGGAGCGCGATGAACTTCGACCTATCCGAAGAGCAGGAGCTGTTCCGCTCTACCGTCGAGCGGTTCACTGCGCCGCTCGATGTCGAGGCGCGGCGCAAATTGCGCCTGCACGAAGGCGGGTATGACCTTGCGCGATGGCAGCAACTGGCGGAACTCGGCCTGATCGCGCTCGCTGCCAGCGAAGAGGCGGGCGGCATGGGCGGATCTCCGCTCGACCTGGCGCTGGTCGCGGAAGCGATCGGGCGAGGCAATGCCCCCGATCCCTGGCTCGAAAACGGCGTGCTGCCCGCGCGGCTGCTGGCAGCCGGCGGCGCGGCAGAGGCGCTGGAGGCAGTCCTGTCGGGTACGAGCTTTACGTCTTTCGCCTGGGCGGAGCGTAGCCAGCGTTACAGCCTCGAAGCGAAGCAGACCCGCGTTGAGGGCGGCGCCATCACCGGCGAGAAGACCTTTGTGCTGGGCGCAGCGCTGGCTGACGCATTCATAGTGTCCGCACGCGATGGCGATGCGACCACGCTCTACCTGGTGCCGCGCAACGCCGAGGGGCTGGAAGTGCGCGCCTATCGCCTGGCCGATGGCAGCATGGCGGGCGAGCTGCGCCTGATCCGGGTCAAGGGCGAAAAGCTCGACATTTCAGGCGATTCACTGACACAAATCGTCGCCGAAGCGCGCCTGCTCGCAGCGGCGGAGCTGGTCGGGCTGGGCCAGCGGCTGCTGGATGACACGCTGCGTTATGTGAAGGAACGCGAGCAGTTCGGCGTGCCGATCGGCAGCTTCCAGGCGCTGCAGCACCGGCTGGTCGATTGCTATGCGCGGATCGAACAGGCCCGCTCCATGCTTTATCGCGCCGCGCTGGGAGATATAGCGGATGTAGACTCTTGGCAGCGCAATGTAGCCGGTGCGAAGGCCTATATAACCGAGAACGTCGATCATGTAGCGCGCGAAGCGGTGCAACTACATGGCGGCATGGGGATTACCGACGAACTGGCCATCGGCCATGCGATGAAGCGCGTGCTGCTGCTGTCGAAACTGTTTGGCGATGTCGACACCAACCTCGTCGAATATGCGGTGGCGGCATGACTGCCTTGGCGCCAGTCGACCCCGATCTGTGGAGCAATGAGGACAAGCCGCACCTGATGGGCGGCCGCCTGCCCTCGGGGGAGATCGTGTTCCCGATGCCACAGGGCGACGCCGCCAGGGATGTCGAACCCTACAAGCTGTCGCGCCATGGCAAGTTGTGGAGTTGGACCAGCCAGGACTTCCTGCCCAAGGAACCCTATGAAGGCTGGGGCAGCGGCGAAGGCGAAGGTCCGCCCGATTTCAAACCGTTCCTGCTCGGCTATATCGAGCTGCCCGGCGAAGTGATCGTCGAAAGCCGGATCGTCGATGCCAAGTTGGAAGACCTCAAGCTGGGCATGCCGATGGAGTTCTGCATCGTGCCCTTCAGCGACACCCAATGCACCTTTGCCTTCCGTCCGGAGAATGCGGCATGAGCGAAGACGTTTATATCATCGGCGCAGGTATCCATCCCTTCGGGCGCACAGACGGCCGTTCAGGCCGCGAACAGGGTATCTATGCCGTGCGCGAAGCCATGGCGGATGCGGGCCTTGAATGGGCCGACATCGAATGCGCGTATGGCGGATCGGCGGCGGCGGGCAATGCCGACATCATGGTCAACGAGCTGGGCCTGACCAGCCTGCCCTTCACCAATGTCGCCAATGGCTGCGCCACCGGCGGCAGCGCGCTGGTTTCCGCGCAAATGGCAGTCGCCAGCGGATTCTACGACCTTGCGCTGGCGGTCGGCTTCGACAAGCATCCGCGCGGCGCGTTCAACGCCAAGCCCAGGGACTTTGGCCTGCCCGAATGGTACGGCCAGACCGGCATGATGCTGACTACGCAGTTCTTCGCGCTCAAGATCCAGCGCTATATGCAGCTGCACGGCATCAGCCGGACCACGCTCGGCCGGGTGGCGGAAAAGGCCTTCAGGAACGGCACGATCACCCCGCACGCCTGGCGGCGCAGCCCGATCGATCTCGAAACGATCATGAATGCGCCGATGATCAACGATCCGCTTACCAAATACATGTTCTGCTCGCCCAGCGAAGGCGGCGTGGCGCTGATCCTCGCCAGCGAGAAGAAGATGCGCGAACTCGGCGCGGACGGGGTCAAGATCGCCAAGGTGGCGGTAAAGACCCGCCCGCCTGACAGTTTCGAAGTATTCCAGGCCGGCGTCAGCATCAGGGAGGGCGGCAAGCCCACCGTGCTCGCCAGCAAGGCCGCGTTCGAAGGCGCGGGGATCGGCCCCGAAGACATCGACGTAGCGCAGCTGCAGGATACCGAAAGCGGCGCCGAGATCATGCACATGGCCGAAAACGGCTTCTGCAAGGACGGCGAGCAGGAAGAGTGGCTGGCCAATGGCTGGTCGGAGATTGGCGGCAAGCTGCCGATTAACACCGATGGCGGTTGTCTCGCCTGCGGAGAGCCGATCGGCGCCTCGGGTCTCAGGCAAGTCTATGAAAATGTGCAGCAATTGCGCGGTCGCGCAGGCGAGCGCCAGGTCGAAGGGGCGAAGACTGGCTATAGCCATGTCTACGGCGCACCGGGGCTGAGCGCGGTCGCGATCCTGCAGCGGTAAGGGGAAGAACGATGGGGCGCATGTCAGGCAAGGTCGCGCTGGTCACCGGCGGTGCCGAAGGGATCGGGGCGACAGTCGGCCGGATGATCGTGGACGAAGGCGGCAGCGTGATGCTGTGCGACGTCCAGATCGACAAGGCGAAGGCGCTGGCCGAAGAACTGGGCGAAAATGCCGAAGCCTTCGAACTCGATGTCCGCAATCGCGACCAATGGCACGAAGCGGTGAAGGCCACGGTCGCGCGCTTCGGCAAGCTGACGGTGCTGTGCAATATCGCCGGCATTTCCGAACCCGGTAATGTGGTCGATGGCACGCTCGATACCTGGGAACGCACCATCGATATCAACCTCAACGGCCCCTACTACGGGATGCGCGCCGCGATCCCGGCGATGGAAGCGAGCGGAGAGCCCTGCGCCATCGTCAATATCGGCTCGATGATTGCGATCCGGGCGGCGGCTTTTGTTGCGGCCTATAGCGCGTCCAAGGCAGGCCTGCTCGGCCTGACCCGTTCGGTCGCGCTCGATTGCGCCGAACGCGGCGTGCCGATCCGCGCCAACATGGTCCATCCCGGCGCGATCCGCACCCCGATGTACAATCGCTACAAATATTCGGGCGCCGACACGCCGGAGAATATCGAGACCAATTTTGCCGCGACCCACCCGATGAACCGGATCGGCGAGCCTGAGGAAGTGGCGCGCGCCGTCGTCTGGCTCGCCAGCGACGAGGCCAGCTTCACCACCGGCTGCGACATCACTGTCGACGGCGGCGGCAGCATCAGGAGCTAATCATGGGCGCACAACCGGCACAACGCATCGACGCCCATTTCGTGGCTGCGGGCAAGTATCACGACATCGACTATCCGCGGCTGGAACTGCTCAAGCTGCTGGCCGAACATCCGCATATCCGCACTACCGTCGCCTGCGACTATTCGGGGCTGGAGCGGCTCGACCAGTGCCGTTTCCTGGTCACCTATACCTGTGACCTGATGCCCACGGTGGAGCAGGCCAAGCAATTGCGCAGCTGGCTGGAAGCGGGCGGCAAGTGGCTGGCGCTGCACGGCACCAATTCGATCCTGGTCTTCACTGAAAGCGGGCTGGTCGATGCGCCCGATGACCGGCCCGACGTGATGGACATGCTCGGTACCCAGTTCAAGGCGCACCCGCCGATCGGTCCGTTCCATGTCGAAGTGGTCAATCACGACCATGAATTCACGCGCGGGATCGAGAATTTCGACGTGGTCGACGAATTGTACCTGTCGCACACCACCGCCCCGATCGACACGCTGATGCAAACCACTTTCGAAGGCGAAGCGACCGGCTTCGTTGCCGGGCAATGGGACAAGACCACCGTGCCGATCCTCTACACGCGCGATATCGGCAAGGGGCGGATCGTCTACAACACGCTGGGCCATTGCCGCGGGCATTACGACCTGCCCGGCATGGTCGATTTCTACCCGCACAAGGAAATGTGCGCCTGGAATTACGACGTCTATTACGACCTGCTGCGCCGGGGCATTGCCTGGGCCCTTCGGGAAGGAGATTGAGCCCGATGGATATGGATTTCTCAGCCGAAGACCTCGCCTTTCGCGAAGAAGTGCGCGCCTTCCTGAAGGACAACCTGCCTGACCGGCTGCGCGACGGCGCGCGGCGCACGCCCGGCGTGTTCGTAGAGCCCGATATCGGGATGGAATGGCACCGCATCCTCAATGACAAGGGCTGGGTGGCCTATCACTGGCCGAAGGAGGACGGCGGCACCGGCTGGACGCCGACGCAGAAGTTCATTTTCGAAAAGGAATGCGCGCTGGCGGGCGCGCCGGCGATCTCCATCCTGGGCCTGCGGCTGGTCGGCCCGGTGATCTGTGAATTCGGCACGCCGGAGCAGAAGGCGCGCTTCCTGCCGCGCATCCTGTCGGGCGAGGATTACTGGTGCCAGGGCTATTCCGAACCGGGTTCGGGCTCAGACCTTGCCTCGCTCAAGACGTCAGCGCGGCTTGAGGGCGACCAGTATGTCGTCAACGGATCGAAGATCTGGACCACGCACGCGCATCATGCCGACTGGATCTTCGCGCTGGTGCGCACTGACGCCACGGTCAAGAAACAGCAGGGGGATCACCTTCCTGCTGATCCCGATGGACCAGCCGGGGGTGGAAGTGACCCCGATCTATTCGATGTCAGGCGACCACGAAGTAAACCAGGTGTTCTTTACCGATGCGGTCACTTCGGTCGACAATCGCATCGGCGAGGAAGGCCAGGGCTGGACCATCGCCAAGTTCCTGCTGGAAAACGAGCGCGGCGGATCATGCTATGCCCCGCGCCTGCTGCAGAGCATCGACCGCTTGCGCGAGCTGGCCGAAACCCAGCCGTCGGGCGTGAACGGCGCGGTGGCGCATGACCCGCGTTTCCGCGACCGGCTGGCCCGTGCGCGGCTGGATGCCGAAGCGCTGGAAGTAACCGAGCTGCGCATCCTCGCCGATCTGGCCAAGGGGCGCGCGCCCGGTCCGCAGACCTCGCTGGTGAAGCTGCTTGGTTCCAACATCGGGCAGCAGGTCGACACGCTGCGGCTGGAACTGCTGGGCTATGATGCGCTGCAACTGCCGCTCGACCGGCCGCTTTACGGCAATGAAGCGCCCGAGCCGGTCGGCAGCGAGCTGGCGCAAACCGCGATGGGCAAATATCTCAACAATCGCGCTGCCACGATCTTTGGCGGATCGGACGAAGTGCAGAAGAACATCATCGCCAAGACAGTGCTGGGCCTTTGAGCTGGCGCTACTACGTCATTGCGAGGAGTGAAGCGACGAAGCAATCCAGCAGCCGACGGGACTGGATTGCCGCGCCGCCTGCGGCGGCTCGCAATGACGAATTGAGAGGACAACAATAATGGACGTATCGCAGCTGATGTTCCGCCCAGGCCTGATGGACGGCGAACGGATCCTGGTGACCGGCGGCGGCACGGGTCTGGGCCGCGAAATGACCGAGGCGTTCCTCAAGCTTGGCGCGACCGTCTACATCTGCGGGCGCCGCCAAGGGAAGCTGGATGAGACGGCGCAGGAGCTGATGGACCTGCATGCCAGTTCTTCGGGCGGCAAAGTGGTGGGCATCGCCTGCGACATCCGCGATGCCGAGGCGATCAATGCAATGATCGACCAGATCTGGGCCGACGGCCCGCTTACCGGCCTGGTCAACAATGCGGCGGGCAATTTCATCAGCCGCACCGAGGATCTTTCCGTCAACGGCTTCAACGCCATCGCCGATATCGTTTTCCGCGGCACTTTCTATGTCACGCACAATATCGGCAAGCGCATCATTGCCGAGAAGGGCCGGCTCAACGTCATTTCGATCCTCACCACCTGGGTGTGGAACGGATCGGCCTTCGTGGTGCCCTCCGCCATGTCGAAGAGCGCGATCAACACCATGACGCAGAGCCTGGCGGTCGAATGGGGCCGCTACAACATGCGCTTCAACGCGATAGCGCCGGGACTATTCCCGACCAAGGGGATGAGCGCGCGGCTGTCACCCGGCGGGCGCGGCGGCAATTCGAACAACGAGATCAACCCGATGGGGCGCCATGGCGAAATGCATGAACTCGCCAACCTCGCGGTGTTCCTGATGGGTCCGGGCGCGGAATATGTGAACGGCCAGACCATCGCGATCGACGGTGCGGGCTACCAGGCGACCGGCGGCACTTTCTGGAGCACGCTGCAGGGGCTGGGCGATGCCGAATGGGAGCAGCTGCGCGCGATGATCAAGGGCACCAACGCGGCGGACAAGTCGGAAAGAACGACCGGTTAGGTCTGTCCAGCATCCGCAATCGCCTGCGCCGCCTTGTAATCGGGCTTGCCGTTGTTGAGCCGCAGCGACTGCTCCGTGAAGAAATAGGCGCGCGGGATCTTGTAAGCCGCGAGGTTTGACCGGGCATGGGTGTCTAGAACAGCTTCGTCCGCCTCATCTTCAGGCTGCACCACCGCCACGACCTTCCGCCCGAAGCGCGGATCGGGCAGGCTCACCACGCGCACGTCCTTGACCGAAGGATGCGCCTGCAGCACCGCCTCGACTTCCTCCGGGAAGACCTTCTCGCCCCCGGTGTTGATGCACATGTTGTCGCGCCCGATGAATTCGAGCGTGCCGTCCGCCGCCCAGCGCGCGCGGTCCCCCGTCATCAGGTAACGCTGGCCGTCGATCTCGGGGAAGGTCTGCGCGTTCTTCTCGTCCTCTCCCAGATAGCCGAGCGGCAGCGCCCCCGATCGCGCGACGATGCCCACGCCTTCGCTGCCCTTGGGAATTTCCCTGAAATTCTCGTCAAACAGCTTGGTCTCGCGGCCGGGCAGCGCCTGAAACCGCCCGCCCCCGCTCGAGCCCGCCGCCGTCGTCACCACGATCGCGGTGCCGGAGCTTTCGGAAGAGCCCAGCGCATCGATCACTGTGAGCGCCGGGTTGTGTGCGATCAGGCGCTGCTTGTTGCTTTCGGAAAAAACCGCCCCGGACGAGGTGACCATGCGCAGGCTGGCAATCGCTTCAGCGGCATCGCTGCGGGCGTCGAGCGCATCGGCCAGCGGCAGCGCAAAGGCATCGCCGACAATGAACAGATTGCGCGCGCCAAGCCTCCTGACCTCGTCGAGTGCCAGATCGGCGCCGAACCGCTCTGCCGGCAAAGTTGCCAGGGTGCCGCCCTTCAGCAAATGGATCACCGCCGTGAACTGGCCTGCGCCATGCATCAGCGGGCTGAGCAGCAGCAGCGGGGAAGACGACGCGGGATGATCCGGCCCGATCCGCGCGGCTTCGGCAGCCTGCTCCGCCAGCGAAGGCGCCACGAAAGGCGGCACGCCCGGCCCGCGCTGCCACACCGAAATCCCGAACGCCTGCCACGCCGCATCGAATGGCCACATCACCGCCTTGGGCAATCCGGTGGTGCCGCCAGTGGCAGTGAAGAACAGCGCCCGCGGATCGTCATGAACGGCGGACCCGGCCGGCAAGTCGCTGGCCTGTAGCCGCGCCCAATCATCCGAGCCGACATCGATGGTCAGCGTGCCGTCAGGCATGGCCGCACCGGCGCTTTGCGCAAAGTCGCTCTCCACGAAAACCGCCTTGAGGCCAAAGCGCGTGAAAATGTCCGCCAGCTCGCGATCCTTGTAGTGATAGTTCACATTGACCGGGGTCACGCCCGCCTTGATGCAGCCGAAATATGCCAGCATGTAATCGGGCGTATTGCGCAGCATCTGCCCCGCGACATCGCCCGGCTTCAGGCCCTGCGCGGCAAGCCCCGCGGCAATCCGGTCAGTCAGCGAATCGAGCTCGCTCCAGCTTAGGATCCGCTCGCCATGCACCAGCGCCGGCCGATCCGGCTCAATCGCCTGCGCCAGCGCCTTCAATGCTTTGCCGAAGTTGTCCCCGCGCCAATCCATGACTCGCATCCCACCTCACTCTCTGTTACCTTTTTCCCTAACGAATGGCACCGCAAAGAGTGTCTGATCAAAAATGGGAGGCAACGCGCTGGCCCTGAGGGGTCTAGGGCTGTTGCCCCGGCGAGGAATGGAGAGAGGCTGATGGCATCAAATGTAGTCGAATTGCGCACGCCCCACGGGCGGGAACATCTCGACCAATTGCTCGAAGCGGTGACGATCCGCTGCATCGGAGACATCCACGACGCCGCTGTGGCGCTGGCGCGGGTAGCCGAGGAACGCGGCCTGCAGGTTGCGCTGTGCGACGACATTTCTTCCAAGGAGCCGATGGTCGATGCCGATGGCACGATCCTGAACGCCGATATTTTCCGCTGGCTGGACGATGGTGCGCGCTGGTGGGAGGACCACCGGCTGGCGCTGCATTCGCCGCTGCCGCGTGCCTGCCGCTATGAAAGCGAGCCGTTCTGGGTCAACCGCCACGGCTTCAACACCCGCTGGCGCAATTCCTACCTCGAGGAAATCGACCTGACCGATTTCGAGAAGCGGTCGCTGTGCAAGGCCGCGATCGTGGTGCCGGTCTACCTGCCATTCGGGCAGATTTCGGCCAACAGCTTCGTCAGCCTCGATCGCGACAAGGAAGACCTGTCGGAAGAATTCGCGCTGCACGGATCGCTGTTGGCGCATGTGACGCGGCGCTTTGTCGCGAGCTATGTCCAGGCGATGCGCACCAAGCGGCGGATCCCGTCGGACTGCGTGCTGTCGAAACGCGAGGTCGAGTGCCTGCGCTGGGCGGCGATCGGCAAGACCGACAAGGAAATCAGCATGATCCTTGATCGCAGCCATGCGACGATCCGCTATCACATCCATCGCGCGGGCGAGAAACTGGACAGCGTCAACCGCGCGCAGACGATCTTCAAGGCCGGGCAACTGGGATATCTCGGCGCTTCTGATTAGTTTCGAGGGCGCCTCCGCGCCCTCGTCCTCGGCGCTGCTTCAATCCCTGCGGGATTGAGCGCCTGCGGCTCGCGCCGTGCGCTCGCGGTCGCTGCGCGACCGTTCCCAGTCCCTTTCAGGCTGTTTGCGCCAGTTCGGGCCGAAGGCCCGTAAGGCCGAACGGCCGCCCGCAGCGACGCGACCTTCAGGTCGCATGAGCGAGGATTTCGCGCGCCGGATGGCGTGCGGAACTCAAAAACGCCGAACCGGCTCTCTGCCGTCCCAGTCGACGCTGGCGGCCTTGATGATCGCGAACAGGTCTGGCCCGTCCGTGGCCTGCTGCAGGATCTCGACCAGATGCCCAGTGCCCTTTCCGGGATCGACATAGATCACTTCGCTGGTGCCGAACTTGCCTTCGATCACCACTTCGGCGCCCTGCTGCGCGCAGATGCGCCGCGCCTCGGCAATGTCGTCCACCAGCACGCAGACATGATGCAGGCCCTCGGTTGCGGCATATTCGCCCGAATAGATCGATGGCGCATCGTTCTCAGGCCGGATCAGTTCGATCTGGATATCGCCCCAATAGGCGAGTGCCAGCGTGAACACTGCATCGGTCGGCTCGCCCTTGTACTTCATTCCGTCGAGATGGATGTTCTCGATCAGGAAGAACGGGCCGACGCCCATGGTCTCGGTCCAGTGCCGGATCGCCGCGTCGAAATCGTCGGGTACGAAAGCGAGCTGCATCACTTCGCCAATGGCTGAGATCGTGTCGTTGCGGGCCATGGCTTTGCTCTCCTCTTCAATCCGCTAGGATGATCGCCGGAGAGGTTGTGCGATAAACCCACAATCGGACACTGCGCAAATTGCGAGGGAGAGGCGAACAGCGCCATGAACGAGATCAAGGACATTGCGAAAGAAGCTCGCTGCCCAGGCATGAGCTACACCGACATGCTCGAAGGGGACACCCGCACCCCGCCCGATTACCTGTTCGAGGAAACCGTGGCGGAAATGGGCGATGACCCGATTTCGGTCGAACCTTATATCAGCGAGGAGTTCGCCCGGCTTGAGCGGGAGCGGCTGTGGCCGAATGTCTGGCTGTTTGCCGCGCGCGAAGACGAGCTGCCGGAACCCGGCGACACCGTGCTGTTCGAAATCAATAACAAGAGTTTCCTGATCACGCGGCAGAAGGACGGCAGCGTGAAGGCGCTCTACAATGTCTGCCTCCACCGCGGGCGCAAGCTGCGTACCACCAGCGGCAACACCACCCAGTTCCGCTGCCCGTTCCATGGCTTCACCTGGAAGACCGACGGGTCCTTGAAGGAAATTCCCTGCGAATGGGACTTCAAGCATCTGGAAGGCAAGGATATGAGCCTGCCCGAAGCGCGGGTCGAGCTGTGGCAGGGCTTCGTGATGATCACGGAGAACCACGACCTGCCCGATTTCAAGACCTGGCTGGGCCCGGCGGCGTCGCATTACGAGAAATACGATTTCGAAAACCGCTACACCGGCATGTGGGTGTCGCGCAAAATCCCGGCCAACTGGAAAGCCACGGCGGAGGCTTTCATGGAGGCGTGGCATTCGATCACCACGCACCCGCAATTGCTTCCGTTCCTGGGCGATGCCAACACCCGCTATGACCATATCGGCGATCACTTCAACCGCGCGATCACGCCGTCGGGCGTCCTTTCGCCGCATCTCGCGGGCAAGGACCAGCACTACATCCTCGAGAAAATGAACCAGTTTTCGGGCGGTTCGGACGCGGAGACCAATCGCCGCTTCGCCGCCAGTGACGAAGGCGCGGATTTCGACGAAAACGATCCGCTGATGGCGCGCAAGGTGCTGGCCGATGCCGGGCGCAAGGGCTTTGCCCAGCAATATGGCTATGACTATTCGGATGCGTCGGACGCCGAAATCCTCGACAATTTCACTTACAACATCTTCCCCAATTTCAGCCCGTGGATCGGTTACCTGCCGACGCTGGTCTATCGCTGGTTGCCCGGCGAAACGCCCGATTCCTGCACGATGGAGATCCGCCTGCTGTTCCCGACGCCCAAGGGCGAGAAGCGCCCGCGCAGCGTCGAGAAAACCGTGATCCCCGAAGACCAGCCGTTCGCCTGGGCGAAAGACAAAATGGGCGAAGCGCTGGCCGGCGTGTTCGATCAGGACATGGCCAATCTGCCGCATGTCCAGACCGGGATGAAGGCGATGAAGGACGGGCTGATGGAACTGGGCCATTACCAGGACAGCCGTGTGCGCCATTTCCAGACGACGCTGATGAAATATATCAACGGCGAATTGCCAGCCAGGCAGTGAGCGGATTTTCGTTCGACCTCACCGGGCGCACTGCGCTCGTCACCGGCGCGTCATCCGGGCTTGGGGCACGTTTCGGGCGATTGCTGGCAGGATCTGGCGCGAATGTCGCGCTGGGGGCACGGCGCGCGGACCGCCTGCAATCGCTGGCCGAGGAGATCGGCGAACGCGCCTGCCCGGTCCAGATGGATGTCGCGCGCGAAGCCGACATCATCGCGGGCTATGACCTGGCCGAGGCCGCCTTTGGCACAACGATAGACACGGTCGTTGCCAATGCCGGGATCGACGGCGCAGGCATGATCGACCAGATGCCCGAGGACGAGATCGAACACACACTCAACGTCAACCTCAAGGGCGCGATCCTGACCGCGCGCGAGGGCGCCAGACGCATGATGGCGGCGGGAATAACCAAGGGGCGGATCGTGATGATCGCTTCGATCACCGCGTTCGAGCCTTCGCCCGGCCTCGTCGCCTATTCCGCCAGCAAGGCGGGTGTGGTGCAGGCGGCGCGCAGCATGGCGCGCGAATGGGCGCGGCGCGGCATCTCCATCAATACGATCTCGCCCGGCTATATCCGCACCGCCATCAACGATGAATGGTTCGAGACCGAGCCGGGCAAGAAGCAGATCGCGCGCTTCCCGCGAAAACGCCTGATGGGCGAGGAAGGGCTTGATGCCGTGCTGCTGATGCTGTGTTCCGATGCGGCGGAGTTCATCACCGGCACGGACTTTGTGCTGGATGACGGGCAGACGCTTTAGTCTTCCGCACGCCATCCGGCGCGCGATATCCTCGCTCATGCGATCATAGATCGCGTCGCTGCGGGCGGGCGGTCGCCCTTGCGGTCGCTACGCGACCGTTCAGTGCTAAAAGAGACCTTCAAGGCCTGCGTTCCAGTCTTTCGACTTGGCCCAGTCGAGGTGGCTTGTGTGCTTCATCCCCAGCAAGTCCCGCGCGTCCTGCGGATCGACCAGCAGCGGCGAGACCGGCTGGGTATTATAGAAGGCATAGAACTTGGCCATGCCGTCATAGATGCTGAGCGGCTGGACCTCGCGCGAGCCGGTGACGAGCTCGCTCATCCGCGCGGCGAACTCCTCCGGCGCAAGGCTCTGGAAGCGCACCGGGCGGCCGATCGCTTGTGACAGGTTTGCCGCCACCTGATCGCCCGTCAGCGCTTCCGGCCCGCCCAAAGGAACGTGCATGCCATCGGCGGCATCGGTCTGCAGCGCGCGGCGCATCGCCTGCGCCACATCCTCCAGGCACACCCAGTTGATCAGCAGGTCCGGCTTGGCGGGATAAGCGAAGATTCCGTCGCGCATGATCGCGGGACGGGTCCAGATGCGGTACTGGTTGTCCATGAACACGGTCGGCTCGATGAACACGCATGGGATACCGGTTTCCTCAAGCGCGCGCTCGATATCGCGTCGCCCGTCATGCGCGCTCAGTTCAAGGTCGTGGTCTGCGACGTAGCATGCCGTGTTGAACACGATCTTCTTCAGCCCGGCGCGCTTCGCCCCTTCGGCAATGCACTTGCCGAAATGCCCGGCCTTGGCGCGGTCGAATTCGAACGGCAGGTGGAAGGCGGCGGCATCCTGGCCGGCAAAGGCGGCGGCCATGGCATCCACATCTGTGATATCGGCGTGCACCGTCGGCAAATCAGGCCAGGGCGTGTCCTTCATCGCATCGGGGCGGCGCACACCGGCGGTAACTTCGAAGCCCGCACCGAGCAGCTCGGCGACCAGCGGCTGCCCCTGATCGGCAGGCGCACCGAGCACGCAGACTTTCTTGATCGCCATCAGCTCTTCGCTCTGCGCGAAACCTCTTCCGCGTCGAAATAGTGGATCTTGAGGCTCTTCATCAGCCCGTCTTCAAACTCGCCCATTTCGCACACGGTCTGGCTGAAGGTTTCGCCGCCGCCTTTGGGCGTCATGGTCAGCGTCAGCACCGTCACAGCGTGGGTATCGCCGCCGGTTATGTCATGAATGTCGACCTTGGCTTCGGCCCAGGTGCCATACATTGCCGCCGCACAGCGCTGCAGCCCGTCCTTGCCGCGCCATTCGCCCGCAAACGGCAGGCAACCGGCCTCGTAGAGCACGAAATCGGGGTGCAGCAGCGATTCGACCTTCTCCCAGTCGCGCGCTCCTGCGGCGACATAGACGGCAGCCTGGATCTCCCTTGGCGTCATGGCACGAGCCTCACTCGATTGTGCCGATGAGGTCGCCGACCTTGTACCTGACGCCCTCTTCGCCGGTCGGGCGGATAATGCCGGAAGCCTGCGCCTCGATCTCCACCGTCGTCTTGTCGGTCTCGGCGGTGTAGATGATGTCACCCTTGTTGACCTGCTCGCCGTCGCCGAACATCCATTCGGCCAGCGTCACTTCGGTCGCGCTCATGCCCAGCTTGGGGATGCGGATTTCCTCAGCCATCAGGGTTTTCCTACGCTCGCCTTGATCTGTTCGACGATTTCCGCCTTGGTCGGGATCCAGGCCTGTTCGAGATGCGACGCGAAGGGCACGGCCGAGAATGTCCCGCCGATCCGGCGCACCGGACCCTTGAGATCATCCCAGCACTTTTCCTGGATATTGGCAGCGATTTCCGCGCCGGTGCCGAACGGCCGCACGGCTTCGTGCAGCGTCAGTGCGCGGCCGGTCTTGCGGACCGAAGCGAGCACGGTTGCCTCGTCATATGGCGCGATGGTGCGCAGGTCGACGACTTCAACCGAGATGCCTTCCTTCTCAAGCTCGCCCGCCACGTCGAGCGCATCGAGCACGGTGCGGCCATAGGTGATGATCGAAAGGTCGCTGCCTTCACGCGCGATCGCCGCCTTGCCCAGCGGGACGCGGTAGCCCGGGCCGGGATCTTCCGACTGGAGGCCGTAGCACAGGATATTCTCGATGAAGATCACCGGGTCGTTGGCGTCGATGCTGGCGCGCATCAGCCCGCGCGCATCGGCCGGATTGCTGGGCGTGACAACATGCAGGCCCGCGACATGGGCAAACCATGCCTCCAGCATGTCCGAATGCTGCCCGCCAAAGCCTACACCGACACCGGTGGTGGTGCGGATCACGATCGGGCACGGCGTCTGCCCGCCCGACATGAAGCGCAGCTTGGCGGCGTGGTTGACGATCTGGTCCATGCACACGCCGACGAAGTTCATCAGCATGATCTCGGCGATCGGGCGCTGGCCCGCGAGCGCCGCACCCACCGCCGCGCCGATGATCGCAGTTTCGGAAATCGGCGTCGCGCGGATGCGGTGCTCGCCATATTTCTCGGTCAGGCCGGAAGTGACCTTGAACACCCCGCCGCCCTGCTTGGCCGACACGTCCTCACCCAGGCAGAACACGCCCGGGTCTTCGGCCATCGCCTCGTCGATCGCGAGGTTCAGCGCCTGTGTCATGGTGATTTTACCCATGTCAGTTCACCTCCTCGAGCACGTCACGATAGATTTCAGCGGTATCCGGCAGCGGCGCATCGAGCGCGTGCTGGACCGCGGCATCGATTTCCGCATCGATATCGGCGACGATCCTGTCGAGCTCTTCCTCGGTGAACTGGTGCTCCAGCATCACCTTGCGCAGCTTGGGCAAGGGATCCTCGCGCTTCATCTCCTCGATATGTTCGGGCGGCATGTAGGAGAAGTCGGAGCCGAAGAAGTGGCCCATCATGCGATAGCACATCGCCTCGACCAGCGTCGGCCCTTCGCCGCGGCGCGCGCGGTCAACCGCCTCCTTCACCGCCGGGTAGATCTCATGCACATTGTTCCCGTCAACCGTTACACCCTTCATCCCGTAACCCGCCGCGCGCGATGCGATGTTCTTGCTATGGGTGTGATCGGCATAGGCGGTGTGTTCGCCATAGCGGTTGTTCTGGCACAGGAAGACCACCGGCAGCTTGTAGAGCTCGGCCATATTCATTGCCTCGTGAAAGCCGCCGATATTGGCCGCGCCATCCCCAAAGCTGACCAGCGTGACCCGCCCGTCGCCATTGTTCTGGCTCGCCATGGCAAGACCATTGGCAATCGGCAGGCCCGATCCGACCACCCCGGTCGTCACCATGATCCCCGTTTCAGGATCGGTGATGTGCATCGTGCCGCCCTTGCCCTTGCAGGTGCCGGTCGCCTTGCCCAGGCATTCGCCCCACCATTTCTCGATCGGAATGCCCTTGGCGGTCTGCTCGCCCTGTCCGCGATAGGTGCAGACGACGTAATCGTCTTTCTCCAGCGCGGCCATGGCGGCGGCAGAAACCAGCTCCTGCCCGCGCACGCAGTAATACATCACCGCAACCTTGCCCTGCATCAGCAACTGGCGGAATTTCTCGTCGGTGCGGTTCACCTTCATCGTGCGGGTGTAGATATCGAGCAGTTTCTCGCGGTCGATTTCAGCCATTTGATCTTACCTCTGCTTGTCCCGTTCGTGTCGAGCGAAGTCGAGACACCTTACCAACGCCTCTCGACTGCGCTCGAGGCGAACGGCAATTCGTGACTAGAATTGAACACGCTGGGTAAAGCCGCCGTCGATGACGACGTTTGACCCGGTCATGTAGGGCACCGCCGGGCTGGCAACGAAGACGATCGCTTTCGCCACTTCCTCGTCATTGCCGAACCGGCCCATCGGCATCTTGGCCAGCACGCCTTCGTAAAGCTGCGGCATCATGTCCTTGATCATTTCCCAATTGCCGCCGGGATAATAGATCGCGCCGGGCGAAACCGTGTTCACGCGAATGCCCTTTGGCGCCATCGCCTGGCTGAGCTGCGAGGCATAGGTGATCAGCGCCGCCTTGAGCGCGTTGAACGGATTAGGCGCGATGAAGGTTTCGAGCGCTGCGGTCGATGACATCATGACGATCGAGCCGCTATTGGACTTTTCGAGGTGCGGGGTCAGCGCCTCGACACCCAAAGCCGCGCCCATGATATCCATGTCGAGGCAGGCCTGCCAGTCGCCGGTGCCGCCGGTGCCCGATGCGCTGGCGGTGTGGATGAAGATGTCGCACCCGCCCAGCTCGCCTGCGGCCTTTTCCAGCCACGCCTTGTAGGCATCGCCGCCCGAAGCCATGTCGAACACTTCGGCAAAGACCTTGCCCGGTCCGGCCGCGTCGATCGCTTCCTTCGCCGCCGCGATCTTGTCTTCCTTGCGGCTGAAGAAAGCGACGTCTGCGCCTTCAGCCGCAAACAGCTTGAGCGAGGCAAGGCCGAGGCCATGGGCCCCGCCGTTCATGATGACTTTCTTGCCCTTAAGTCCGAGATCCATAGCCGCCTCTCCATCGCAAATGTGTGATGGCAAGGGGATACGGCGCGAAAACGCGGCGCGCACTCGTCAAAAGTGTGGGGAGGAAGAACAGAAGTTAACCGTCTCCAACGGTTGCGGAGCAACCGCAAGGCCAAGCGGCCGCCCCGCAGGTGCCCGACTGAAAGCAGTGAAGGAGGTTCAGCGCCGAGGACGTTCACGCGAAGGTGTGAACGAAAAGCGAGAATGGTGCTGCTGGGGAGGATTGAACTCCCGACCTCACCCTTACCAAGGGTGCGCTCTACCACTGAGCTACAGCAGCGCCGGAATGACGCGCGCCTATTGTCGCGCGCGCGCCGAATGTCAAGCGAGGCTTGAAGTGTGTGGCACATAGCGCCAATGCGTTTCGCATGGGTGAAGAGACGCACAAGAATATGTCGCGCGAAGAGCGTCTGGCGGCAAAACTGCGCGAAAACCTGCGCCGCCGGAAGGCGCAAGCGCGCGAAATGACCGAATCGGAGCCTGAAAGGCTTCCCAATGCGCGCGACGACAGCTAACGAGGCGCGCTCCTAGGATTAATCGGAGCAATCATGCCCAAGCTCATCCTCGTCCGCCACGGCCAGAGCCAGTGGAACCTCGAAAACCGTTTCACCGGCTGGTGGGACGTCGACCTGACCGAGCGCGGCGTGGAAGAGGCGATGGCCGCCGGCGCGCTGATGAAGGACAAGGGCGTGCTGCCCACCCGCGCCTTCACTTCGGTCCAGACCCGCGCGATCCGCACGCTCCACCTGGCGCTGCATCAGGCCGGGCGCCTGTGGATCCCGGAAACCAAGGACTGGCGCCTTAACGAACGGCACTATGGCGGGCTGACCGGGCTCGACAAGCAGGAAACCCGCGACAAGCATGGCGACGAGCAGGTCCATATCTGGCGCCGCAGCTTCGACGTGCCGCCGCCGGTGTTGGAACCGGGCAGCAAGTATGACCTTTCATCCGACCCGCGCTATGCCGGGATCGACATCCCGCGCACCGAAAGCCTGAAACTGACGATCGAGCGCGTGCTGCCCTATTGGCAAAGCGACATCCTGCCGGTGCTCAGCCGCGGGGAAACGGTGATCATCTCCGCCCATGGCAATTCGCTGCGCGCGCTGGTGAAGCACCTCTCCGATATCTCGGATGAGGACATCACCGAGCTGGAGATTCCCACCGGCCAGCCGATCATCTATGACTTCGACAATGCGATGGTGCCGGGCGAACGGTACTATCTGAAAGACAGTTGAGGTCACCATGGGGGCCAAAGGGATGGGACGTGTCGCTATCGTGATGGGCAGCCAGTCGGACTGGCCGACCATGCAGCGCGCCGCCGAGGTGCTCGACGAGCTGGAAGTCGAATACGAAGCGCGGATCGTTTCCGCGCATCGCACGCCGGACCGGATGAGCGCCTTTGCCAAAGGCGCCGAGGGCGAAGGCTTCGACGTGATCATCGCAGGCGCAGGCGGCGCCGCGCATCTGCCGGGCATGATCGCCGCGATGACGCATCTACCGGTGCTGGGCGTGCCGGTGCAGTCCAAGGCGCTCAAAGGCATGGATAGCCTGCTTTCGATCGTGCAGATGCCCGCCGGTGTCCCGGTCGGCACGCTGGCGATCGGCGAAGCGGGCGCGACCAATGCGGGCCTGCTGGCGGCGGCGATCCTGGCGCTGAGCGATGAGGAATTGTCCGACCGGCTGCAGGACTGGCGCGCCGCGCGCACTGCCGCGGTGGCGGAGCATCCGGACGGCTGATGCTTCCACTCGGCTCCACCATCGGCATTCTCGGCGGCGGCCAGCTTGGCCGGATGATGGCCATGGCCGCAGCGCAGCTGGGCTATCGCGTGATCGGCTATGCCCCGCCCGGCGACAATGTGATGGACGAGGTCTGCGCCGATTTCTTCGCCAATGGCTGGGGTGACAAGGCGGCGCTGGCCGCCTTTGCCGCCAAATGCGACGTTGTGACCTGGGAATTCGAGAACGTGCCGCTGTCGGCGGTCGCGGCGATCCCCGAAAGCCGGTTGTGCCCGCATCCGCGCGCGCTCGAGACCGCGCAGGACCGGCTGAAGGAAAAGCGCTTCGTCGAAGGGCTGGGCGGGAAGCCCGCCCCCTATATGTCGGTCGATTCCGACCGTGACCTGGCGATGGCGATGGAGCGGATCGGCGCGCCCGGCATCCTCAAGACCGCGCGCGACGGCTATGACGGCAAGGGCCAGTGGCGGATCGGCTCGCTGCGCGATGCCGACAGCGTGCGCTTCCCCGGCAAGCCCTGCGTCTATGAAGGCATGGTCGATTTCCTCGCCGAATTCTCCGTGATCCTGGTTCGTGCGGCGGACGGCGAAGTGCGGTTCTGGGATTCGACCGCCAATGTCCATCGCGGCGGCATGCTGGCCACCTCCACCCTACCCGCCGGCGACGTGATCGAGGCGCAGGTTCCCGCAGCGCGCGAGATCGCCCGCCAGACCGCCGAAGCGCTCAATTATGTCGGCGTGCTGACGCTGGAGTTTTTCGCCACGGCGGATGGCCCGGTGTTCAACGAAATGGCGCCGCGGGTGCACAATTCGGGGCACTGGACGATCGAAGGCGCTGCCACCAGCCAGTTCGAGAACCACATTCGCGCGGTTTGCACCCTGCCGCTGGGCTCGACCGAGACCCGCTTCGAGACGATCGAGCTGCGCAACATCGTCGGCCCGGAAGCGCTCGACGCCTATGCCATCCTGGCCGAAGACGGCGAGGCGCATCTGCACCTCTATGGCAAGAAGGAAGCGCGCGAAGGGCGCAAGATGGGCCATGTTACGAGAGTTGGCAAAGCCCGCGCCTGACCATGCATGACGGCCTGTTCCTGATCTATGCGCGCGCGGCCAATGGCACGATCGGCCGGGACGGCAAGCTGCCATGGCACCTGCCCGCCGATCTCAGGCGGTTCAAGGCGCTGACGATCGGCAAACCGATGATCATGGGGCGCAAGACCTTCGAGAGCTTCCCCGCGCCGCTCCCCGGGCGGCGCCATATCGTGCTGACCCGTGCGCGCAAGTGGCAGGCCGAGGGCGCGGAAGTGGCGCATTCTCGCGCCGAAGCGCTTGAACTGGCGGGCGAAGGCGAAGTGGCGGTGATCGGCGGCGCGGAAATCTATGCGCTGTTCGAACCGCTCGCGCAGCGGATCGAGCTGACCGAAGTCCATGGCGAATACGACGGCGACACGCATATGCCCGCGCTCGACAGCGCGACATGGCGTGAAGT
Source organism: Altererythrobacter sp. BO-6 (assembly GCF_011047315.1). Taxonomy (NCBI): domain Bacteria; kingdom Pseudomonadati; phylum Pseudomonadota; class Alphaproteobacteria; order Sphingomonadales; family Erythrobacteraceae; genus Altererythrobacter; species Altererythrobacter sp. BO-6. The sequence continues at coordinate 1,889,008 of NZ_CP049259.1, read as the reverse complement.
TACGCGCGAGTATCACGCCGCCGAGGGCGGCCGCCCGGCCTATTCCTTCGTGACGCTGGAGCGTGCCGCATGAGGTGGCTCGATCACCGCGAACCCATGCCCGCGGCATTGCGCGGCGCAGTGATCGCGCTCGGCAATTTCGACGGTTTTCACAAGGGCCATCAGGCTGTGGCGGGCGAGGCGATCCGCTGGGCGCACAAGGAAGGGCGCCCGTCGATCATCGCCACCTTCGATCCGCATCCGGTGCGCTTCTTCCGCCCCGATGTACCGCCGTTCCGCCTGACCACGCTGGAACAGCGGCAGGAGCTTTACCTGGCCGCCGGGGCTACCGCGATGCTGGTGTTCCATTTCGACAAGGAGCTGGCGAGCACCAGCGCGGAAGATTTTATCGCCGAAATCCTCGTCAAGCGCTTCGGCGCGCATGGTGTCGTGACCGGCGGCGATTTCACCTTCGGCCAGGGCGCGAAGGGCAATGTCGAACTGCTGCGCACCCTTGGCGGCGAATTGGGCCTGGCCAGCCGCGTGGTCGACGCGGTCGAGGATGCGACTGGCGTCGTTTCTTCCAGCCGCATCCGCGAAGCGCTGCGCGAAGGCGACCCCGAAACCGCAACCAGCCTGCTGACCCGCCCCTTCGCCATCCGCGGCATCGTCGAGCATGGCGACAAGCGCGGGCGCGACCTCGGCTATCCCACCGCCAACCTGTCGATCGACAAATATCTGCGCCCCCGATACGGCATTTATGCGGTGACCGGGCGCATCCTTGCCACCGGCCAAGTGCTGAACGGCGCGGCCAGCATCGGCGTGCGCCCGCAATTCACCCCGCCCAAGGAACTGCTCGAACCGCATTTCTTCGACTTCTCCGGCGATCTCTACGGGCAAGAGATCGAAGTCGCCTTCCACCACTTCCTGCGGCCCGAAGCGAAGTTCGACAGCCTCGATGCGCTGGTCGTGCAGATGGACAAGGATTGCGAGGAAGCGCGAAGGCTTCTAAGCGCCCGCGCAAGATGACAGAAAAGCGCGACTACAGAGACACGGTCTTCCTGCCGAAGACCGATTTCCCCATGAAAGCCGGCCTTCCCCAGAAGGAACCGGTGATCCAGGCGCGCTGGCAGGAGGAAGGCCTCTACACGCAGCTGCGCGAGGCGCGTGCGGGCCGCGAGAAGTTCATCCTGCATGATGGCCCGCCTTACGCCAATGGCGACATGCATATCGGCCACGCGCTGAACCACATCCTGAAAGACATGGTCTGCCGCACGCAGAACCTGGCGGGCAAGGATGCGCCGTATGTGCCCGGCTGGGATTGCCACGGCCTGCCGATCGAATGGAAGGTCGAAGAGCTTTACCGCAAGCAGAAGAAGGAGAAGCCCGTCCTGTCCGGCAAGGGCCGTGACGAGGCCGCGGTCAAGGCCTTCCGCGACGAATGCCGCGCCTATGCGCAGCATTGGGTCGATACCCAGCGCGAACAGCTGAAGCGGCTCGGCATCATGGGCGATTGGGACCACCCCTACCTCACCATGCAGAAAGAGAGCGAGGCGGTGATCGTCGCCGAGCTGCTCAAGCTGGCCGAGGCGGGGAACCTCTATCGCGGATCGAAGCCGGTGATGTGGAGCCCGGTGGAACAGACCGCGCTGGCCGAGGCCGAGGTTGAATATGAGGACATCACCTCGACCCAGATCGACGTGGCGTTCGAGATCACGGAAAGCCCGATCCCGGAGCTGGTCGGCGCCCACGCGGTGATCTGGACGACGACGCCGTGGACGATCCCGGTAAACCAGGCTTTGGCTTATGGGCCAGAGGTTGAGTATCAGCGTATTTCAGTGAGCCTCGATATTGATGTCGACTTGCCGGACGGTTCGGACGAACTTGCCCGGTGGATGCGCAACTGCGACTTTCTGCGGAACAATTCATTCCTCGTTGCTACTGAACTGGTCGAGGTTTTTGCAGAGCGTGTGAGGCGTGCGGTGCAAGACAGCGTGGGTCCGACAGCAGGGATCGCATTGGATGATCTCTACATCAGCTGGGCTGGCAAAGGCTCCGAACTCGCCGGAACCGTCGTGCGCCATCCGATGCACCATCTCGGCGGGTTCTACGCCGCGCCGCGTCCGCTGCTGCCGGGCGATTTCGTCACCACCGACAGCGGCACCGGGCTCGTCCATATGTCGCCCGATCATGGCGAGGACGATTTTGCGCTGTGCAAGGCGCATGGCATCGATCCGGTCTTCGCGGTCGACGATGGCGGGCTCTACCGTGACGACTGGGCATGGCTGGGCGGGCATGACGAGCGCCGCCGCAGCGTGATCAACGCCAATTTCAACGCGCCCGACGGCCCGATCTGTTTGGACCTGCGCGAGGCCGGCGCGCTGCTCGCCGCCAGCGCGGATTACCAGCACTCCTATCCGCATAGCTGGCGCTCCAAGGCCAAAGTGATCTTCCGCTGCACCCCGCAATGGTTCGTGCCGATGGACAAGCACCTGGCGCACCTTCCCGCGCTCTCGAAGGCAGAGCAACGCTGGGAAGGGGAAGGCGGCGATGTCACCATCGACGAGGAAGCGACCGCCGGTTCGCCCACCCTGCGCGAAATCGCGCTGGAGGCGATCCGCAACACCCGCTTCGTGCCTGAAAAAGGCCGCAACCGCATCGGCAGCATGGTCGAAGGGCGGCCTGACTGGGTGCTCAGCCGCCAGCGCGCCTGGGGTGTGCCGATCACGCTGTTCGTGCGACCCGATGGCTCGTATTTGCAGGACCCCGAAGTCAATGCCCGCATCGTCGCCGCGGTGCACGAAGAGGGGATGGACGCCTGGAACAGCGCCAACAAGGCCGCGTTCCTGGGGCCGAACCACAAGCCTGACGATTACGAGATGGTCACCGACATTCTCGACGTGTGGTTCGATTCGGGCTGCACCCATGCTTTCGTGCTGGAAAGCGGGCGCTGGCCGGACCTCAAATGGCCCGCCGATCTCTACCTCGAAGGCAGCGACCAGCATCGCGGCTGGTTCCAGTCCTCGCTGCTGGAAAGCTGCGTAACGCGCGGCCGCGCGCCCTACGACCAGGTGCTGACCCACGGCTTCACCATGGATGCCAAGGGCAAGAAGATGTCGAAGAGCCTCGGCAACACGATCGACCCACTCAAGGTGATGGAGCAATATGGTGCGGACATCATCCGGCTGTGGGCGCTCTCGGTCGATTTCACCGAAGACCACCGGATCGGCGACGAGATCCTCAAAGGCGTGGGCGACCAGTACCGCAAGCTGCGCAACACCTTCCGCTACCTGCTCGGCGCGCTCGACGGCTTTGTCGGCGACATGGGCGATGTCGGCGAAATTCCGGAGCTGGAGCGCTATGTGCTGGCGCTGCTGGCGGATCTCGACGGCAAGCTGCGCCAGGCAGTCGATGATTACGATTTCAACGCCTACACCCGCTTGCTGGTCGATTTCTGCAACGAGGATTTGTCAGCCTTCTTCTTCGATATCCGCAAGGACAGCCTCTATTGCGACGGGCCGGATTCGAACACGCGCAATGCCTATCGCACCGTGCTCGACATCCTGTTCCACGCGCTGGTGCGCTATGCCGCGCCGGTGCTGGTCTACACCGCCGAAGAAGTGTGGCAGAGCCGCTATCCCGATGGCGGCAGCGTGCACCTGCTCGAATGGCCGCGCGTTCCCGGCGTCGAGGCGGACGGCGCGCGGTGGGGCAAGCTACGTGCGCTGCGAGAGCGGGTGAACGAAGCGATCGAACCGCTGCGGCGCGACAAGGTGATCCGCTCAAGCCTGGAGGCCGAAGTCACCGTGCCAGCCGATGCGGTGCCGGATGGCTTCAGCGACGAGGACCTCGCCGAATTGTTCATCACTGCGACAGTCACGCGCGGGCAAGGCGCCGATGTGACCGTGACCAAGAGCAACCACCACAAATGCGGCCGCTGCTGGCGCCTGCTGCCCGAAGTGGCAGAGGATGGCGATTTGTGCGGCCGGTGCGAGGAGGTGGTCGGTGCGTGATCTCTTTACCCGCAACCGGCTGATCGGCCTTGCGATTGCCGCGGTGATCTTTGCCAGCGACCAGTTCGTCAAATGGCTGGTGATCGGCCCGCTGCAATTGCGCGAGCGCTATGTGATCGACCTGCTGCCCTTCTTCGACCTGCGCTATACCGAGAACCGCGGCGTGTCGCTGGGGCTGTTCGAAGCGACCAGCGCCGAAATGCGCTGGGTGCTGGTGGGCGTGACAGCGCTGATCGCGATCGTCGTCGCGGTGTGGATGATGCGCGAGCGGCTGCTTGGTGACATCATCGGCTTGGGGATGATCCTGGGCGGCGCGCTCGGCAATATCGTCGATCGCACCAAATTCGGCTATGTCATCGACTATGCCGATTTCCACATCGGGGATTTCCGCCCCTTCCTGATTTTCAATGTCGCCGATGCCGCTATCACCATCGGCGTGGTGATTATCCTTGCCCGTTCCTTTTTCGTCAGCGAAAAGGCCGAGGCGACAGTTTGAGCGGCCGCCGCAGCGGCCCATGGAGAAAATGCGATGCCTAGCCTGAAGACCCCGATCCTGCTGATCGCCACCAGCGCCCTGCTGGCCGGATGCGGCAGCGGCGGCTTTCTCAACCGCGAGCGCCCCGATGAATTCGCGGTGCAGCGCCAGGCCCCGCTGGTGGTCCCGCCCGATTTCAACCTGGTGCCGCCCGCACCTGGTGCCCCGCGTCCGAGCGAAGGAACCGCCTCGGAACAGGCGCTTGAGGCGCTGTTCGGCGGCCCGGCCCAGCGCAGCGCGATCGAAACCAGCGCGCTTGACCGTGCCGGCGCAGCCGCGCCCGGTATCCGCTCCTCAGTGGGCGATCCGCAAACCAACACTGTCGCCAAGGGCAGCGTAACGCGCGACATCATCGCCGCGCCCGAAGGCGACGGCGCCTCAGCGCAGGCGGTTATACCTTCCTGATTTGAGGGCACCCATCCGGGCGGCCCTCCTCGCTGCCATTTCTCCTTACAGTCGAGCTGCTGCGGCCGCGCAGTCGCGCTTGCGAAGCCTGAAGACTTCGTTGCCAGCTTTAACTCACGAGCGCTGCGACGACTCCATTTCCCGTGACACCAGAAGCTTGTCGATGCGGCGGCCGTCCATATCGACGACTTCGAAGCGCCAGCCCTGATCGTGGAAATGCTCGCCTTCCTCGGGCAGCTGCTTGAGCACGGACAGGACATAGCCCGCCACCGTGCCGAATTCGCGGTCATCGGCATATTCGATGCCCAGCCGGTCAGCCAGGGCATCGGCTGACAGCGCGCCCGAGACCAGCAGCGAGCCATCCTCGCGCTCGGTAATCAGCGGGCCTTCGCCCTGATCCTGATCGCTTACGAACTCGCCGACAATCGCAGTCAGCAGGTCGACCGGGGTGACGATCCCGTCGAGATGGCCGTATTCGTCATGCACCATCGCCATGGCGATTTCGGACTGCTGGAGCACCCGCAGTGCATCCATCGCGTCAAGCTGGTCAGGCACCACCTCGGCCTTCTTCATCAGTCGGCGCAGGTTCACCTTGCGCCCGGCCACCATGGTCGCCAGCACTTCGCGCACCTTGACGACGCCCAGCACGGCATCGGGCGATCCGTCCACCACGGGCAGCAGCGAATGCGGACTGTCTTCGATCGTCTGGCGGATCTCTGCCTCGTCAGCGCCAACATCGATCCAGTCGACTTCGGTGCGCGGCGTCATCATCTCGCGCACCGGCCGTTCGGCCAGCCGCACCACCCCGGCCAGGATCTGGTGCTGGTCCGCCTCGATCACGCCCGAACGGGTGGCGTCGGCGAAGATCATGTGCAGCTCTTCCGCGGTGACCGAGGATTGCCCGCCGGGGCGCACACCCATGAGGCGAATCAGCAGGCCCGAGGAGGTGTCGAGCACCCACACCAGCGGCGCGGCGACGCGCGCCAGGAATGCCATCGGCCGGGCCATGACGAGCGCGATCGGCACAGCGTGGCGCAGCGCCAGCTGTTTGGGCACCAGTTCGCCCACCACCAGGCTGAAATAGGTCGTCAGCGCGATCACCAGCGCAAAGCCTGCATCTTCGGCCCATTCCGGCGGCACGCCCAACTGCGCCAGCCTTTCCCCTGCCGGGGCGCCCAGGCTTGCGCCCGAATAGGCGCCGGCAATGATGCCGATCAGCGTGATACCGATCTGGACGGTTGACAGGAACTTGCCCGGATCGGCCGCCAGCTGCAGCGCCACGCGCGCACTGGGCGATCCCTTGTCGCGCTTGCCACGCAGGCTCGCGGTCTTGGCCGAGACGATCGCCAGCTCGGACATGGCGAATACGCCGTTGAGCACGATCAAACCGGCAATGATGATTGCGTCTGGCCAGGGAAAGGGTGTCACGATCATTCCCCGCTAGCACAAAAGCGGCGCCTTGCCAGCTTCATTGCGCAGCAAGGCGTAAGCGCCTAACAATACGGGGATAGCGGTCAACGCTTCGGGGGCGAGGCGCGATCGCGGGGGCGAGGCGCAACGTTCCGTTGTGCCCTTGAGAAGGAGAAAAGTGCGATGAAAACATCCCGAATAGTCCTGTCCAGCCTCGCGGCGGCCTCGTTGGTCGGCACCAGTGCCTGTGTGACCGATCCCAATACCGGAGAGAAGAAGGTTTCGCGCACCGCCATCGGCGGCGTCGGTGGCGCAGTTCTCGGCGGCCTGCTGGGCGGCGCAATCGGCGGCAAGACCGGCCGCATCGTCGGCGCGGTCGCGGGCGGCGCTGCGGGTGGCTATGTCGGCTACCGGATGGACCAGCAGATCAAGGAGCTCAAGGAAGAGACCGAGGGTTCAGGCGTCGATGTGACCGAAGTCGACAACGGCCAGGCGATCCTGGTCAATTTGCCTGACGGGGTGACCTTCGATGTTGGTAGCGCCACGCTGAAGCCCGCATTCCGCGACACGCTGAACGGCGTGGCAGACAGCCTGATCAAATATCCCAACAGCATTATCGACGTGTACGGCCACACCGATTCGACCGGCTCGGATGCTTTCAACCAGGCACTGTCGGAACGGCGCGCGCAGACCGTTGCCAACTACCTGCAATCGCGCGGCGTTTCGCAGGCGCGGATTCGCTGGCAAGGCTTCGGCGAAACCATGCCGATTGCCGACAACGGGACCGAAGAAGGCCGTTCGCGCAACCGCCGGGTCGAAATCAAGATCATCCCCTTCACCGAAGAGGAAGTTCGCGCGGCGCAGGCCCAGCAGCGCTAAGAGCGGCTTGAAGCACAACCATGCAAGGGCTGGCCCATGGGTCAGCCCTTTCTTGTTGGGCCAGGCAGGCTATCTGGTGCGGGGCGCAAGTTCTGCCGCCCGCTCCGCTAGCCGCGCAACCGCTTCGCCGTGAATCTCGGGGGCGCATACGAGCAAGCCGAATGCACGCGGGTCATGCTTGTTATAGCGCAGCTGCGCGCCGAAGGCGTCGGTCACTTCGGCCCCGGCTTCGCGCGCGATTAGCGTGGCAGCGGCGATGTCCCACTCGTAGCCCCAGCGCAGCGTTGCCACCAGATCGGCTTCATCGGCCGCAACCATCGCGATCCTGAGCGCGATCGAGTTGGGCTTGTCGACCAGCGTCAGATCGCTGTCTTCGCGCGGCAGGTGGTCGGCGGGCACGCGCGCACCGCTGAATTGCGCTCTGCGTGAGGCATTCAGCGGTTCGCCGTTGCGCCAGGCCCCCTTGCCCGCTTCGGCCAGCCAATGCTCGCCCCGCGCGGGAGCATCCAGCATGCCGATCAGCGGCCGCCCGCCGCTCACCAGCGCCACCGAGACGCACCAGCCGCTGCGCCCGCGCACGAAATCTCGCGTGCCGTCGATCGGATCGACCAGCCACACCAGGTCGCGCGGCAGCCGCGAATGGCAATCGGCGGTCTCTTCGGAAAGCCATCCTGCTGCCGGCAAGAGCAAGCCCAGCTCCCGCTTCAGAAAGGCATCGACCGCAAGATCCGCTTCGGACACCGGCGTACCCGGCTCCTTGTCCCAGCTGTCAAGCGCATGGCCCGCGCCCGGCCACAGGTCATGCGCCATGCGCCCGGCTTCGCGGACGATCGCCTCAAAGCGCTGCCGGTCGATCACAGATGCTCCATGCCCCTCTTTTTGCCAGTCCCGCCACTGCACGCCGAAAGTCTACTTTTCAAGGCGTGCAATCCATGCTTAGGCGCGCAGCGAACTATTCCCCACGAGCTGCAGACAGAGGACACGTCCTTCCCATGAATATTCACGAATACCAGGCCAAGGAACTGCTCGCGAAATATGGCATCGGCATCCCTGCCGGCCACGCCGCACTGACCGTGGACGAAGCGGTCGAAGGCGCCAAGAAGCTGCCCGGGCCGCTCTATGTCGTGAAGGCGCAGATCCACGCCGGCGGGCGCGGCAAAGGCAAGTTCAAGGAACTTCCGGCCGATGCCAAGGGCGGCGTGCGGCTCGCCAAGAGCATTGAGGAAGTCGAAGCCAATGCGAAGGAAATGCTCGGCAACACGCTGGTGACGATCCAGACCGGCGAAGCGGGCAAGCAGGTCAACCGCCTCTACGTCACCGACGGTGTCGACATCGCCAAGGAATACTACCTCTCGATGCTGGTCGATCGGGCTTCGGGCCGGGTCGCCATGATCGTTTCGACCGAAGGCGGGATGGACATCGAGGAAGTCGCGCATTCGACGCCGGAAAAGATCACCACCATCACGATCGATCCGGCGCAGGGCTTCATGCCGCATCATGGCCGCGCCGCAGCATTCGCGCTGAAGCTGACCGGCGATCTCAACAAGCAGGCGCAGAAGCTGACCAAGCAGCTCTACACCGCGTTCATGGATCTCGACTGCGAAATGCTGGAGATCAACCCGCTGGTCGAAACGGCTGACGGCAACTTGCTGGTGCTCGACACCAAGATGAGCTTCGACGGCAATGCGTTGTTCCGCCACAAGGACGTGGAAGCACTGCGCGATGTGACCGAGGAAGACCCGGCTGAAGTCGAGGCGAGCGAATACGATCTCGCCTACATCAAGCTCGACGGCAATATCGGCTGCATGGTCAATGGTGCGGGCCTGGCCATGGCGACGATGGACATCATCAAGCTCAACGGCGCATTCCCGGCCAACTTCCTCGACGTGGGCGGCGGCGCCACCCGCGAGAAAGTGACCGCGGCGTTCAAGATCATCCTGAAGGACCCGGCGGTCGAGGGGATCCTGGTCAACATCTTCGGCGGGATCATGAAGTGCGACGTGATCGCTGACGGCATTGTCGCCGCGGCGAAGGACGTGAACCTGTCGGTCCCGCTCGTCGTCCGCCTCGAAGGCACCAATGTCGAGGAAGGCAAGGCGATCCTCAACAATTCGGGCTTGCCGATCGTCAGCGCGGACAATCTGGGCGATGCCGCGAAGAAGATCGTCGCCGAGGTGAAGCAGGCGGCCTGAGCACTGAAAGCAACCGCCCCTCCCTTGACGTTTACGTAAACGCAAGCTAGGGCGCAAGTCAGATTCGTAGAGGGAGAACCCCGATGAAAATCCTCGTGCCCGTCAAGCGGGTGATCGACTACAACGTCAAGCCGCGCGTCAAGGCGGACGGTTCGGGCGTTGATCTTGCCAACGTCAAGATGAGCATGAACCCGTTTGACGAGATCGCGGTGGAAGAGGCGATCCGCATCAAGGAAGCGGGCAAGGCGACCGAGATCGTCGCGGTGTCGATCGGCCCGGCGAAAGCGCAGGAAACGCTGCGCACCGCGCTGGCGATGGGCGCAGACCGCGCGATCCTGGTCGAAGTGGAAGACGGCGTCGATGTCGAGCCGCTGGCGGTCGCCAAGATCCTCAAGGCGATTGCCGACGAGGAACAGCCGGGCATCGTGATGCTGGGCAAGCAGTCGATTTCGGATGACAGCAACCAGACCGGGCAGATGCTCGCTGCGCTGATGGGCCGTCCGCAGGGCACTTTCGCCAACACCGTCGAAGTCGAGGGCGACAGCGTGACGGTGAAGCGCGAAGTCGATGGCGGGCTGGAGACGGTAAAGCTGTCGCTGCCGGCGATCGTCACCACCGATCTGCGCCTGAACGAGCCGCGCTATGCCTCGCTGCCGAACATCATGAAGGCCAAGCAGAAGCCGCTCGCGAACAAGACGCCGGGCGATTACGGCGTCGACATCACGCCGCGCCTCACCACCACCAATGTGTCCGAGCCGCCAGTGCGCCAGGCCGGCATCAAGGTGGCCGACGTCGACGAACTCGTCGCCAAGATCAAGGCGCTCGGGATCGCATAAGCGGCCGGGCCAGGGACAAGGATTTCAGACATGAAAACTCTCGTTTGGGTCGAACACGACAACAGCGTGATGAAGGATGCAACGCTGGCCGCAGTTACCGCTGCAGGCAAGCTTGGCGAAGTGCACCTGCTGGTGGCCGGCAGCGGCTGTGGCGGTGTGGCCGAACAGGCCGCCAAGGTCGCGGGCGTGGGCAAGGTCCATGTCGCTGACGATGCCGCCTATGCCAATGCGCTGGCGGAAAACGTTGCGCCGCTGGTGGCCAGCCTGATGGACAGCCATGACGCGTTCGTCTGCCCCGCCACCACCACCGGCAAGAACATCGCGCCGCGCGTCGCCGCGCTGCTCGACGTGATGCAGATCAGCGACATCCTGTCGGTCGAAGGGCCCAAGACCTTCACCCGCCCGATCTATGCCGGCAATGCCATCGCCACAGTCGAGATCGAGCGACGCCAAGCTGGTGATTACCGTGCGCGGCACCGCCTTCGAGAAGGCCGCAACCGAAGGCGGCAGCGGCACGATCGAGGCCGTCAGCGGGCCGGGCGATGCCGGCCTCTCCAGCTTCGTCGGTGCGGAAATCGCCAAGAGCGAGCGCCCCGAACTGACCAGCGCCAAGGTGATCGTCTCTGGCGGCCGCGCGCTGAAAGACAGCGAGACCTTCGAAGCGACCATCACGCCGCTCGCTGACAAGCTCGGCGCCGGGATCGGTGCATCGCGCGCCGCGGTTGACGCAGGCTATGTGCCCAACGACTACCAGGTCGGCCAGACCGGCAAGATCGTGGCGCCTGAAGTCTATATCGCGGTCGGCATCTCCGGCGCGATCCAGCACCTCGCGGGCATGAAGGATTCGAAGACCATCATCGCCATCAACAAGGACGAAGATGCGCCGATCTTCCAGGTGGCGGACATCGGACTCGTCGCCGACCTGTTCAAGGCCGTGCCGGAACTGACCGGGAAGCTCTAAAGCTACAGGATTTCTGAAGCTTGATCACAACCTCCGGCGGGCTATCGTGCCTGTCGGAGGTTTTGTTTTATGGGTCGCCTTATCCCGCTTGTCGTTGCCCTTGCCGCTTGCGCGATAAATTCGCCAGCATCCGCCGAAACTGGTACTGACAATGCGGTCATTCTGAAACCCAGTAGCCCCTGGCATGTCGACTATGCCGATCAGAAATGCACTCTTGCCCGCGAGTTCGACGTGGGTAATGCGAAACACATCCTTCTGTTTAGCCAGGTCGGACCTACTCCCCGCTTCGGACTGATTGCGGCAGGCTCAAGCTTCAAGGGATTCACACCTAGCCGAGGTATCCAGCACCGTTTTGGCAACATTGTGGAAAAGGACAGAGCCCCGCTACTTGGCGACTATTCAGGCTTCGGACCAGCACTTGTATATTCAGCTACAACTCTGGAAGCTGCAAAGGATGCAATCGCCAAAAGCGCAAGCCAAGCAAGAAGCATGGAGGCGAACAGAACTGATACGCTACCCCTGAGGTTTCCCTCTATCGACATTGATCTAGCGCTACAGGTCGATGGCGTAACTTTTTCGCAAGGAAAGCAAGTGGTTCTATTTCAGACGGGAAATCTGGCTAAGCCGTTCGAAGCGCTAAACAAATGCATCGAGGACCTTGCCGCGTCGAAGGGGATCGACATTGACAAGCACCGAGAATTTTCGCGCGAAGTCCGCTGGACCAACATCTTCGAAATCGCTCAGAGATTGCAGCGCAGCTATGTTAGAGGCCCGTCCCGCGGCAGAGAGAGCGGCATCTTTGGCGTTTTCGTCATTGTCGATGAGGCGGGCGGGCTCGCAGAATGTCATATTGAAGGGCTGACTGTAGCGGAGTCCTTAACGTCACCTGCCTGCAAGGAGATGAAGCGTGCGAAATTCGAACCTGCCCTCGACATCAACGGCGTCCCAATGAAATCATTCCTAACAACGACCATGTCGTATAGGGCCTCGCCCTAGCAAGTCACAGCCTTCGCCCTCACATCAACCCCGTGATCGCGTGCAGCGTCATTCCCACCAGCCCGCCCACGATCGTGCCGTTGATGCGGATGAACTGCAGGTCGCGGCCTACCGCGCTTTCAATCCGCCCGGTAATCGTCACCGCGTCCCAGCGCTTGACCGTTTCTGACACCAGCTGGACGATCTGCCCGCCATAGCGGGTGGCCACGCCCACCATGGTGCGGCGCGCGAGCCGGTTGATCTGCATCTGCAGCCGCACGTCCTGCTGCAGGGCGCGGCCCATCTCCACCAGGATCTTGCGCATCTCGCCGCCCAGCGCGTTTTCGGGATCGCGCGCCCGGCGGATCAGCGAGCGGCGAATCCGCTCCCACACGCCCATCCACCATTCCGCCACCGCCGGATTCTCGATCAGGTCGCGCTTCATGCTCTCGACGCGTTCACGCGTAGCCGGATCGTGCTGCAGATCATGCGCGAGCTTTTCAAGGCCTTCCTCGATCTTGCTGCGGATCGGATGTTCGGGATCGACCAGCACTTCGGCCAGCAATTTGTAGAGCCCGTCCAGCACCGAGCTGGAGATGCGTTCGTCGAGGCCGGTCCAGCGCATCACCGCATTGGCGCGGGATTCGATGATGTCGCGCACCGTGGCTTCATTGTCTTCCAGCGTAAGCCCGGCCCAGCGGATGAAACCATCCATCAGCGGCATATGGCGCCCGTCCGCGATCGCGCCTTCGAGCATGCGCCCGGCGAGCGGCGAGACATCGATCTTGGCGAACTGGTTGCCCAATCCGGTGCGCACCTGGTTGCCGAGCCGGTCCGGATCAAGCGATTCGAGCACTTCGGCGAGCAGTTCGGACACGCCGCCGGTAAGGCGCGAGGCGCCGTCGCTGTCGCTGGGCGTGCGCGGCGGATCGGTCAGGAATTCGCCCACCGCGCGCGCCACGTTCATGCCCGCCATGCGCCGCGCGACAACGGCGGGAGTGAGGAAATTCTCGCGCAAGAACTGCGCCATGGTGTCGGCAATGCGGTCCTTGTTTTCGGGAATGATCGCGGTGTGCGGGATCGGCAGGCCCAGCGGGTGGCGGAACAGCGCGGTCACCGCGAACCAGTCTGCCAGCCCGCCCACCATCGCCGCTTCGGCAAAGGCGTTGACATAGCCCCATGCAGGATGAGTGCCGAGCAAGCCGTGGGTGGTGAAGAAAAGCACCGCCATCGCCGCGAGCAGGCCAGTGGCGGTCCAGCGCATGCGGCGGGCACGGTCAGCGGTCAGCGGCTCGCCGCCAAATCGGTAAGGTACGCTTGCCCCGTTCGCCATGATCAGCGACCTAGCACAAAGCTCGCGAAATTACTCAGCCGGAGTTGCCTCGGGCTTGGCGCCGCGTCCGCTGTGCTCGTCACCCGGCTTGTAGGTCAGCAACCGGTTGCGCAGCCACGGCCCGATCCGCTTTTCCGCGCCGTCAGCCAGGCTGAACCCGGCCGGCACGATCAGCAGCGTGAGCAAGGTCGAGAGGATCAGGCCGCCGATCACCACCACGCCCATCGGCTGGCGCCATGCGCCATCGCCCGAGATCGAAACGGCGGTCGGCACCATCCCCGCGGTCATCGCCACGGTCGTCATCACGATCGGCTGCGCGCGCTTGTGGCCCGCCTCCATGATGGAATCAAACTTGCGCCGCCCGGTTTCCATTTCCTCGATCGCGAAATCGATCAGCAGGATCGAGTTTTTCGAGACGATGCCGAGCAGCAGCAGCACGCCCATCAGCACCGGCATAGAATTGGGCTGGCCCACCAGCCAGACCAGGAACACGCCGCCAAGCGGGGCCAGCGCGAGCGAGGTCATATTGACCAGCGGGCTCATCAACCGCTTGTAGAGCAGCACCAGCACAGCGAACACCAGCAGGATGCCGGACACCAGCGCCGCGCTGAAGTTCTCCTGCAGTTCCTTCTGCAATTCGTCCGCGCCCACCGCATCGCGAATCACGCCTTGCGGCAAATTGGTGAGCGTCGGCAGTTGGTCGATTGCCGTCATGGCATTGCCGCGCAGCACGTTTGGCGCAAGATCGGCGCCGATAAACACGCGCCGGTTCTGGTTATAGCGCTGGATCGTGGTCGGGCCTGCGCCAAAGCTGATATCGGCCACCTGGCCGAGCGGGATCGAGCCGCCGGTCGCAATCGGCACCGGCAGGTTGGCGATGGTCGACAGGTCCTGCCGCGACTCGGCAGGCATCTTCACCTTGATCGGGATCTGCCGGTCAGACAGCGAGAACTTGGCCGTGTTCTGTTCGATTTCGCCCATGGTGGCGATGCGGATCGCCTGGCTCAGTGCCGCCGTGGTCACACCCAGCTCTGCGGCGAGATCGGGGCGCGGCCGGATGATCAGTTCCGGCCGGCTGATGTCAGCGGAAATGCGCGGGGCAACGATCATGTCGAGGCCCTTCATCTCCTCGACCACCTTGTTCGCCGTCTGGTTCAGCAGCACCGGATCGGATCCGGCCAGCATCACGGTGAGGTCGCGCCCGCTGCCTCCGCCGCCAGGGCCCTGCTGCGAACGGAAACGCACCCGCGCATCGGGATATTGCGCCAGCTGCGGGCCCAGATCGCGTTCGAACTGGAACGACTTCTTCTCGCGTTCGTCGGCCAGCGTCATGAAGATCGTGGCGCTGCCTTCGCGCACGACTTGCAGTGCACGCGCCACTTCGGGCTGTGCCTCGAGAATTTCGGCAACTTCATTGGCCACGCGCTGCGTCGTCGCGAGCGTGGTGCCCGGCACCATCTCGATTTCGACCTGGCTGTTGTCATTGTCGATCTCGGGATCGAACTGGAACGGCAGGCTGGTGAACAGCAAGATCGTGAGCAGGAACGCGAAATAGCCAATGCCCAGCATCCACACGCGGTGGTCGTAGAAGCGCGCTTCGAGCCATTGCCAGCTTGCGGCAATGCCCGAGCCGAGCAGCCCGGTGACAAACCGCAACCCGCGCAGCAGCGCCAGAACAAGTCCGAACCCCAGCGCGGTGACCAGCGCAAGCTCCACAACCAGGAGGATACGCACCAGCGCGAAGCCCACGCCTTGCGTGTTGTCGATCCCGATCCCCTTGATCACCGTGGCCGGTATGGCGAGCTCGGAGAGCGCGTTCCACGATGCGAAGACAGCAGCCCCTGGCAGTGCAATGGCCAGCAAAACAACCAGGATGAAAGAAATCACATAAAGCGCGCGATGGCGCGGGCCGGGCAGGCCTTCGCGCCGCGCATGGAGTTTGCCGCGGTCGAGCGAAAAGGCGAGGACCTTCATATAGCGGTCCATCCACTTGCCTTCGCCATGCGTGGCGTGGCCCTTTGCCTTCAGGAAATAGGCCGCCATCATCGGCGTGATCATGCGCGCCACAGCAAGGCTCATCAGCACTGCAGCGACCACAGTCAGACCGAAATTCTTGAAGAACTGCCCGGTCACGCCCGGCATCAGGCCAACCGGCAGGAACACGGCAACGATACAGAAGCTGGTCGAAACCACCGCCAGCCCGATCTCGTCGGCAGCGTCGATCGAGGCCTGATAGGCCGATTTGCCCATCCGCATGTGGCGGACGATATTCTCGATCTCCACGATCGCGTCATCGACCAGCACGCCTGCAACAAGGCCCAGCGCCAGCAGCGACAGGAAATTGAGGTTGAACCCCAGAAGGTCCATGAACCAGAAGGTGGGGATCGCCGACAGCGGAATGGCAATCGCCGAGATCATTGTGGCGCGCCAGTCACGCAGGAAGAAGAACACCACCACAACCGCCAGGATCGCGCCCTCCACCATCGCGCGGATCGAACTCTGGTACTGATCCTCGGTGTACCTGACGGTGTTGAACAGCGGCATGAATTTGACGTTGGGGTTTTCCGCCTCGATCTGTTCGAGCACTTCCTTCGCTTCGGTGAAGACCGCGACGTCGGATGCACCCTTGGCGCGGCTGAGCCGGAAGTTGACCACTTCGCTGCCGTTGAGGATCGCCTTTGACGTTTGCTCGCTATAGCCGTCGCGAACCAGCGCGACATCGGCCAGCCGGATGGTGCGCCCGCCGCCCAGCTGGATCTGGCGCTGCGACAGCTCGAACGCGGTTTCATTGTTGCCCAGCACGCGTACCGACTGGCGCGTGCCGCCAACTTCGGCCATGCCGCCACCGGCGTCGAGATTCGACTGGCGCAGCACCGCATTGATCTGGCCCGCGGTGACTCCAAGCGACTGCATCTTGACCGGATCGAGCAGCACTTCGATCTCGCGGTCGACCCCGCCGAAACGGTCGACTTCGGCCATGCCTTCGATCGCCAGCATGCGCTTGGCGATGGTGTCGTCGATGAACCAGCTGAGCTGTTCGATCGTCATGTCATTGGCCTGGACCGCAAAGATGCCCAGGAAGCCGCCGCCGGCGATATCGACCCGGCTTACGCGCGGCTCAAGGATCCCGTCGGGCAAGCTGCCCCTGACCGTATCGACCGCGTTCTTGACATCGGCCACCGCGACATTGGGATCGATGCCGATTTCGAACTCGACGAAGGTATTCGACGAACCTTCGCGCGCGGTCGAACTGATATTTCGAACGCCATTGAGCGAGCGAATGGCGGATTCAACCTGCTGCGTGATCTGGTTTTCGATTTCGGTCGGCGCCGCGCCCGGCTGCGAAATGGTGACATTGACTGCCGGAAAATCGACGTCCGGATTGTTGACCACATCCATCCGCAGAAAGCTGAACAGGCCTGCGAACAGCAGAGCCGTGAACATGACAAGCGGGATCACCGGGTTGCGGATCGACCAAGCGGACAGATTACGAAAATTCACTGCTGGCTCCCTGCGCCCTATTCTTCGCCGTCCCGCACCGGATTGACCGTTTCGCCCGGAGCGAGGAACCCGCCTGCCCGCAGCACGATCCGCTCGGTGCCATCCAAGCCGGATTCGATCGTTATGCCACTGGATGTGATCGGGCCGGTCTTGACGCCGCGGCGCTGCGCCTTGTTGTCCTTGTCGACAATATAAACATAGCTGCCCTCATCATCGCTCAGCACTGCGCTTTCCGGCAGGATCGGCGCATTGATCTGGCCGGTCTTGATCGTTGCTCCGGCGAAGCCGCCCGGGCGCAGTTCCGGTGCATAGGCCAATGCAATCCGGGCGGTGCCCTGCCGGTCCTGCGCGTCGATGGTTGGCTCGATCTGCCAGACCTGCCCTGTAAAGCGCTTGTCGCTGCCGACCGGGACCACTTCGGCCTGGACGCCCACGGTCAGCCTTGCCAGCTGTTCTTCGCCCAGCCGCGCGAGCATCTCGATCGCGCCGTCCTTGGCGACGACGAACAGCGGCGGCGATCCGGCGCCGACGGTCTGGCCAGGTTCGACATTGCGTTCCAGCAACAGGCCGTCCGCCGGGGCCACGATATTGAGCCGGGCGTTACGGGCCAGCAGTTCATTGTACTGCGCTTGTGCCACGGCAACGCGGGCACGTGCCGCATCGCGGGTCGCGGTCAGGCGATCGACATCCGCCTTCGAAATGAACCCGCGCTCAACCAGTTGCAGCGCACGGTCGAGATTCGCCTGCGCCAGGCTCGCATCGGCTTTTGCGACATCGATCTGAGCGGCAGCGCTGCGCGCCTGCTGCGACTGGACCGAACGGTCGATCGACGCGAGCACCTGGCCTGCGCGGACCCATTGGCCCTGCTCGACCAGCACAGCCACCACCCGGCCGCCTTCGCCAACGACGCCGATCGGCATCGCCCGCCGCGCAGCGAGCGAACCGGACGCGGTGATCATGCCTTCAACCGAGGCCTGGCCCGGCGTGATTACGGTTACGGACGGCGCCTGCGAACGATCATCGCCGCCGGCCACGGTCCCCGCTTCGCCATTGGTGAGGAAGTAATAGGCAGCGCCGATTATCGCCACGAACAGGAGGCCCGCCAACAACAGCCACTTAAGCCGGGTTGAGCCCAGCGCTCCGCCAGAGAGGTCAAAGCGTGTATCAAACGATTCCGAGGCTTCGGACCGGATCGTGGATTCGTAATTCATCGCGTTCCCTTTACGCGGGGTGTGTTATACCCATAACTCACTAGCTGCAAGATGTCTTTAGGCGGGCACATTTGGGGCAGCAACGCACCACTCGACCAGCGACATACTGCTACGACGAGGGGCATAGGCCCGTGTTCCCGCTAAACCAAATAAAAAACGGAGCGGCCATTGCCGCTCCGTCACAATATTTCCAAGTATTTACCGGGGCAAACGCCCCCGCCATAAGTACTTAGCGGACGCGTCCGCGCTGGATCAGGTTGACGATGCCCAGCAGGATAACCGCGCCGATCACCGCCACAACCAGACCGGTCAGCGAGAATTCCTGCACGCTTCCGGTAATGCCGAGCAGTGGCCCTGCAACCATATTGCCGATCACCGAACCGACGCAACCCACCACAATGTTCCAGAAAATGCCCATCGAGGCATCGCGGTTCATCACCAGGCTGGCCAGCCATCCGGCCACGCCGCCCACGATCAATGCGATAATCCAACCCATATTCGCCTCCTCCTCTTGCTCGAATAGGGCCTTATGGCCCCCTGTGGGCTACTGGCGCAAGGGCGCATGGCATTTGAATTCAAACGAAAACGGCGCGGAAGGCCGAAACCTCCCGCGCCGTGCGCGTGAACGTATGCACGAAATCAGTATTTGAGCTGGCGTTCGTAGAGATCGCGATAGTGCTGGATGCGCGTTACGCGCAGGCCCTGCATGCCCGAACGGTCGACCGCGCGCTGCCACGAGGCGAACTCTTCGAGCGTGAGGTTGTAGCGATCGAGCACTTCGTCGATCGTCAGCAAGCCGCCGTTGACCGCAGCCACGACTTCGGCCTTGCGCCGCACCACCCACCGCTTGGTTTCCGGCGGAGGCAGGTCAGCAATCGTCAGCGGCTCGCCGAGCGGGCCGATCACTTGTGCTGGTCGAATATCCTGGTTTTCAATCATCTAAATCTCTCGGTCGCCTGTTGCCGCTTCACCTTGACTGCCCGGTTCCATGCCATCGCAAGCTTTGCCTGCCCCTAAAGCATCAGGGTTAACGCTCCGTTTGCCTTGACCGCTGCCGGAGAAATAACCGGCTGCTGCATCGCCGAAACTGGCCGTAAGCAGGCATGTGTCTTCGCGCAGAACCTGGCGCAAATCGCGCGCAGCGTTGATCCGGGCGGTCAGCTCGTGCCAGCCGAACGCCCGCAGCGCCTTGCCCTGCGATCCCGCCTGTTGTTCGGGAATGGTGAGTCGCGTGTCGAACATCATTCGCACTTGATAGACCGCAGCTCGTCAAGATCAGGTAAAGCCGCGGTTTACGCTGTATTTAGGTTTCCTAACGCGCTTTAGGGAGCGAGGACGCACCCCGATGCTGGCGCTGGATTGCTTGCGCATAGACGTGTATGGGCGCGCTCGATCATGACCATCGCGACCAGCCTTGCGGCCGGGCTCTCGCCCGAAGCCCTGTTCGACTTGCCCAAGCCGGCCAGCGAATGCCGCATTGTCGTGGCGATGAGCGGCGGGGTCGATTCCTCGGTCGTGGCAGCCCTCGCCGCTGCCAGCGGCGCCGAAGTGATCGGCATTACCTTGCAGCTTTACGACTATGGCGCGGCCACCGGGCGCAAGGGCGCCTGCTGTGCCGGCGACGACATCCGCGATGCCCGCGCAGTGGCGGACCGGCTGGGGATCGCACATTACGTTTTCGACCATGAAAGCGCCTTCCGCGAAGATGTGGTGGAGCAGTTCGCCGACGAATATCTCGCAGGGCGCACGCCGGTGCCCTGCATCCGCTGCAATATGGGACCGAAGTTCACCGACCTGTTCCAGATGGCGCGCGAACTGGGCGCGGATTGCCTTGCCACCGGGCATTACGTGCGCCGTGTAATGGGGCCGGCCGGGCCGGAGCTTCACCGCGCGCTCGATCCGGCACGCGACCAGTCCTATTTCCTCTATGGCACGACCGAGAGCCAGCTCGACTATCTGCGCTTCCCGCTGGGCGGTCTGCCGAAAACCCAGGTGCGCGAACTGGCCGAGGCGGCGGGCCTGCGCAACGCGGCCAAGCCCGACAGCCAGGATATCTGCTTCGTGCCCGATGGGGACTATGCGAAGATCGTCACCAAGCTGCGCCCGGAAGGCGTGCAGCCGGGCAAGATCGTGCACGCATCGAGCGGCGAAGTGCTGGGCGAGCACAAGGGCATCATCCATTACACCGTTGGTCAGCGCCGCGGGCTCGAGATCGGCGGGCAGCCTGAACCGCTCTATGTCACCTCGCTCGATGCCGACAGTGCCGAAGTGCGGGTGGGGCCTAAGCGCATGCTGGCGGTTGCCGCCGCCACGCTGATCGAGACCAACCGGATCGGCCCGCTACCCGATGCTCAGCTGACCGCCAAGGTGCGTAGCCTGGCCAAGCCGGTGCCGGTAACCCTGGAAGGCGGGCTGGGCGATGGCGCCAGCGTAACGATTCGCTTTGCCGAGCCGGAATACGGCGTCGCTCCGGGACAGGCGGCGGTGCTCTATGCCGACGATCGTGTCGTCGGCGGCGGCTGGATCGCGGACACCGAAAGCGCGGCTTGAGCGCGGCGGTTAGTCTTCCCACTTCTCCAGCACGCAGCCATAGCCTTCGCGATAGAACGCCGTATCGTCGGCAATCAGCGGGAAGCGGGCTGTCACCGATTTGGCCTCGGCATCCTCAACCAGCGTGACCAGCTCCATCCCTTCGAGCTTGTCTTTCTCGCAATCCTCAAGGCTGCGCCCGGCGACAAAGCGGCATGAACAGGCGACGCGCGCGGAATAGGCCGCGGCGGTCTGGGCATAGGCCTGCGCCGGCGTGTAATAGTACCAGCCGAGCACCACCAGCACGACGGCAAGCGCCAGCAGGATCCAGTTTCCGCGACTGCTCGCGATGGTGGAGCGGGCTTTCGACTTTGCCATTGCCAATCCTGTTTCGGTGCGCGAGGGATGCGCCATGAAGGTCATTCGGTCGCTGCTTCCTATCGCCAGTCTTACCTTGCTTCCAGCCCTCTCTGCTTGTGGCGAGGCGCCAGAGGAACGCGCGCCGCTGAGCGAGGAGGCGCTGGCCGCCGTCACCGCCGATGCGGGCGCCCCTACGGAAGAACTGGCGCGCGAAACCGACGATTTGTTCTTGCTGGACGGGCTCGGCGAAACCCGCGCGCTGGTGGTGATGCAGGGCGGCAAGATCGCTGCGGAACGGTATGCGCCCGGTTACGGCCCGGACACCCGCTTCGTCAGCTGGTCGATGGCCAAGACCGTCAGCGCGATCATGATCGGCATGCTGGTGGCCGACGGGCGGCTGCGGCTTGACGAGAGCGCGCCAGTCGAAATGTGGCAGCGGCCCGGCGATCCGCGCGGCGAGATAACCTTGCGCCAGCTGCTGCAGATGCGCAGCGGGCTGCGCCACACCGAAGCGGGCGATCCGCCGTACGAATCGAGCGAAGTGCGCATGCTGTTCCTTGACGGGCGGGACGACATGGCGCGCTGGGCCAAGGAGCAACCGCTCGAGGCCGAGCCGGGCAGCCAGTTTGAATATTCGTCGAACACCAGCGTAATCCTGGCCGATATTGCCGCACGGGTGCTGACGGAAAGTGAAGAGCCGGAGGCGCGGCGGCGCGCGGTTGCCGATTTCCTTGAGGCGCGCCTGTTCGGCCCGCTGGGCATGGATAGCATGGTGCCGGAATTCGACGCCTCAGGCACGCTGATCGGCGGCTCGCTGATCCATGGTACGGCGCGCGACTGGGCAAAGCTGGGCGAATTCCTGCGCCGAAAGGGCACCGCGCCCGGCGGCGAACAATTGGTACCAAGCCGCTGGGTCGAAGCCATGGTGACATCCAGCCCGCGCAGCCCGCACTATGGCTTCCAGACCTGGCTCAACCGCCCGTTCGACGATCCCGAAGCGGAGCATCCGCTGTTCCCCGACCGCGCGCCGCACAGCATGTTCGCGCTGATCGGGCATATGGGCCAGTATGTCATCGTCTCGCCACAGCAGCGGCTGACTGTGGTGAGGCTAGGCCATTCCAACCGCGAACAGCGGATCGCGATGCTGCAGCAGCTGGCTGATGTGATGGAGCTTTACCCGGTCAGGTGACTAAGCGGCATTCGCCGCCGAGCCAGACAAGATCGCGCTCAAGCCGGCATTCAAACCGTCCTCCAGCCGCACTGGCCTGATTGGCTGTCAGGCGTTCGCGCCCCAGCCTTGCGTACCAATAGGGAGCAAGCGCAGCGTGCGCCGATCCCGTCGCCGCATCTTCACGCCCGCTCGAAAAAACCCGACTGGTGAAATCTGCCTCGCTACCGCCCGGCGCGGTTACCGAAAGCTGCAGATTGCCGAGCTGCGCGAGCTTTGCCTGATCGGGCTTTAGCCCCGCAACCTGCGCCGGATCGTCGAACACCGCCAGCGCATAGCCGGCCGCATTCCAGCGTATCCCGGAGGGCACAGCCCCTAGCGCATCGATAAGTTCGGGCCACTCGCGCGGCGCGGTGGGTATCGCGGGCAGCGCCAGCTCGTAACGGGCCCCGTCGTCCAGTCGCCGGATTGCGAGCTCACGCCCGTCCGCCGAGAGAAGCCGCACAGCCGCTGCGCGCAACTGCCGCAGCAACACATATCCGGCCGCCAAAGCGCCATGTCCGCACAGGGCAATCTCGCGGTCAGGCGCGAACCAGCGCACGCGATGCGTCCCATTGACCGGGCGTTCGCATACAAAAGCAGTTGCTGGCTCAGCCAGTTGGGCAGCGCGCGCCTGCATCGCAGCCATTTCCGGCAAGTCCGGACACAGGATTACCGCCGCCCGGTTGCCGCGCGCATTTTGGCCCGCGAACGCATCGACCAGCAGCGGCGCGCGCATCATGGCGCGCGGTCGGGCAAGAGCTCTTCGGCAGCCACCCCCTGCTCGTTGACCAGCCCATTGGGATCGGGGTGGATCAGCACTTCGACTCCGGGGAATTCGCGTTCGATCCGGGCTTCGACCTCGTCCATCAGATCATGCACTTCGACGATGGTGAGATGCGGATCGACTGCCATATGGAACTGGACGAAATCGTCCGCCCCGCTGGTGCGCGTGCGCAAGTCATGCACGCCGCGAATGTCGGGGTGCCGCGCCAGTACAGCGAGGAATTCCTCGCGCCGTTCCTCGGGCCATTCGTGGTCCATCAAATGGTCGATCGCCTCGCCACCCGCGCGCCAGGCACCCCACGCCAGCCAGGCAGCGATGCCCAGCCCGAACAGCGGATCGGCGATGCCGAAACCTACAAACTGGTCCAGCACCAGCGCGGCAATGACCGACAGGTTGAGCAGGATGTCGGACTGGTAATGCAGGTGGTCGGTCTTGATCGCGACCGAGCCCGTCCGCGCGATCACATGCCGCTGCCACGCAAGCAGCGCGAAGGTGGCAAGGATGGCGATCAGGGAAACCGCAATCCCCTCTTGCGCGGCTCTCGTCTCGCCGCCTTCGATCAGCTGGGTGATGGCACGCAGCGCAATCCCGCCGGCCGACAGCGTGATCAGCATCACCTGGAACACCGCCGCCAGCGCCTCGGCCTTCCCATGGCCGAAACGGTGATTCTCGTCTGCCGGCTGAGCCGCCACCCACACACCCACCAGCGTTGCCACGCTCGCCACCAGGTCGAGCGCGGTGTCGGCGAGGCTACCGAGCATCGCAGTCGATCCCGTCTGCCAGCTGGCCCATGCTTTCAGCACGACCAGGAACAGCGCGGTCGCGATCGAGGCAAAGGCGGCGCTACGGGTCAGGGCAGCATGCTTCATGGATACAGCAGCGTATTCGTCCAGCCGCCATCCTCGCGCGTGAACAACCGCCGGTCATGCA
This sequence comes from Altererythrobacter sp. BO-6, assembly GCF_011047315.1. Lineage (NCBI taxonomy): Bacteria > Pseudomonadati > Pseudomonadota > Alphaproteobacteria > Sphingomonadales > Erythrobacteraceae > Altererythrobacter > Altererythrobacter sp. BO-6. The sequence goes on along the minus strand of NZ_CP049259.1, from coordinate 1,864,965 downwards.
GCCGGTTGGGGCGGTCGCGCCAGAACTCGATCCGCTCAGGTGCAAGGGTGAACCCGGTCCAATGCGGCGGGCGCGGCACTTCGCCGGCTGCCTTGCAGGCTTCCTCGAGATCCTCGACCCGCTTCACATAGGTCGCGCGGCGATCGAGCGGTCGCGATTGGTCGCTAGCGGCCGAACCGACTTGGCTGACGAATGGGCGCGAATGGAAATAGGCGTCGGCCATTTCGCTCGACACTTCGGCAAGCGGCCCTTCGATGCGGATCTGCCGACGCAGGCTTTTCCAGTGGAACAGCAAGGCCGCCTGCATATTCGCCCGGATTTCGCCGCCCTTGCGGCTCTGGGAATTGGTGTAGAAGGTGAAACCGTCCGGCCCGTGCCCTTTCAGCAGCACCATCCGCACCGAGGGCGCGCCCTCCGGCGTGGCCGTTGCCAATGCCATGGCGTTGGGATCGTTGGGCTCGGCAGCTTTCGCCTCTTCGAACCATGCCTCGAACAGCGCCAAGGGGTCGCTGCCCGGAATTTCGCTTTCGTCGAGCTTGCTCATGGCTTCAGCACCTACCCGCTGGCGAGGGCTTTAGGAAGCACCAGAACGCTTGCGCCGCGGCACTGTTGCACCTAGCTAACACGCTATGGCCGATCCGTACCAAACCCTTGGCGTAACGCGCACCGCCAGCGAAGCGGAGATCAAGAGCGCCTATCGCAAGCTTGCCAAGGAGCTGCACCCCGATCGCAACAAGGACAATCCCAAGGCGGCGGAGCGCTTTTCCGAAGTCACCAACGCCTATGACTTGTTGAGCGACAAGGACAAGCGCGCGCGATCTGATCGGGGCGAAATCGATGCCGATGGCAATCCGGCCAATCCCTTTGCGGGGATGGGCGGCGGGTTCGGCAGCGGGCAGCGTGGCGGCGGCTTCCGCGCCGAGGATTTCCAGGGCTTCGGCAATGGCGAGATGGACCTGGGCGACATTTTCGAGGGCCTGTTCGGCGGAGGTGGCGGAAGGCGTGCCTCCGGGATGGGTGGTGGCTTCGGCAGCCAGCGGCGCCCCCCGCCACCGCAAAAGGGCGCAGATATCCAGTATCGGCTGGCGGTTTCCTTTGTCGATGCCGCCGCGCGCAAGGACCAGCGCATCACGCTGGCCGATGGCAAGACGATCGACCTGAAGCTGCCCGCCGGGGTCGAAGACGGGACGCAGATGCGGCTCAAGGGCAAGGGCCAGCACGGGCCGGGCGGCGCGGGCGATGGCATCGTTATCGTTTCGGTCGGCAGCCACCCGTTTTACCGGCGTGACGGCGACAATGTGCGGATGGACCTGCCGATCACGCTCGACGAGGCACTCAACGGGGCCAAGGTCAAATGCCCCACGGTCGAAGGCCCGGTCATGCTGACCATCAAGCCGGGCACGCATGGCGGCACGGTGATGCGGCTCAAGGGCAAGGGCTGGAGCACCAAGACTGGTGGGCGAGGCGATCAGCTGGTCACGCTGGAAATCCACCTGCCCGATGATCCGGGCGAACTGGCCAAGCGGCTTGAAGGCTGGCAGGACGGAAGCAATCCGCGCGCCAGCCTGGGGGTCTGAGTTTGTCCCATTTCAAGCTTCCGGAACCGGAAGAACGCGAAATCCACTCGCTGTCGCCGGAAACGCGCCGGCTCGAGGCGAGCACCCTGCGCGGCAAAGTCATCTATCATATCGGCCCCGGCACGCGCGCCTTCGAAGTGATCAAGCGCACCGCGATCGGCGCTTTCAACGATGGCTTCATCCATGCCGGCAACCTAGCCTATCTGGCGGTGCTGGCGATCTTTCCCTTCTTTATTCTCGGTGCGGCGCTGTTCGCGCTGATCGGGGACGCTTCGCATCAGGACGCGCTGGTGCGGACGATTGTGGTGGCGATGCCGCCCACAGTGGCAGGCACGATCGAACCGGTCGCGCGCGACGTGATGGCGGCGCGCAGCGGCTGGCTCTTATGGGCCGGCGCAGCGGTGGCGCTGTGGACCATATCCAGCCTGGTGGAGACGATCCGCGACATCCTGCGCCGCGCATACGGCACCCAGCCAACCCGTGCATTCTGGAAATACCGGCTGATTTCGACCGGGTTCACGCTGGGCGCTGTGGTCTTGCTGGTGGTGGCGTTGTTCGCGCAGGTTCTGATCGGCGCCGCCGAGCAGGTAATCCAGGCGCGGTTTCCAGACCTGGCCGGGACACTGGCGCAATTGCGACTGTCGCGGCTCGCACCCGCGCTGGTGGTATTCGGATCGCTCTACACGCTGTTCTACACGCTGACCCCAAGCGCCTATCGCGCGCGTCGCTATCCCAAATGGCCCGGAGTCGCGCTGGTAACGCTGTGGTGGATCGCGGTAACAGCTGCCTTACCGCCGGTGCTGGGCCGCTTTTTCACCTATAACCTGACCTATGGCAGCCTGGCCGGGATCATGGTCGCACTGTTCTTTTTCTGGCTCATTGGACTGGGAATGGTTATCGGCGCGGAATTGAACGCAGCGCTGGCGGTGACGCCTGAAGAAGAGCAGGCCACCGCCGAAGCGCAGGAGCATCAAGAGGAGGAAGCCGCATGAGCGGGTTGATGCAAGGCAAGCGCGGGCTGATCATGGGGCTTGCCAATGACAAGTCGCTGGCCTGGGGGATCGCGAAGAAGATCCGCGAACAGGGCGCCGAATTGGCCTTTTCCTATCAGGGGGAAGCGCTGGAAAAGCGGGTGCGCCCGCTGGCCGAGCAATTGGGATCCGATTTCCTGATCGAATGCGACGTGGCTGACATGGCGGCGCTCGACGCGGCCTTTGCAGCGCTGAAAGCGCGCTGGGACACGCTCGACTTCGTGGTCCATGCGATCGGCTTTTCCGACAAGAACGAGCTGCGCGGCAAATATCTCGACACCAGCCTCGACAACTTCCTGATGACGATGAATATCTCGGCCTATTCGCTGGTTGCCGTTGCGCAACGCGCGGCGGCGATGATGCCGCCGGTGGACGAGCAAGGGAATGGCGGGGGCTCGATCCTGACGCTGACCTATTACGGCGCCGAGAAAGTGGTGCCCCACTACAATGTGATGGGTGTTGCCAAGGCGGCACTCGAAACCAGCGTCAAATATCTCGCGAATGACCTGGGCCCGCAGAACATAAGGGTGAACGCCATCAGCGCCGGGCCGATCAAGACGCTGGCAGCCAGCGGGATCGGCGATTTCCGCTACATCCTGAAGTGGAACGAATACAATTCGCCGCTGCGCCGCAATGTCACGATCGAGGATGTCGGCGGCGCGGGTCTCTATTTCCTGTCCGACCTGTCTTCAGGGGTGACGGGCGAGACCCATCACGTTGATGCGGGCTATCATATCGTTGGGATGAAACAGGAAGACGCGCCGGATATCGCGCTGGGTTAGCGCGAGCAGTGGCCGCATCGCCTATTCATCGTCTTCGATGATTTTCCACCTGCGCTTGGTGACGCGGATCATCGGTTTGCCGCAAAAGCGGCAGGTCGATTTGTAGGTGTCGCCGAATTTGCGGATATTGGCATCGCTGCGCTCATGCCGCCCGCGCGAGCAACGAAATGTGACGCCAATGGCCCTGGACAGAAGATTCGTCATGCGCTTGCGCTACATCTGGCAAGATTAAAGGGCAAGATAGGCGTGACGGCGACGCAAGGTTCATTGTGCGCGATGACCTAGTCCAAGAAATTCCAGCGAAACTCGAATTGGGGGTGGAATACCGCGCTGCGCTACTTTAGGAAGCCGCGTCGTTTTCAGCCCAGTTCATCCGAATAGTTGCGGAGCCCCCGAAAGCAAAATGTCGTCGTCGCGCAGCCATCGGAAACATGCTTCGCGCAGCCGCCGAGAACATGGCGGGTACAGCCTTTTCGCGGTGAGCAGCTGGAGCCCGCAACTGGCGGTCCTGGCGCTGTTCCTGGCATTGCTGTTCCTTACTGGCGGAAGTTCGCGAGCTGACGTGTCGAAACTGATCGTGCTGCGCCCACTTGCCGTCCTCGCCGCGGGCTATGGACTGGCCACTATACGCAAGGAAGACTTCGCCACTTATCGGCCGATCTGGCTGTTGTTCGGTGCTGTTGTATTGCTGACGGTCGCGCATCTGGTTCCGCTGCCGCCGGGTGTATGGCAGTCGTTGCCGGGCCGCGAGATCCTGGTCGAGATCGATACGCTTGCCGGATTGGAGGGGATCTGGAGACCGCTTTCGATGCATCCGGAAGGCACTTGGAACGCGCTCTATGCGCTGAGTGTGCCGTTTGCTGCATTGCTGCTGGCCTCGCAGCTCGGCGAGGAAGACCGGATGCGGCTGCTGGCAGTTGTGATCGTGTTGTGCATGCTCAGCGGGTTTGTGGGGGTTATCCAGGCGGGCGGCACGGACATCCGCTTCTACCGCTTTGCCGGAGACGCGAGCGGGTTCTTTGCCAACCGCAACCACCAGGCAGCGATGCTGGCCTGCCTGTTTCCGATGCTGGCAGCGATTGCGCTGAGCGCCGGGCGCTTCAAGATCGATCCGCGCGCGACTCGGCTGATCGCGGCGGCGGGCATGATCGCGCTCGTCCCGCTGATCCTCGTGACCGGTTCGCGGATGGGACTGATCGTCGGTGCCATTTCCTTCATGTCCCTCGCCTTCATGTTCTTCAGCGGCGCAAAGCGGAGCGACGCCTTCGCCATTGGCAGGCTGATCCAGGGCGCCGTGGCGTTACTGATCGCCGCCGGGATGGTCGCCGGGACTGTTTTCATGGCACGCGACAAGGCCTTCGACCGGGTCGACGGATTAGCGAATGAGCCGCGCATTCCGGCTTGGGAAAGCATAGTTGACTTCCTGCCTAGCTACCTGCCGTGGGGCTCGGGCATTGGTTCTTTCGTACCAGTCTACCAGATCCATGAGGAATCGCGCCTGTTGATGGAGCAGTATTTCAACCAAGCACACAACGACTGGCTCGACCTCGTTCTGACAGCTGGCCTGCCAGGCGTAATCCTTGCGCTGGTCGCTGCGGTGATGTTCGTCGTGGCAGCCAAAGCCGCGCTTGGGGCGCGAAGCGCTGCAGGCCATCTGCGCCGTGCCGGTGTGATCGTGATTCTCCTGCTGGCTTTTGCCAGCGTGACCGACTATCCGCTTCGAACTCCAATCCTGTCTGCTTTGTTAGCGATAGCCGCGATCTGGGCCTGGAGTCCTTTCAGTCAATCACAAGTCAAGGAAAGCAATCAGCGGGATGCCTAGGCTAAAATCAATTGCCCCATACTCCATTGGCCTCGCGTTGCTGCTGGCGGGCTGCGCATCGTCGTCTCCGGATATTGGCGGCGCGCCGGGCCTCGAAGTGGTTGCGGGCGACGCCCTGCCGGAACCGACCGTGGCGGACCTTGCCGCCAACGAGCGCCCCTATCGCGTCGGGCCGTTCGACATACTGACCATCGATGTGTTCGGCAGCGAGGAGCTCTCCAAGAAAGAGGTCCAGGTCGATGCCAGCGGTCGCATGACCTTCCCGCTGATCGGCACGCTCGAGGTTGCCGGCAGGACGCCGGGAGAAGTTGGCGAGATGATGGCGGATCGCTTCCGCGGCCGCTATATCCATGATCCACAGGTTACAGTGAACCTCAAGGAAATCGTCAGCCAGACGGTCACCATAAGCGGCGAAGTCAAGAAGGCTGGCGTCTATCCGATTGTTGGCCGCATGACGCTGATGACCGCGATCGCGTCGGCTGAAGGCTGGACCGAATTCTCCAAGAAGGGTGAAGTTGTGGTCCTGCGGACCGTCGAGGGACAGGACTACGCCGCGCTCTACGATGTCCGTGCGATCGAGAAAGGGCGCTACGCCGATCCCGAAATTTTCGCGAGCGACGTCGTCGTCGTCGGCAATTCGAACAGCCGCAGAATTTTCAAGGACTTCCTGGCCGCCACCCCATTGCTGGCGCCTGTCGTCCTGCTGCTCGACCGCAACAATTAAGCTAGCACATTCGAATGGCCTCCAATTTCATGAACGACAACGCCTCACTTACCCGCGATCCAGCGATGCCGGACTTCCAGCCTGAAGGCCGTGACGAAGGCTTCCATCTGCCGCCGGTGCTCATCCAGTACTGGTTCACGGTGCTGCGTTGGCGCTGGCTGATGGCCGGCATTGTTGCCGCCTGCGTCATTTTGGGTGTCGCGATCACGCTGCTGATGGCGCCGCTCTATACGGCGAAGACTCAGGTGCAGATCGACCGCCAGCAAAAGCAGATCACCAATGTCGAGGGTCTCGAGGCCGAGGTCCAGGGGCAGGACCTGGAGTTTTACGCCACCCAGTACGCGCTGCTCGAAGCGCGGCCATTGGCCGAACGCGTGGCTTCGGAACTGAATCTCTATGAGGACCCGGCCTTTTTCGAGGCGCATGGCATCAACCCGGACATTCTCGAGGAAACTGACTCCGGGAAAACCGAGGCCCAGCTTGAGCAAGAGCGCCGTCGATTGGTGGTGAAAGAGCTGCTGGATACGGTCGAGATTTCCCCGATCCGGCTCTCAAAGCTGGTCAACATCAATTATACCAGCCGCGACCCTGCCCTTTCCGCCCGCATCGCCAACCAGTGGGCGTCGGCCTTTGTCGACCTCAGCGTTGAGCGCCAGTTCGCCTCCACGGCAGACGCCCGCGCTTTCCTCGAAGAGCGCCTGGCTACCTTGCGCGAGCGCTTGGAGGAATCGGAACGGCAGGTTGTCCTTTACGGGTCGGAATCGGGCATCGTAACGCTTGACCAGATCAGGGACCCCAATGGGCGCGCGATCGCCAATCGGACGCTGACCGGGGCAAATCTGGAGCAGCTCGCTGGCGAACTCAATGCGGCCAAGGCGGCCCGGATCGCTGCAGAAACCCGTGCCGGTGCGCGCGGCGATAGCACCTCCGAGGCTGTGACGAGCAATACGCTAGCCAACCTGAGGCGCGAACGGGCGATCGTGGCCGGGGATTATGCCAAGATGCAGGTGCAGTTTGCGCCGGAATATCCCGCGGTCATCGAGCTCAAGCAGCAATTGAGCGCGATCGAAGCTGCGATTGCCGCCGAAACCGCCCGCATCTCGCAGGCGCGCTCGCGCGAATACACCGAAGCCCTGCAGCGCGAGCGCCAGCTGGAGCAGCAGGTCAACGAGCTCAAGCGCGAGCTGGACACCCAGAACCAGGCCAATATCCAGTACGCGATCTTCCAGCGCGAGGCGGACACCAACCGCGAACTCTATGATGCGCTGCTGCAGCGCTACAAGGAGATCGGCGTTGCCGGCACCATCGGCGTCAACAACATCGCCATTGTCGAGCCCGCGATTGCGCCTGACAAACCGTCATCGCCCAGATTGCTGATCAACCTGGCCATTGCGCTCATGCTCGGGCTTGGCCTTGCCGCCGCGACTGCCTTCGCGCTCGAACAGATCGACGAAGGCATCCGTGAACCGGGGCAGGTCGAGCCGCTGCTCAAGCTGCCGCTGCTTGGCATCACGCCGATGGTCGAGGAAGACGACGTCCTCGAGGAATTGCAGGACGTCAAATCCAACTATTACGATGCCTATTTCTCGATCCGTTCGAGCCTGGCTTTCTCCACCAATCATGGCTTCCCGAAATCGATCGCGGTCGCCAGTACCCGGCCTGGCGAGGGCAAGTCCTCGACCGCCATGGCGCTTGCCACGGTGCTGGGCCGGACCGACAGGCGCGTGTTGCTGGTCGATGCTGACCTGCGCTCGCCGTCGATCCATGGCTTTTTCGACGCCAGCAACGAGCGTGGCTTCAGCAATTACCTCGCCGGCGATGGCGACTGGGCTGGGCTGGTGCAGGAAACCGATCGCAAGAACCTGTCGATCATTGCCGCCGGCCCCGTGCCGCCCAGCGCCGCAGAACTGCTCAGCGGCGACCGGCTCAACCAGTTCGTGCGCGAGGGACTGGAACAGTTCGATCACATCGTCATCGACAGCCCGCCAGTGCTGGGCATGACCGATGCCCCGCTGATCGCCCGCGCTGTTGAAGGCGTGGTCTACGTCGTCCAATCGGCCGGACCGGCTGCACGCGGGATCAGGGCCTCGATCAAGCGCATCCAGATGGTCAACGCCCATATCTTCGGCATTATCCTGACCAAGGTCGATAGCGGCTCCAAGGGCTACGGTTATGGCTATGGCTATGGCTATGGCTATGGCTATGGTCAGCGCTATGGCGAAGATTACGAAGAGGCCGGTCGCGCATAATGGCGGGTAGCCAGCAAACAGTCAGATACGCCGTAGCCGCCGTCGCTTCGCTGGCCGCCGCCTGGCCCGCCTTTGAATTTGCACTCGTCTCGACGCTTCGCGTGGCGGACCCCGAAGCCGCGCTTGAGTGGCGACCGGGCGATGGGCCCGCCCTTGCCAAGCTGGTCAATCGGCGGATCGAGAAGGATCGCATCTACAAGGCCAATGCCGAGGACACGCGCACGGCGCTGCGCTCGCTCATCGCGACGCCGCTCAATCGCTCCTCGCTGCGCATTATCGGTCTGAACGCCGAACTGAGTGGAGATCGAGCGCGCGCGAGAAGCGCGATGCAGCTGTCGGATCGCGTCTCGCGCCGGGACAGCCTGGCGCAGGTCTGGCTGCTGGAACGGGCGGCAGAGCGCGACGATTTCGAGGGGTTCCTCGCGCATTATCATGCCGCGCTTTCGGTTACCCCTGAGCTCGGCGAAGTTCTGCGGCCGATCCTGGTTTCAGCCGTCAAATATCCCCAGGTCAGGGAAGCAGCCCAGCCTTACCTTCGTAACAATGCGCCGTGGGCACCGGCCTTCATGGCGAAGGCTGCGATTGATGCTGAGCCTGGCGATGCATTCGAGATGACCCTGCCCGTGGCCCGCTGGCTCAGTGGCAAGCAGTATCAACCAGCGATCGCGCAACTGGCGTATCGCCTGGCTGCTGACGGACGATCGGGGGATGCGCTGAAGCTAGCAGAGGCGACCTGGGGCGATTTCGACGCAAAGGCATTCGCCTCATCCGCACCCAACAAGATCACGACCGACGAACGGCTCGGGCGGCTCGCCTGGTCGCTCGCCAATGGTGGCGGCATCAGTGTGCGCACCAATGACGAAGGCCTGATGAACGTCTCAATCGACCCGCTTGCCCGCGGATCGCTCGCGTCGCGCGATTTCCCGGTTCAGGGCGGCCGCGACTACACACTGACACAGCGCGTGAAATTCTCCGGCAGGGCGGAGCGGGTCCGCATCGCCTGGCGCGCAGACTGCGTTGCCGCCGCTGACAAGCCGGCCAAGCGCATTTGGGACCAGCCGATCCCACCGCGTTCCGAAGCGACGACCTATCGCTCGACCATAAGCGTGCCGACAGGCTGTAACCTGGTCACCCTCACGCTGAGCGGGACCGGCCCCGAGAGCCAGCCCCCGGCCAATCTCAGCCTGGAACAGATCGAGTTTGCCCCTTCGAGCAGGTGATTCCTTCGATCCATTGCTCGCCAACCGCATGCTGAGCTGTGGTCGGAAAACGCCTCAATCCGTTTCTCTGGGATGGTGAGGCAGCCAGATGCTTGTCGCACTTCGGCTAGTCGGATTGCGCCACGATCGCTTCGGCATCTTCACTCGTCGTCAGCAGATCGCCGCTGGCAAGCATTGCACAGCTCCCTGCGTCGATCCGCTCATCACCCAGCGCAAGATAGCCACGCAGCGGGATGACGAGCGCGTCCTCGAGACCGACCATCTCATGTGGTCCCTTGAGCAAGGTCACGGTGAAGGCTGCTCCGTCAAGCAACACCTCGCTCGCATCGCCGCGCACGTGGCTGCGGTACTGGGCGGGATAGGGCGCGAAATCGGCGCATTCCATGGCCTGGTCGAGATGGAGTTCGCGGGGCCGGCCGTAGTCGAACAGGCGGAACGTGATATCCGTGTTTTGCTGGATCTCTAGCAGGGTCAGACCTGGTCCAATCGCGTGAATGGTTCCGGGCGGGACATGGAAGAAATCGCCCGGTCTGGCCTCGTGCCAGACCAGCATCTCCTCGATCGAGCCATCGATCGCAGCCGCTCGCACTGCTTCGGCAGAGTATTCATCGTCTAGGCCAAGCGCCACCGCCGCGCCCGGTTCCGCGTCCAGAATAAGCCAGCATTCTTCCTTGCCCACCGTGCCCAGCCCCATCCTTTGAGCATCGGCATCACAGGGATGGACCTGAACGGAAAGTTTTTCCGACGTGAAGAGATACTTCACCAGCAGGTCTTCAACCGGAGCTTGCGGTTCGAACCAGATCTCGCCGATCTGCAATTCGGGATCGTTCGAGAAAGGCGCGCTAATGCCTTTGCGGCCCCAGACCTTTTCCAGAGTCTTGGTCTCGAGCCGCCTGCTCATTGGCCTTTGGCTCCCTTGAGCTGGCCGACCTTCTGCGCATGCTTCGCCGAGGTGACCAGCACCTCATCGCCATCCACCACGATGATGACATCCTCAAGGCCGATGGCCGAAATCCGCGGGCCATCGCTGACAGCGAACACGCCCTCGCAGTCGATCAGTTCGGCCTGTCCTTGTGACGCATTTCCATTCGCATCGGCCACCTGGGCATCGCGCAGCGCTTGCCAGTTGCCGATGTCCGACCAGCCCATTGATACCGGAACCACCGCCACGCGCTCGGCATGCTCCATCACGGCATAATCGACCGACTCGCCTTCGATCTCGGCGAAGGGAAACGCGGCGGGATGGAACAGGTTCGCTTCCAGCCCGCCCTCGGCAACGCTGCGCCTTGCCGCTTGCGCCATGGCCGGTCGGTGGAGCGCCAATTGTTCGAGGAACACCCCGGCCTCGAACAGGAAGATGCCGCTGTTCCAGCTGAAGGTGCCGCTCTCGAGGAAGCGTTCTGCTGTCGCCAGGTCAGGCTTTTCGACGAAGCGCTGGACCTTGAACGCCCCCTCGCCCAGCGCGGCGCCGCGCTCGATATAGCCAAACCCGGTTTCCGGACCCGTAGGGTTGATGCCGAGCGTGACGAGCCAGCCCGATCCTGCGAGCTCGGCGGCGCGGGCGATAGCAGCGTGGAACTCGGGCAGGTCGGCAATATGGTGATCGCTGGGGCAGACCACCATCACCGCCTTAGGATCGAGGCGCGCGGCGGCGAGGGCAATGGCGGGCGCGGTATTCCTTGCCGCCGGTTCGACCACCAGCTCCCACGAGGGGCTCTCCCGCATGCTGGCGCAGATCAGGTCGACATGCGCCTCGCCGGCGACGATCAGCGGAGCGGCAAAGCGCTCGCCCTGCAGGCGATCGAGTGTCTGCTCGAACAGCGTGGCATCGCCGACCAGCCGATGGAACGGCTTGGGGTGGCTGGCACGACTTTTTGGCCAGAGCCGCGTGCCGCCCCCGCCGCACAGGATAACTGGGTGGATCTTGTTCATGGCGTCAGCATAGATAGGCGCGGTGCTTTTTGCACAAGGTTAATGGCCGCGGCGCAAGCCCTTTCGCTGGGGCGGACAGGAGTGCGCGTTATCGGGCATTTGCCCAACACCTCCCCAACGCACTACCTCCCTGTCTCACAGGCTTGAGGCGATGCGCCCAGTAGCCAGGGGTGGGGGGGATAAAAATGGGAAATTCAAATACAACCCCATACACAGTAAGTCTGTGACGAGAAGCCCTGCTGCAATTACGTTCTTTTTGCACTATACCTTGCGACAACGTCGAGACTGCAAGGCGGAATGGCATGCCCAAGAAGGAAACCGAAAAGCTCCCGCCAACCCCTCCCCATAACCTGGTTACAGATGAACAGGCACGTGAGTTCCTGAAGGTTGAAGAGCTTAGTATTCTCAATAATCGGATTAATGAGCTCGCGAATATCCTTTGGCGCCACGAGGGTATGGACAAAGCGGAGCTCAACGTTCGGATCACGCGCGCGATCGAGCATTACAACAGCCTCAAGCCGTCCGACGGAGCTGAGGGAATGCTCGCCCAGCAAATGGTTGGTACGCATTTCGCGGCAATGGAATGTCTGCGCCGAGCGGCCTTGCCAAACCAGACGTTTGAGGGTCGAGACATGGCCCTGAAGCACGCACACAAGCTGATGACGCTCTACGCCCGCCAGCTCGAAACGCTCAACAAGCACCGCGGGAAGGGTCAGCAGAAAGTCACAGTCGAGCACATCCGTGTCGAAAGGGGCGGCCAGGCGATCGTTGGTAACGTCGAGGCGAGCGGCAAGCGAAATGCGGGAGCCCATCCACCTGAGCTTGATCACAAGCCCGATGATTCAGTTCCGCTGGAGATGCCCGAGGCGAAAACAGTAAGCCAAGGGAAGGCCAAGTGATCACGATGCATCCACGCAATACCGGCCCGATGCGTCAAAGCCCGCGCTGCGGCGCCAGGACGCGCCGAGGGACCGCCTGTGAGGCACCTGCAGTGAGCGGCAGGAAGAGGTGCCGCATGCATGGCGGCGCGAGAGGGTCGGGCGCCCCCAAAGGCAATCGCAATGCACTAAAGCATGGCGAGTTTACTCGTGAGGCGCGAGAGTTTCGCAAGCATGTCCGCGAACTGCTCAGGAGCGGCAAGGAGATGCTCGACGATTTCTGAGGGGATGGGTTTGAGGCTCAGGAGCCTGGCGGCTTGCCGATGCGAATACCTGGCCGGTCGTCGGGCGAGCCGATAAACTCAATACCTTCGGCTTCAAAAGCCGCCTTGATCTTCTCGAGATTGTCTTTGCGTGACCGGGGAACTGCGTTTGCTAGTTCGTACCTTGAGATTGTAGCGGTTCCCACGCCGGTTCTGTCGGCCAAATCTTGAACAGACCAACCAAGTGCTCCGCGAGCGGCCTTTATCTGATGCGCGGTCAGTCCCTGGACTTGCATTATGATTGATTTTCTATCATATTGGCCACATGGATGCTCAACGAATAGGCTTGGATTGGCGCTCTGAATTCCAGCGTCTTGAGGGTGCCTATGCGCCATCAACAATGCGTAGTTACCGCGCCGATGTCGAGGCTTTCGAAGACTGGTGCGTGGAGAATTGCATCAGGCAGCCTTTCCCCGCCAGCGTCGAGACCGTCTGCCGCTTTCTCGAGGACCAGGGTCAATCCAGGGCGTCGTCCACCGTCCAGCGTCGGCTTTATGCCATTCGAAAGGTCCACCGGTTATTACGGCTACCAGACCCGACCTATGACGAGGATATCAATCTTGCCATGCGCAAGGTCAGGCGGGCCCGCAGTATTCGCCCACGCCAGGCCAAGGGGTTGACGCGCAACTATCTCGATAGTTTCCTGGAAAGCGAGCCCGATACGCCATGGGGTCTGCGCAATCGCGCCATGCTCGCGCTCGGCTATGAATTGCTGACCCGTCGATCAGAACTCATTGCGCTGCGCAATCGGGATATCGTCGAGCGAGCGGATGGCACGCTGAGAGTGCTGATCCGTCGAAGCAAGGCCGATCCCTACGGCCAGGGGCGTATCGCCTTCACATCAAAGCGCACTGCCGACTTGCTTGGGGAATGGCTTTCCTACCGCGGCCCCGAAATCGAGTGGCTGTTCTGTCCGATCTACCAAGGCAAGGTGATCGATCGCTGTCTAGAGACAACGACTGTGCGGCGGGTGATCAAGGAAGCGGCGCAACGCTGCGGCCTACGGGCAGAGCAGGTCGCTTCATTCAGCGGGCACTCGATGCGAGTGGGCGCAGCGCAGGATCTCTTGAGGCGAGGCTTCGACACCGCAGCCATCATGCGGGCGGGAGGGTGGAAGTCCGTGAATGTGTTGGCGCGCTATCTTGAAAAGGCCGAGCACAACGTCTGGGCCTGAATAGGGGCACGCAGACCGACCGCTAGGCGCGACAACGTGATTTGTGGATCTATCAGCTTGAGCACAGTTCTCGACATGGTCGCGTTATGCGGAAACGCGAAGCCTGCGAGGTTCATCAATCATTTCTATGATATCGCGCGCCAGACGCTCCATGATCTGGCTGCGCGCAAACGCTTTTCGGAACTCGGAGCGGTCTAGCTTGGGGGGGCTTTCAATGAGCCGATCTATAGCCCGTGCCATCGCGTCAGCATCGAGCGGCTCGAAGACTTCTGCATCGGGGAGATGCTCTGTCAGGAACTCCGCCGCATGTCCCGCAACACCCGCAAGGATCGGCTTCTCTGTAGCGGCGTATTCGAAGATCTTCGAAGGTATTACCTTGAGAAAGGCATCAAGGTCATTAAGGTGAAGAAAAAGAATGTCGGCCTCGCGATAATGATCAAGTAAGCTCGCCCTCGGAACCGGCGGAAATAATTCAACATGGCCCAATCCGGCAGCGGCAATAGCGGCCTCCAAAGCCCTCTTTCGCCCGCCATCTCCGATCAGGCGAAAACGAGCCCTGCCCTCCAGTTGTTTGGCCACTTGCGGGACGATCCTATGCAGCCCCTGGCCCTCTCCCATATTCCCGGCATAGACGATGAGTGGCTGCTGGCCGCCACCACTGGGCTTGCGGAAATCCGACTCTGAGAAAATCGAATCGATACCGTTGGTCAATACTCTCAGCTGCGCCTTCGGTGCGGTTGATTGAATATGCGGTGCGAAACCTTGCGAAACCACATTGATACGCGAGGCTCGACCAAAAGCTCTGCGCTCTATCATGCGAAAGACCGGCATGAGGGACTTGATCGGGCTACCCGCCAAGAGCTCGTTCATATTGTCAGTGAATAAGTCGCGGATATCCAGATAGAGAGGGACACCCAGTCGCCGCGATATGTGGGCGCCCAAACCTGCAGTCATCAGTCGAGACGAGGTAGCAAAGACCGCATCCCATTGCCGTGAGCGTGTAAGCTTCCGAACGCCTTGGGCGTAACGGACATAAGCTCGTGCCTGGTCAGCCATTCCGCTTTTGTGGGAAGGAAGCTCTATTCGATGCACCTTGAGCCAGCCGCGATCTTCGAAGGCTGGCGCCTCTGCGCGCAGACTAGCATAGCGGTTTGGCCGAGTTGTGACGAGGTCGACTTCGAGCCCCTTGGCGCCCCAAGGCTCCAGGGCATCGATCAGCGCTTGCATGCGGAATGAACCAGCGCTCAAGTCCGGCGTAAAGTAGTTGGAGAGCATCAAAAGCTTCATTGCGCGCTCCAAGCCAACTCGCATCGCAGGGTATGGGGTAACGATACTTCAGCGCTAACGCGGATCACTTTAGTCGCAACACTTAAACCGAATTCCGGATGCCAGCTCGACGGCATGACTTCAACAGTTCCACCTTCAGCTGAAAATGTAGCCTGGTGTCCGCTATTGATATCCCTGAGCTCCACAATACCATTTGCCGTTTCGGCGACGGTGCATATCCCAGGGCCCAAGTGGAAATAGGCCTCGAGCTGGTGAGCGCCGAAACCTTCAACTGTGTCCTCAACAAACAGCCGGTCTTCGCTGAGGCGCCATCTGCGCCGATGCACCGGACTACCCGGCAAGTGGGTGTACCCATCATGCGCACCGTGCGCGATCAGGTTGGTCCCGTCTTCATAAGCAGCGACATCGAACGGCTTAGCTCTCCGTCCGACACGAAAACCTGACCACACCTCCGACGAATCTTCGTCATCTACGACCAACGTTGAATGCGCTGCGGTTCCACGCTGACGCTGCCTTTCGGGGCCAGTTCCGTACACGGACGTCCCCGAGTTTACGACGAAGCGCTTCCCATAAAGAGAGAGTTCAAAACTGAGCGTGTCCGCATGTGCATGGCCTGGCAGATAGTCAGGGCCGATACGAGCAAGGTCAGCAACTACGACCGCAGGCCCAAGAGCCATCCGTAAATAGCCGGATTGTACATGATAAGTGATCCCATCAGCCGGCGGCTCTAGGTTGAAGCCCAGATCCTGCGCATAGCGCAGCAGCTCAGCATTGCCGGGCGCGATCCCGATCGCCGCATCGTTGAAGAAAGCGACATCGCCGTCAGGGTGGCTCATCCCAAGCAGCCATTTGAGCATGGCCGATATGCGAGATGCGAATTCCCGAGCAAGATTGTCCCGACCATAGGCGCGGGTCACATTAACCAAGTCCAGTAAATCCTCGAGAGCGAGCGCATGATACATTGGGCTGAGCTCGAATTGAGCGCCGTCATCGAGCACCTGTTCTGGCAATTGCTCATGCAAGATTTCAACACCAGTTCGCAGCCATGCGTCCGCTTCTTCGCCCGAGAAAAAGAGCCCAGCAAAAACCAGCGCCTTTGCGTTCGCAAATAGATGATTGCCTAAAAGGTGCCATTCGAGCCGCTTTCGTAGCCAGCGTGACTGCACCGCAAGGCTATGGATCACTTCGTCAGACAACGCATTGTTTGCCAACGCCCACTTTACCCAATTCACTATCCTAAGCGATGTGGGGTAGGACTCCCAGCCCACTCCACTCGCCGGCGGGTTATCCGTAACCCATTGCCCGAGCAGGTCGGAGTGCCATTGCCTTCTATCTTCTGCAGCGTAGGCGTTGAGATCATCGAAATAGTGCTGATTATAACGCCAAAGTCTGGGCTTGGTTTCCCCACCCCACCCGTGTCGCAACAAGTCGCCCTCGCTATTGAGCAATCGAAAGCCAATTGGGCTGGTCATGCTCGGCCTTCTTCGAGCTGGCAACGACCACGACCCTTCCATTTGACGCAACTGAGGGGCTGGCGACAAATCTAGCCGCGGCTTTGCCAAGCGAAGGCGAATGCGCCCCATGACTTGTTGCAGCCTGAGATATTTTATCGTCCGCCAGAAGCGCCCAAGTCGCCACATAAGCCTAGAGCTCAAGATCTTGCCGGCTTTGACAATCTCGCAATCATCAGTATTCGAAAATTTCGAAGAAAATTTGTAGAATTGACTAGCCGCTCATATAATATTCCGAAAATATAAATCGCGCCATTTATCCTCAAGTATTCAGGCCTCCCCTCAATTAATTCAATATAATCAACATAAAATCCGATTGGATTAGAGATTTTTTTTACCCTATTGGGTGTATTGCACTTGTAGCGAGTCGGAAAGGTGTCAACCTCGTTCCGTCCTCGTTTCCGATTGATCCATTGGTGGAAACGGTGCGGGGTTAGTTGCGCGATCAAAGGCATATAATGGGTCTTGTTGGGCGTCTTGAAGAGGAACTTACCTCCGGGTCGCAAGATGCGCGCTATTTCTGCGAACACCAAATCTGGCTCTTCAATGTGTTCCATCACATTGTCGGCAAAAACTAGATCGAAGCTGCAATCTGGATAAGGAATATTCCTGGCATCTGCGACCAGACCTTCGTCGAGGAATGGATTGTCGGCAACACGCGGGTCGAGATCGACGCCACAGACACGGCGCACCAGCCCGCGGAAATTCATTGCCTCAACGATACCCGCGCCCGCGCCTAAGTCGAGTATCTCCATTTCCGGGGTGATCGCCTGCAAGATATGTCTTCTGAAAATCACATCATCCCAACTTCCATCAAACTGAGGATAAAATCGCCGGTCGAAAGTTTCTACGATTCCCATTTTTTCTACCTTAGTGTCGATCTTGGACTGAGAATGAAAATTGCTATTAGCTGCGAAGTCCTTAAAGCTACAGTCCCATATTACTTATTTAT
Source organism: Altererythrobacter sp. BO-6 (assembly GCF_011047315.1). Taxonomy (NCBI): domain Bacteria; kingdom Pseudomonadati; phylum Pseudomonadota; class Alphaproteobacteria; order Sphingomonadales; family Erythrobacteraceae; genus Altererythrobacter; species Altererythrobacter sp. BO-6. The sequence continues at coordinate 1,847,503 of NZ_CP049259.1, read as the reverse complement.
ACGTAAAATCTCGGGCAAATAGATTTACCTCTGCCACTCGTCGAGCCAAAGCGAGAAATATATCAGCTGCCACAAGCGATATGTATTATTCGCACGCCCTTCAAAATGCTCAAAGACCCATGGCCGCGTGACAGAGGGGTCAACCACGTTAGCGATGCGTCCTTTAGTAATGAGATCGACGCATCGATCCTTACCGATCTTGGCGATACGGCCATCAAGCGGAGGGTTGAATCCTACCTTCGGTCTATAAATTAATTGCTTCGGGAGGTGTCGCTCCAGGTAAGCCTTGAGGGGTAATTTACCCGATAGCCCACGCACAAGCTCACGATCGGTTTCGCCCCACACAAATGCCTCAGCCGCCGCGTTCAGCAAAGGAACCCGAACTTCAATGCTTTCCGCCATGCTAGCTCGATCCGTGACGGTGAGATTGTGCGCTAGAAAGCCAAATCTATCTAGGTACATTGCCTGACGAAGTGCAGATCTCTCACGAACTGGAGAGAGCAGGGTGCGAATGCGATCGAAGGCATCTTCGACCCCTTGATGCGAACCCGTCATTTGGGAGACTTCTTCTGCCGAAAAGTAGCCTACTAGCGCTGTATATGCTTGGGCAAAGTCGGGGGCGCCCAAGTAGGCCTTCAATCGTCCGGCACGTTTGCTTAGTCTTGGAAGGCGCTTAAGTAGCTCGGCCCCTACGCCTAATCCCCGGCCAGCCAATCGAAGGGCATGCCAGTATTTGGCGACGGCGTGGCGCGGATATCCAGCGAACAGCTCGTCGCCGCCCATGCCGCTTAACATCACTTTATAGCCCGCCTCCCGAGCAAGGCGGGAGATCGCGCGGGTTGCAAGATAAGTGTAATCCGAAATGGGCTCTTCGGTGCCGCGCGCCACCTCTCGAAATTCCTCGATGATGCCATCAGCCGTTAGCGTTTCGGAGCGATGGTGCACCCGCTTGAGCGGAACTTTGAATTTGGCGGCGATAGCTTCGGCATACTGAAGATCACCGATCTGTTCGTCACCATAATCAACGAAGAATGCTTCTAAATCGCGCGGGCACGCAGCGACGAGAACGGAGGAGTCAATGCCGCCACTAAAAAACACACCAACTGGCACATCGGCCTCAATTTCTAGTCCGATCTGTCTTGTGAGCAACGTATCTAGCGACTCCCTTTTTGGGGGCGCCGTCAAGGGATTGTAGAAACGTCTATGGTGAACTTGGGCGTCGGCTAGGCTAAACTCGACCACCGAGCCCGGCGGCACTTTTTCCACTCCTCGAAAGCCAGAAGAAGGTTCATACACGAACCCGTTGAGCAAGAATTCAGAAAAAACGGCCTCGTCTGGCACCAGAGTTACTCCAGCGGCCAGAGCGAGCGCCTGCATCTCCGAGGCGAAGATCAATCCTCCGTCATCATTACGAGAGACGTACAATGGTTTGATCCCGAACGGATCGCGCGCGAGAAGCAAGCGCCGGTTTCTCCGATCGAGAAGGGCGACAGCGAACATTCCATTGGCCTTGGCAAGAAATGAGATCCCTTCGTAGATTAGCCCGGCTAGCAGGACCTCTGTATCCGAACGCGTTCGGAAACGATTGCCCTTAGCGGTCAGCAATTCACGCAAGTCGTTGTGATTATAGATCTCGCCATTAAAAATTAGCGTGAAGTTACCGCATTCGCTTGTGAAAGGCTGGTTCGCCGCTTCGCTAAGGTCGAGGATGCTTAATCGCCTGTGGCCCAGTGACACCCTCCAACCCTCTAGTTCCCAATGTTCGATGACAGCGGCATCGGGACCACGGTGTTTCATCGCGTCAACTGCAAGCGCAAAGCTCTCTGAGTTGCTTCGCGAAATCGAGCCAACAATTCCACACATGTTTAGGTTCTTTTGTTCAACGTAAGTTTACGGCATGCTGCCAGAAAATCGCCAAAGACACGGTCTGCATCGAAAATCTTCGACCTTTCGACCAAGCGATGCGAGCGAGCATGTAAGTCTTCGGGACGATCGATGATGGCACGCAATGCTGCGACCAATTGATCTACACATACGGCATCGATAAAGATCGCTTCATCGTCAGCGAACATCTCTGGCAGACTCTGCCATCGGGAAGCAATAATCGGCAGGCCCGCCATTGCTGCCTCCACCAAGGTGCCCGAATATCCCTCGCCGGGATGCGAAGTTGGGAACAACAACACATCGTATGCTGCAAAAATTTCGTGAACTTCGTTTGGCTCGACAATGCCTCGATACTCAACACTTTCGTTGACGAAGTCCTCCGTATCCACATCGATAAGTGGCCCATAAACGTCGAGGACGATGTTCGGGATTGTATTGGCTGCCTGGGCTGCGACCATTATGCCTTTCGCCTTGCTGACATGTCCAAGGAATAGACAGCGCAGCTTTGAATACTCACCATTTGCGAACCCTCCACGGTAGTTGGCGCCGTAATTGCGCCGAGCGGTAGGGAACCAATGCAGATTATTGGAGAAAGAAGAGAATGCCCTCATCATTTCTTTAGTTTGCAAAAAAACTGCATCGCTTCGTAGGATTGTCCTAGTAACAATCAATTGTCGCCATCGCGGAAGAGCGGCGAAAGTCCGATGGAACTCACCTCCGAACTGACGAAACACAAACGGCTTACCTACGACGCGGCATATGATCCACATGATCGGAGCAATAGTTACAGCCGCCTGATCACTGAAGTGCACGGCAACAACATCGCTGCTTCGCAAGACTCTGAACAGATGCCAGAGTGTGCCCAGCGCCGTCAGGACTTTTCCGTTACGGCGCCGAACGGTATCGATTACAATACAGTTGCATGATCGCGAACCCAAGAAGCCGCATAGTGCCTCGAACGAAACGGTAGTGCCGCCCAACGGTGGGGGCATTGGGCCCACCATGACAACGCGAAGCTCATCACACGGCTTCTGCATGCTACCGCCGGCCTTGGTCATCAATGGTTTGCGCGATGGTAGAGATAGTCAGACGCGTTAATATTGGTGCGAACAATTCTTGCAGGAACGCCGACTGCAACGCAGCTGGGGGGGACGTCTCGCGTGACAACGGCATTGGCCCCGATCACCGCGCCGTCGCCGATCGTGATGGGACCTAAGATCTTAGCGCCGGCGCCAATATAGACGTGATTGCCAATCTTTGCCACGCCTTCCCCACGTGCATTCCCTCCAATAGTAACACCCTGATCGATCTCGGTGCCTTCGCCAATAATCGCTTCGTCGTGGATTACGATAGACAATCCTCCGTAGCCGACGATCACATTTCGGCCGATGCGTGCTCTGTGCGGTATCCAACACGAAAAGAGGAGGCGACTGACATAGTCCAACAGGCGAGGTATAATGGGAATGCGATGTTCAAATGCCCATCGCCCAACACGATAAACCTGAATGGCATTGATCATTAAATTTATCCCGATCCAAAGTTTTCAAGTACCGCGCCGTGCCAATGTCGCCACCATTAGAACGAGAGCTGCTCCCAAGCCCGCGATAATACTGGTACGAAGGATCGACACCAAATCCATACGCATCGAGAAGCAGAAGACCTGTAGGCACAACGGAGCACCAATCGCTGCGCCGCAATAGCGCAAGCGCGACAGCAGCGAGATTCCAATCCCTGTTATCACTCCAACGAAAGCGACGCCGAGTAACCCTAAATTCAAGCGTGCCTCAATGACCTGGTTGAAGGCAAAGCTGGCGCCAATTGCCGCCAATTCTGGATAGTAGTTTTGCACGAACCATTCCGTAGGACTGAGCGGTCTGTCATCGATTAATGCCTGCGGAAAAAGCTGGGGCACACCATCCAAATACGTCGGGAACCCGGAGAGCGGATAGTCGAAGTTACCGATTGCCTGCCCAATTGTTGCTAGTCCGCCAAACTCGGTGGACGCTGGGCTGAATACCAGCAGGATATCGCCACTGGTAATTGTATCGAGCCACTGGCTTGGCGGCGTGTTTCGAACAAAGCCGTAAATGAACAGTGCAAAAGCAATAATAATGGCGGCGCAAATTTGCTTCCATGTAAAGCTCTTTGGGAGCATCACTACAGCAACGCCCAGTATCGCCATTAGCGGGAGCCGTCGATCCCCTAGGATAAGCAGGTCGATGATTATATAGGCACTCAGTGTTGCGAACAGGAGCGTGCGGTGGCCACGACGCCCTTGACCGATGCGCTTTTCATGACTCACGAGAAGGGCCGCTGCGACGCCGAATCCAATAGCAAGAATTCCACGAAGGAGTGTCAACGTCGAACTGTAGTTGGAATATAGTTCGCCTCGGCTAATAGCCCCCACCTCTGTGCCATAAAGCGAGATCGTAAGAAGCGTAGAGGTGACGAAAAGCACTACACATGTATAAATTGCAGCACTGACCATCTCGCCACTGACATGGTGGACGCGGCCACTCATTGATGTATTTTTCCGACAAACGAGATAACCGGAAGTGACGGCAACCAGGAATAGCAATCCCATATTGGCTAGATTTGCCATCAGCGTCGTATCAAAATTTAGCCTGTTCCCCAAAAAGGCCACCTCGGAATAAGCTGCAAAGACATATAGGCCGGAAAAAATTAGATAAAGAACAATAACACTGTTCGATCCGTCTTTGACCGAGCACGCTTTCCCCAGATACCAAATTGAAAATACGCCAAGAAAAAAATGAAGCGCTGGGGTCAATTCCAATAAACCGAAAATCAGAGTGCCTATGAATATTGAGACCCCGATTACGTAATAGCGTGCCGTAAGGGACATTTTTAAACTCGCACCGCCCGCCAAAAACCCCAACCCAAGGCCCAGGTGGCTGCAAGTAGCGCTGCCGCCGACCAGGCCCATCCATTCCAACCAGCAACAAGGGCTAGAAAGACAACTGCTCCGATCGCTATAAACCAGCGCTGTATTGAGGTCGGAAGACGTTTCAAAATCAGAAGTAGAAGAACCAAGTCGACGCTCCGGGCCGTAAGATAGGCAATGGCGACATAGGTCAAATTACCGGATAATGCACCCACTATACCCCCTGCTAGCAAAACGATTGCGCCCCCAATGTAGAGTTGTCGCTGCGTCCTGAAGTCGCCGCGCGCATTTAAATGGACGACGCAAACGTAGCCGAGCGTTGAGGCGACGATGCCCAGACCGAACAGGCCAAGCAAATCGCCCATCATACGGAAAGCTGGCCCCAGGAAAAGCGCGGTTGCCCAGTCCCGCACGAGTAGTAGGATGGCACAACCGCTACCAACAAAAACGAGGCTGGCCGCAGCGCCGAACGACCAATAGCGATCCTGGTCTCGGGCCGATAGCCGCGCAGCCCACGGCAGGATCACCTGCACTCCCGCCCTAACCAAACCATTCGCGCGCAACGCCAATTCGCTCGGGCCTGAGTAGAAACCTGCCGACCTTGCTCCCATAACGATGCCAACGATTGCGCGATCGGCGACATTTATGGTGACCGCACTGACATTGAAAACGATGTTGTTGATCGCCGCTTTTAGCAGCGGTTCAATAGGATCATCGCTCCCCAGTGACCGATATTTTGTGACCAACCCGCGCTTCTCAAAGCGGATACGCAAAGCCAAGATCAGCAGGATATGCATCAAAAACAAGGACAGGATGTACCACAGAATATCCGCCTGTAACTCGGAAAGGATCCCGAACGTAAGATAAAGCAGCGTCCACCCGCACGCCCGAGATAGACCGGTGAAGACGGTGTCCTGCTCCGCGTCGAGAAACATCCAATATTGCATCATAACAAAGAATGCGACGGCCGTTGCTGCCAGAAAGAAGTCGGACAGCGGCGGCAGGTCTGACCCAGCGCCGGCGAGGTACGCAATCAGCAGGCATAAGAGCGTCGCGCCGACCATGCCGGCGTTAATCTGGGCGGCCGCCCGGAACAACTTATGCGGAGACTCGCGCCCCACCGCCACGCGGTGGATCACAACCGGACGAACGCCTTCAAAAATGGCAAAAGCGTTTACAGCAGTCAGCAAGAGCAGAACGCGTCCAAAATCCGCAACCGGCATGTTACGCGCCATAAGAGCAGTCGCACCAACCGCGGCAATGGCGGTCAGAATAGAACCCAGAACATTGAGCGACATAGCCGCCAGCAGGCCGCGCGGGCTATCTCGTACGGTCGCTGTCATAGGGATCAGGGCGCAACCATCTCGAATCTGCTATTCTCACGCCAAAGAGCCAATTGCAGTGCTTTCCACAAAATCTGCGAATGGTCCCGTCGTCCTGTGGAGTGCTCGTTAAAGAGATTTCTTACGACTGCACCATCAAACCACCCAACTGGTCCAGCATGCGCTAAGATACGACTTTCGGCAAAGGAGCGTAGTGGTCCTGCCAGCCAATCTCTTATGGGCACCCCAAAACCTGACTTGGGCGCATCCAGCACCTCCTGCGGCACGATCCCCTTAAGAACTTTGCGTAGCAGCTTCTTGCGGCATTTCAGGCCTATCTTCGTTCGAGCCGGAACCGTGGCAACATAATCGACAAGGTCAAAGTCCAAGAACGGCACTCGCACTTCTGTGCTCATCGCCATAGTGGATCTGTCGACCTTTTGAAGGAAGATGTCGGGAAGAAGTATCTGTAGATCAGTGTGCAACATCAGCTGTAGGTCATCTAGGCGCGGCAGGGCCTCGGCAACTTCTCGATACCGTTCGAATGGATCCTGAGCCTCAATGATATGCCGAAGTCCGGGACTGAAAACACGGTGAGGTGGGCTGAGTGGTCCCTCGACACTGAGCAATAGGGCCATCCGCTCGGCAGGATCATTTTGTGCTAGGGCGTGAAAAAAGCGATGCGCTCCGAATCCCCGCCTGCCATAATGACCGCTCAATGCGCCCAAGGCCCAATCCGCTAGAGTGGCCAACGGTCTGCCAACACGCGGCAAGCCAAGATATCCGTAGCGCCTGTAGCCACCGAAGAGCTCATCGCCGCCGTCGCCCTGCAAAATGACCTTGGTCTCTCCGCCAAGCACTTCGCAGAGCTGGAACAGCGGGAGATTGGCGGCATCGGCAAAAGGTTGATCATGAGCAATCGCTAATCGCTCTATCGTCTCTTCGATTTTGTCTCCGGCAACATGCAATTCATGATGGTCTGTATTGAAATGACGGGCAACCCTAGCCGCCAACGGAAGTTCGTTACGCGATCCGATATAGTCAAAGCCGACCGTATAGGTACGTAACTTTCCAGCGTAATGCCGGCTCGCTAGCGCCACAATTGCCGAAGAGTCGACCCCACCGCTTAAAAAGGCACCGACGGGCACGTCGCTGTGCAGTTGCCGTTGAACCGCTTTGTCCAGTAGATCTTTGGTCTTTTCAACGATCGAACCTTCATCGATCGGCTCTTCCCACTTCGGCAGGCCTGCTACGGTCCAATATGGGACCGGTCTTGCAAGTTCCCCCGACGCGAGATCAAGGGATATCCAATGCCCGGGCAGCAACTGGCGAATATTAGAATAGAGTGTACGAGTCCCCAGCGTATTCCCAAAGTAAATGAATTCACTCATTGCCCCAAAATTGGGTTCCGCGCCCACCAGTCCGCTCGCCAAAATAGTTTTGATCTCGGAGCCAAAGATGAAATTTCCGTTCGATTCCGTATAGAATAGCGGCTTGATGCCAAGGCGATCGCGTACAAGAATGAGCTTACGGCGAGTGCGGTCAAGGATGGCGAATGCGAACATTCCGTTGAGGCGTTCAAAGGCGCGAGTGCCCCAGCGTTCATATGCTGCGAGAATTACCTCGGTGTCTGTATGACTTAAAAACGAACGGGATTGCTCCAACTCCGCTCGCAAAGTGTCGAAGTTATAGACTTCTCCATTATAGCAAATAACCTGTAGTTCGCCTTCGTTGGACATGGGTTGATGGCCAGCCGCGCTTAGATCAAGTATGCTCAGGCGATCATGGCCGAGGCCACAGGACAGCGCAGGGTCGATAAACTTTCCAAAGGAGTCGGGCCCACGATGACGCTGTGCTTCAATCATACGATTAATGGCACCATCCAGATGTCCTGGAGACACGTCGGGGGCGTAGACCCCGGCGATCCCGCACATTACGCGAAGCCTTCCATTCGGAGCAGATTGGCGGAAGCGGTCACCAGGCGCCTCTTGTATCGATGAGCGTCTTTCCCTCTAATGCTGAACGGTCAATGCGCAGAAAGGGAGCGTGATCGACGAGAAGAACGATGATATTCGCCTCTGCTATCGCGCTTTCCAGATTGCCTAGAATGATGCCTTGCTTGGCCAAATCGATCGGGATTTCCTCAATGAATGGCTCCACAACAATGATTTCGCCGATCTCTAGATCAACCAACTGTTTAACGATCCCGACGGCGGGACTTTCGCGCAGGTCATCCACGTCGGCCTTGTAGCTCAACCCCAAGCAAACAATTTGGGGCCTCGGAATCTTTCTTGCTGCCTCTACGATCTTATCGATGACATATTGAGGCTTCTTGTCATTCACCTCTCGCGCAATTCGGATCAATTTCGTTTGATCAGGCGCCGATGAGACGATGAACCATGGATCGACAGCTATACAATGCCCGCCGACACCTGGCCCCGGCCGAAGGATATTTACGCGGGGGTGTCTGTTTGCCAGCGAAAGTAGTTCCCAAACATCAATGTCCAGTTTGTCACAGATCATTGACAGCTCATTCGCAAATGCAATGTTCACATCGCGAAAACTGTTTTCTGTGAGCTTCGCCATCTCCGCGACGCGTGGGCTCGATGCAACGACACATTCTCCGGTTACAAAGGTCCCATAAAGTGCTGCCGCAATCTGAGAGCAGCGTGGAGTCACCCCACCTATCACGCGGTCATTTGAGACAAGTTCCTGCATAATTTTGCCCGGAAGCACGCGCTCCGGGCAATGGGCGATGCGAACATCTGAGTCCTCGCCAGCATTTTGCGGAAAGCTGAGGTCCGGCCTCGCGGCAGCGAGCCAATCAGCCATTGCCTCGGTCGCCCCCACTGGAGACGTCGATTCCAATACTACCAGATTTCCCTTTTCAAGAAATGGCGCAATCGCTTTCGAGGCCGCCTCGATATATGACAGGTCTGGCTCATGGTTCTCACCCTTGAACGGCGTCGGCACAGCAATCAGAAACGCATCGGCTGGCTCAGGGGTGGTCGTAGCGCGTAAATAGCCTTCGTTCACCGCGGCATGCACCACCATATCAAGGTCCGGCTCGACAATGTGGATTTGGCCACGGTTGATAGTCTCTACCGCGACTTCGTTCACATCCACCCCCACTACCTGAATCTTTCGTGATGCGAACATGGCAGCCGTCGGCAAGCCAATATATCCCAATCCAATGACCGAGATCTTTTCGAACTGCATTTCTGTATTACCTTCGATTATTTGGAGCTGAAAAATTCGAGGATCGCGTCACGAATACGGCCAGAGGCCAGACCATCTCCGTAAGGATTATGGGCCCGAGACATGGCTAGATAAGCCTCACGATCATCAAGAAGACGAAATACCTCTTGCACAATCAGTTCGGCGTCAGTCCCAACGAGCATTACCGTTCCTGCATCAACTGCCTCGGGCCTTTCGGTCGTGTCCCGCATAACCAGGACGGGCTTGCCCAGCGAGGGCGCTTCCTCTTGTACGCCGCCGGAATCCGTCAGAATGACGTCGGCTCGGCGCATCAGATGAACGAACGGCAGATAATCCTGTGGCGGGATTAACGTGACCCGCTCGAGCGAGCCCAAACGCTCTTCAATCGGTCCTTTGACATTTGGATTCAAATGAACCGGATAGATGATCCGCATGCCATCACGCTCAGCCAAATGCTCCAGCGCATCGCAAATCCGTTGAAATCCGTCCCCAAAACTTTCACGCCGATGGCCGGTTACCAGCACCAATTTTTGTGACGTGTCGATACCGAAGGCTTCGTCAAACTTTCTACTTAAATCTTCGTTGGCCTCAAGAATCTCGACCACCTCAAGCAATGCGTCGATCACGGTGTTTCCCGTGACGATGATATGGTCCCCTGGAGTGTTCTCCAAGAGCAGGTTCTGTTTGGACTTTACTGTCGGTGTAAAGTGCAGCCGGCTGATCGCACCGGCAACCTTTCGATTGATCTCCTCAGGCCAAGGCGAATAGATATTTCCGGTCCGCAGCCCCGCCTCGACATGTCCGACAGGAATGCGCTCATAATAAGCAGCCAACGAGGCGGCGAGCGTAGTGCTGGTATCTCCATGCACGAGCACCAGATCAGGTGCCGCGTCTGACAATACACCCTTCAATCCTGCCAGCACTCCGTTAGTGATCTCAAATAGACCTTGGCCCGGCTTCATTAGATCGAGATCATAATCCGGCACGATTTCAAACAGGCTCAAGACCTGATCGAGCATTTCACGATGCTGGGCTGTGACACAGACACGCGCATCGATGGATGCCTCTGCCCGCAATGCTTTCACGACGGGCGCCATCTTGATGGCCTCCGGCCGGGTGCCAAATATTATTAGAACTGTAAACTTCTGTGACATGCTTGGTCTTCTTAATTACTGACGCCTTCGCTATGTGCAATCCGGCGAGTGTCGTTAGATATTGATCTGAAATCTCGAGCACCCCGAGGTCCCGGCAAGGTCTGCCAAGGTCACTTTGCTTATTCCGAATTTCACCGCGCCGGGGCGCTCTGGCCTAAACCCGTCCGATACTTTCGTAGGTGAAACCCTTGCCGCGCACATCGTCGGGTTTGTAGATGTTTCTGAGGTCGACCAGCAGCGGGGTCTTGGCGAGCGTCTTGACGCGGTCGAGGTCGAGTGCGCGGAAGGCGTCCCATTCGGTCACGATGACGATGGCGTCGGCGCCTTCGATCGCGGCATAGGGGCTGTCGCATATCGCCACTTCGGGCATCAGCGGCCTGGCCTGCTCCATCCCTTCGGGATCGTAGGCGGCGATGCTCACCCCGGCATCGCTGAGCGTCTGCGCGATCGCGATCGACGGGGAATCGCGCATGTCATCGGTATTGGGCTTGAAGGTCAGGCCCAAGAGCGCAACCCGCTTGCCGCGAGCGGCCTTGGCCCCGCCCAGCGCATCGATCACCTTGCGGCCCATCGCCCGCTTGCGGCTTTCGTTGACCTTGACCACCGCTTCGACGATCCGCACCGGACTGTCATAATCTTCGGCGGTCTTGAGCAGCGCCAGCGTGTCCTTGGGGAAGCACGAGCCGCCATATCCTGGCCCGGCGTGCAGAAACTTGGAGCCGATCCGGCCATCCATGCCGATGCCGCGACTGACATCCTGCACGTCCGCCCCGACCTTCTCACACAGATCGGCCATCTCGTTGATAAACGTGATCTTGGTCGCGAGGAACGCATTGGCAGCATATTTGATCAGCTCGCTCGAGCGGCGCCCGGTGAAGAGGATCGGGCTCTCGTTGAGGAACAGCGGGCGATAAACCTCACGCATCACGTCGCGACCGAAATCGTCCTCTGCGCCGATCACGATCCGATCCGGGCGCTTGAAGTCGCCGATCGCGGCGCCTTCGCGCAAGAACTCGGGGTTCGAGACCACCGAAACCCGGTGGGGCGTGCCGCTGGCGCCAATGATCCGCTCGACCTCGTCGCCGGTGCCGACAGGCACAGTCGACTTGGTGACTACCACGGCATCGTTGGCGAGGCTGGCGCCGATTTCCCCGGCCACAGCATAGACGAACGACAGGTCGGCATGGCCGTCGCCGCGCCGACTGGGTGTGCCGACCGCGATGAAGATTGCCGCGGCGCCCCTGATCCCTTCGGCAAGGTCGGTGGTGAAGCTGAGCCGGCCGGCCTTCACATTGCTTTCGACCAGCGCATCGAGCCCGGGCTCGTAAATCGGCATCACACCCGCATGCAGCCGGTCGATCTTCGACTGGTCCTTGTCGATGCACACCACGTCATGCCCGAAATCGGCAAAGCAGGCGCCTGAGACAAGGCCGACATAGCCCGATCCCACCATTGCGATTTTCATTCAACCATCACCAGTTGTCTATCTTAGCTACAATATATCGCGAAGTTCGCACCCTCGCGCATTCTGTTGCGAAACTAACCTTTGGCCTATTTTGCATGATAATCGCGAAACCAAGCCACGAACTTGGCAATCCCGTCGCGCACGTCAGTTTGGGGTTGATAGCCAGTGAGTTTCTTCAGAAGCGTCGCATCCGCCCAGGTGGCCGGCACATCGCCTTTCTGCATTTCCATGTAGTTGCGCTTTGCCTTGAGCCCCAGTTCACCTTCGATGGCATCAACAAAGTCGAGAAGCCGGACTTTCTCGGAGTTGCCGATATTGACGATACGATAGGGCGCTACGGGCGAGAGACTGTCCCACTCTTCGATCTCATCGGGGCTCTTCACCCGGGCGGGTACTGCGTCGATCAGCAACCTGATACCTCGCACCAGATCCTCAACGTAGGTGAAGTCGCGATACATGTCGCCGTGGTTGTAGATATCGATAGGCCTGCTTTCGAGCATGGCATCGACGAACTTGAACAGGGCAAGGTCCGGCCTGCCCCATGGACCGTAGACAGTAAAGAAGCGAAACATGGTGGTCGGCAGCCCCCACAGATGGGAATAGCTGTGCGCCATGCTTTCGTTTGCCTTCTTGGTTGCCGCGTAGAAAGTCAGCGGCGTGTCGCACTTGTCGGTTTCGCGAAATGGCATGTGTTCGTTGGCGCCGTAGACCGAGGAAGTGGACGCCATCAGGAGATGCTCGACGTCGAGCTCCCTCGCTATCTCGAGGATGTTGAACGTGCCCACGATATTGCTCTCGAGATAGGCGCGCGGATTTTCGAGCGAGTAGCGCACGCCTGCTTGCGCCGCGAGGTGAACAATCACGTCAGGTTTGAATTCACGAGCCACCTCAGCCAGGCGATCAGCATCCTCTAGCCAGCACTCGGTTGCAGTGAAGCCCTGCGACTGGAGAAGCATTTGGTGCCGTCGTCGCTTGAGGTTCACGTCGTAATAGTCGGTCATGGCATCTATGCCATGGACTACGAAGCCCTCTGCAAGGAGGAGCCTAGCTAGATGGAAACCGATAAATCCGGCCGTCCCAGTGATCAAAACGCGCTTCATTGCTACCTGATGGTCTCTCAAGATCTCAGCCTGCAGCGTCGGGATACTGCTGCAACAATCTTCTTAATTGGCGTTGCCCGTTCAACGATCCAACGACGACGGTTGTCGCACGCCGCATTTCGGCGACCATTGCAGCGCTTGGGAAAGGAGCCGCGTCTCGCGCCGTGCTACCGCCAGTTGCATTTCTCTTCGGCCGCTGTCGAGCGATGCAATGCGTCATTGCAGGCCACCAAGAGTGCCCTATTTTTAGCGGCGCAAAACCTGCAATCGCACGCTGCAAGCGGCCAGCGCGCAGGCCTCCATTTATAGACCCAACTAAATGCCCGATAACGCAAACTATCGCAGGGATGCCTGTGCCCTTGCGTTCCAGGCCTATGCCCGCCCCACGCTTTCGTAAGTGAAACCTTTGGCGCGTACATCATCGGGATTGTAGATGTTGCGCAGGTCCACCAGCAGCGGGGCTTTGACCAGCGACCTCACCCGGTCGAGGTCAAGCGCGCGGAAGGCGTCCCACTCGGTAACAATCACCACCGCGTCAGCACCTTCGATCGCGGCATAGGGGCTCTCGCACATTTCCACCTTGGGCATCAGCGGGCGTGCCTGCTCCATCCCTTCCGGATCATAGGCCGCCATTTGAACGCCGGCATCGGCCAGCGCCTGCGCGATCGCGATCGACGGCGAATCCCGCATGTCGTCCGTATTGGGCTTGAAAGTCAGGCCGAGCAGCGCGACCTTTCTCCCGCGCGCAACCATGGCCCCGCCGAGCGCGTCGATCACCTTGCGGCCCATCGCCCGTTTGCGGCTTTCGTTGACCTTAACCACCGCCTCCACGATGCGGGTGGGGCTGTCGTAATCCTCAGCCGTCTTGAGCAGGGCAAGGGTATCCTTGGGAAAGCACGAGCCGCCATAGCCCGGCCCGGCATGCAGGAATTTCGCGCCGATGCGGCCGTCCATCCCGATCCCGCGGCTGACGTCCTGGACATCAGCGCCGACTTTTTCACAGAGATCGGCCATCTCGTTGATGAAGGTGATCTTGGTCGCGAGGAAGGCGTTGGCAGCGTATTTGATCAGCTCCGAAGAGCGCCGGTTGACGAACAGGATCGGGCTCTCGTTGAGAAACAGCGGGCGATAGACCTCGCTCATCACTTCGCGACCGAAGTCGTCCTCGGCCCCGATCACGATCCGGTCCGGGCGCTTGAAATCGCCGATTGCGGCACCTTCGCGCAGGAATTCCGGGTTCGAAACAACCGAAACCCGATGCGGCGTGCCGCTGCTGCGGATAATCCGCTCGACCTCGTCTCCGGTACCAACCGGTACCGTGGACTTGGTAACGACAACGGCATCATGGCCAAGGCTGTCGCCGATTTCCTGTGCGACCGCGTAAACATAGGACAGGTCCGCGTGGCCATCGCCCCGGCGACTTGGCGTGCCGACGGCAATAAAGATCGCCTGTGCCCCGCTGATCCCATCAGCCAGGTCTGTCGTAAAGCTCAGCCTGCCGGCCTTGACGTTGCTGTCAACGAGGGCGTCAAGTCCCGGCTCATAGATCGGCATGATTTCCTGATGAAGCCGGTCGATCTTCGACTGATCCTTGTCGATGCACACGACGTCATGTCCGAAATCGGCGAAGCACGCGCCCGATACCAGACCGACATAGCCGGAGCCCACCATGGCAATTTTCATCGGCCTGCCCTCACTCTGCTTGACGGTGCCTCGGTATTGGCGCCTTGGCGCTGCTCCATACCGGAATTCCCAACCTCTTCACGCAACGCTTCGATCTCGGCTTTCAGTGCTTCATACTCTTCCAGCTTTCGCGCCAAGAACCTGCCGGTGATGGCCGCTTTCTCTGCCAGCCCTTTGGGCGTCAGGACATAGGCATAGCGCCGCTTGTCCTCCGATGCACTGAAATTGCCCAACTTCACCATTCCGCGTTGGATCAGCGCGTTCAGCAAATAATGTGCGCTACCGACACTTATGCCCACCGCTTCGGCGAGTTCGCGCTGCGACATGGTCGGGTTGTCCTCAAGCAAGCGCAGAATGCGAAAGCGCGTATCTTCCTTGCGTTTGCTGCCGGCAGAAGCCACGGGCGCTAGGACTTCAGGCAGGCTACCGCACGAGGCCTGCAGCGCGCAGCCCCGGGGATCTGGTTGTCGGACAGGATGCGCCTCGAAAGTTGCATCGTTCAATTTTGAGCGCTAGCATGATGTTGGCGTCGATCAAGAGAAAATCTCGAAGCCGGAAATAACTTTGGGGCCGCCAGTCGCGGCGCTTGGTGAATTGGAAAAGCTGGCAAGCCTTGCCGAGTGTTTTTTGCGACCAATCTACTTGCGGTGCAGCAATATTGCCGCCACTGGGAAGCGACAGAAGGACGAACGCCCTCCCCGATGGACCTCTCTCAAACTACAGATTTATGGTACCTGGCCCAGGTCAAACCAAATTCGGTAGCGATTGCGCAGCGCAACCTCGAGCGGCAGGGATTCCATGTGTTCTGCCCGCTTGAACGCATAACGAGGGCGCGGGGCGGCAAGTTCATCAGCGCGACCCGCCCGTTCTTTCCGGGCTACCTATTTGTCCAGGTGGGTGATGGCGCCGCGCCTTGGCGCGAGATCGCTTCAACTCTTGGCGTTTCGCGTCTTGTCAGTTTTGGCCCAAGCCCGGCCCCTGTGCCGTCGGAGATTGTCGAAGAGCTGCAGCGCCATTGCGACGACGATGGGTGCATGGGGCCGCTAACCGAAATGGCGGAAGGCGACGAGATTCGCATCGCTAATGGTCCACTGGCCGATTTCTGGGGGCGCATCGTCAAGCTTGGGCCCGATCAACGCGCATGGGTCCTGCTCGATATCATGGGCAAGCAGACGCGGGTGCTGGTGTCGCGTGGCGATCTCAGGCTGGCGAGCTGATGGCATCACAACTCGACAAGGAAACGCTGCCCTGGGCGCGTTTGTGGCGGCTTGCGCTCTACGCCGCCATTGCGTTCGCGGTTGTCATGGCCTGCCTGCCTCAGCCCCCGAGGCTTCCGGGCGACCCGTCCGACAAGCTGGTCCATATGGCGGCTTTTGCTGTTCTGACCTTGCTGGCGCGCATCGCCTATCCGCGCGCATCCGCCTGGTATTTGATGGGCGCCATGGCATTGCTCGGCGCCGCAATCGAGTTTCTGCAATCCTTGCCCGCCATCGGGCGCGAGCCGAGCCTTGCAGACTGGATTGCAGACGTCTTTGCAATTGGCTTTGTTCTGGCGATGGCAGGCGTATCAAGGACACTGTTTCGCCCAACTAACTCACCATCCTAATGGCTTTTGATTTTGTCGGAATCCGACAGCCTGCCTTGCCTAGCTGTCGGTCAGGAACTCTTGAGCCGCGAATTCTTGCGATTGTCCGGAAGCGCGCCTAATTGCCGGTCAGTCTTTCTCCAATTGCTCGAAAGTCAAAATCCGGAATTCCCATGAATCGCCCGCCGGTTTCCCTTGCGACTGCCAAGTCTGCGCCACTAATGAGCGTGACCGAGCAGATCGCTTTCTATATTTTTTCCGGGATCTTGCTGCCGGCAGCACTCTGGGCGCTTTGGCGGGGCGTTCCGCTGACCGAACCGAATGTGCAGTTCACTTTGGGCCAAGCAATCGCCGCAAACCTGGTTTGCTGGTATACGCTGGGGCGATTGCGCACCTACGCGAGGGCGCGGCTGCTATCCTATGTCCTGCCGGTCAATCTGTTCGCGTTCGGGGCAATCCTCGCTGGCAACAGCGTCTTGCGCACCGAATTCTCCTATACGCTTTTCTTCGCCTGTTCGCTGGCGACACTCGGGATCAGCTACCTGGTTACCACGCGTATCCGCCATGCCAATCCCGCGCTCAGGCATTACACCATACCCGGTGGCTCGATCGGCCAGATCCTCGGCCAGCAAGGATTTGTCGAAGCGGAATCGGTCGAGCAACTCGAAGGCCTGATCGAGCGGGACGGGATTACCGGATCGATCGTCGCCGATCTGCATCACGATCATCCCGCGGAGTGGGAGCGATTACTGGCCAAGGCCGCACTCAAGGGCATTCCGGTTTATCACTATCGCCTGATCGAGGAATCGCTCACCGGCGAAGTGCGGATCAACCATTTGCGCGAGAACGAGCTGGGCTCGCTGATTCCCAACCTGCCCTATCGCTATGCGAAGCGCATGTTCGATGTGGCGAGCGTGCTGCTGTTGGCACCGATACTCGCGCCGGTGATCGGCGTTCTTGCTTTGGCAGTAAAGCTCGATTCACCTGGATCAGCGTTTTATTTCCAGCAGCGGATCGGCTTTCGCGGCGAGACCTTTCGCATGGTCAAGCTGCGCACAATGCACGATCGGGTCGTAGCCGATGACGCGGCGGCTCGCCGCGAAGACGCGATGACCAAGGAAAACGACGTGCGGATCACGCGTGTCGGCCGCTTCCTGCGCAAGACCCGGCTCGACGAACTGCCGCAGGCATGGAACGTGCTGGTCGGCGAAATGAGCTGGATCGGCCCGCGGCCCGATGCAATCCAGCTGGCCGAATGGCACGAAGGGGAAATCCCGTTCTACAGCTATCGGCATATCGTCAGGCCCGGGATTACCGGCTGGTCGCAGGTGAACCAGGGCCATGTTACCGATCTGGATGATATCCATGCCAAGCTGCGGCTCGACTTCTATTACGTAAAGAACCTCTCGCTGTGGCTCGATATTTTGATTGCGCTCAAGACCCTGCGCGTAATGGTGCGCGGCATCGGTGCAAAGTAATTCGGGTGGTGGGGCCCGCCCGCCAACACGCCTCGCCAAGCCTTAACTCGCCCGCTAAAGCAACCTGATGCGCAAAGCTCTCGTCACAGGTTCAGCGGGCTTCATCGGCTTCCACCTCTCGCAGCTCTTGCTCGACGAAGGCTTCACGGTGGTCGGCTATGACGGGCTGACCGACTATTACGATGTCGAGCTCAAGCGTCGGCGCCATGCATTGCTGCGGGAAAATGCGCGCTTCGAAGCGGTTGAGGGCATGCTTGAGGACTTCGACCGCCTGCGCGGCTTGGCGCTCGACGCAAAGCCCGACGTGATCGTGCATCTCGCCGCGCAAGCAGGCGTGCGCTACAGCCTCGAACATCCTCGCGCCTATCTCGATGCCAATCTGGTCGGCACCTTCAATGTAATGGAAGTCGCGCGCGAGCTTGCCGTCGAACATCTGCTGATGGCGTCGACCAGTTCGGTCTATGGGGCCAATACGCGGATGCCCTTTGCCGAAACTGACGCCTGCGACACGCCGCTGACCTTCTACGCGGCAACCAAGAAGGCAAATGAAGCGATGGCGCACAGCTACGCCCATCTGTGGCAACTGCCGACAACAATGTTCCGCTTCTTCACCGTCTACGGGCCATGGGGGCGGCCGGACATGGCCTATTTCGATTTCACCAGAAAGGTGCTCGAAGGCACGCCGATCGATGTCTTCAACCATGGCGAAATGTACCGCGACTTTACTTACGTGAGTGACCTGGTTCGCGGGATAAGGCTTTTGCTCGATGCGCCGCCCCCCGCGCCCGGTTCGGGCGGCAAGATCTCCGCCCATGACAGCCTGTCTCCGGCCGCGCCGTGGCGGGTGGTCAATATCGGCAACGGCGAGAAAGTCCGCCTGCTCGATTTCATCGAGGCGATCGAGGAGGCTTGTGGGCGCGATGCCATCAAGTATCACCTTCCGATGCAGAAGGGCGATGTCCCGGCAACCTGGGCGGATAACACTTTGCTGCGCGAATTGACCGGCTATGCGCCACAAACCGGCGTTCGCGATGGCATTGCCCAGTTCGTGGCCTGGTATCGCGACTATTACGGGGTCTGAAAGGTGCGAACCGCGATTGCTGACAAGGCTTTCCGCTGACGTTATGGTTACACAACTCCTTTGGTTTTTGGGCCGCAGCACATCTTGAGTCACCCCCCTCCTTCGCACGTCCAAAACCTCGCCCCTGGCGCCGTGCCAAAGCCGTTCTCGCGTTCGCCGGGTTTGGCCTGCTTTCCGCGCCAGCGGCACAGGCAGAACCGGCGCAGGTGCAAATCATCCCGCAGTCAGAGCTGAGTTTCGGCACTTTCGCTGTGCCTTCCCGCGGGTTTCGCGAGGTATCGCCAACCGGTGCGGTCACCAGCTCGGGTATCTTTGCCCTGTCCGATACGGGCACCGGGCCAGCGCGCTTTACCGTCCAGTATGATCGCGGAAACAATGGCCGCAAGCGGTTGGATCTCGTGATCGAGCTGGTCTTCTCCGCTGCGCCCGTGTTTAACAACGGGGGCGTGGTGGCGCAGCTTAGCCGTTACCAGACCGATCTGCCGGGATATGGCGTGATCGAGGCAGGGCAGGTCATCCGGATCGAGATGCCCAACTGCCTGCAGCGGGTTTGCTCCAGGACCTTCAATGTTGGCGGGCGGCTCGACATCGACCGCAGCTTTGGCGGCGCGCGGGTGGCAATCCCCATCCCGGTTAACGCTGTCCTCGTATCGGTGCGCTGATTTGGGACATAGGTAGAGTTACGGAGCCTACCTGTCTGGACAATGTCACGCGTCGTCCTGATGGTCGACCCAGGCCATTGTGGAGGCAGGAACAATCAGGGCATTCTTGGGCCTTGCAGCGCGTTGGCGCCATTTGACGGCGGCCCCCGCCGTCGTGCTTGCCGCGCCCCTGCATGCCGCGCCAGGCAGCGAGGGCACTGCGGTCGGTGTCGCCACCGCAGAGGTGATTGCCCCGCTCAAGCTTGAGACACTTGAGCCGCTGGAATTCGGCACGATCGCTGTCGCGCCCAATGCCAGCGGATCGATCACTGTGCCTCCCTCGACCTCGCCAGCCACCTATTCAGGTGCACTTTCCGCCAGCTGCTCTGCCACGGCATTCTGCCGGGCCCAGCCGGCAAAGTTCGCAGTAACCGGCGCGCCCGGGCGGCATTACCGGATCGAGCATCCATCCGAGGCGACGGCACAGGCCGTCCGCGGCTCAGCGCCACTTTTGGCCGTAACGCAAATTTCGGTCGCCACCGAAAGCCTGGGCGGGGAGAGTGCTCGCGGCCTGCTAGGGCCCGACGGGACTGACGGATTCCGAATCGGCGGCACGCTGCAGATTCCGGGTGGGACACCGGCCGGAACCTACCGGGCGACACTGGATGTGGTTGTATCTTATGATTAAGGGCGATTTAGGAACGCACCTAACAGCATGATAAACAGGGATTTATCCCTAAGAACCAATTTTTAAGGCCCACGTAGTTATACCTATGTCTGCACCGGCAAGAGCTGGGCGAAGAAGACATCAGGAGACTATGTAATGAAAAAGATCGTTCTGGCAGCCTTTGCGGCCGCCGTCGCATTTCCGGCAGCCGCAGCGCCGGGCGATACTGACGACGCCACCGGCACTGCAACCGCAGTGATCGTTGCGCCGATCACGATTACCAACACCGGTTCGGGCTTGAATTTCGGCACCATCGCCCCCGACGACACTGCGTCAGGCACGGTGACCATCGGCTACACCGGCACCGCCACCCCAAGTGGCGTCGTCCTGGTCGCTGGTGCGACAACGCCGAGCGCGGACGAATTCACCGTCAGCGGTGAGGATGGCCAGGCTTACACGATCGACATCGACACCGATGTTACGCTCACACGGGCTGGGGGCACCGAGACGATGACCGCTACCCTTGATGCCGAATCGGCCGGCGACATCATCGGCGACGGCAATGATGTCTTCGCCGTTGGGGGTGAGCTGACCGTTGGCGCCGGCCAGGTGGCCGGTAGCTACAGCGGCACCTACACGGTCACTGCAACCTACGACTGATCCTTCTTTCGGGGTGGCCGCCAGCCTGAACTGGCGCGCGGCCACCCCGCATAAGGACCTGCCCCATGGCGCATCCCAACTCCATCAGAATGCTCAAGGGGCTTTTCGCACTGGGCGCAGCGTGTCTGGCAGTTGCCGGCCATGCTGCTCCAGGCGAGACCACGACCATCAATGGCACGGCCAGGGCGCTGGTCGTTCAGCCGCCGCAGGTCGAAGCTATCGACGATCTCCGCTTCGGCACGCTCCCGTCGCCGACGGCCGACTCCACTGTAACGGTATCGCACACCGGCGCGGTCACCAGCGCGCTTGACCTGACCGCTTTCCCCAGTGTCAGAGCGCCCGCGCGTTTCCTTGTCATCGGGGAGCGAAACAGCCGGTTCGTGACTACGGTATCGCCCAGCTTCCTCATCACGAACGCCAACGGCACCGCGATGACAGTGAACAACGTAACCTTCACCCGCCCGACCAGTGGCGGCAACGGGCAGAACCAGTTCAATCGCACCAATCAAAACGGCGTGTTTAACCTCTATGTCGGCGGAACGCTCAATGTTCGGGCCAACCAGGAAGCCGGGTCTTACAGCGGCGAATTCGACGTCGTAATCGTCTTTCTCTGACCTGTTGCCGCACGCCTAGGTGTTTACCCGTAATTAACCATAACAAATCATAAACAAGGTGACACAAACCGGGGGTCACCTGACATGATATCGCTATCCCGAACGCCACTCGCCCGCACCGGCGCGATCATGGCCGCCAGCTGCGCGCTGGCCAGCGTCCTTGCCTTCACACCATCGGGCTCCACCGCCCAGGAAACGCAAAACACGGCGCAGCCCGCCCCGCCTCCGCCGCCCGCGGGTTCTGTCGGCGGCATGGGTGACGTGAACCTGTTCCCGAAACGCGTGGTCCTCAACGGGCGCCGCGAGATCGCTTCGATCGGCCTCTACAACAAGACCACCAATGACGGCGATTACGAGATCAAGATCGTCGACATGGCGATGACGGCGGACGGACGCGTGGTGCAGTTTGCCAATATTGCCGATGAAACGATGAAGGCGCGGGTCAAGACCGCCAGCGGGCTGCTGCGCCATTCCCCGCGCCGGGTGGCCCTGCGCGGCAGCGAATCCCAGCTGGTCCGCGTCATGGCACGTGTACCGGCCGAAGTTCCGGACGGGGAATACCGGTCGCATTTCGTGGTCAGCTCAGTGCCGCAAGCCGCCGGTGGATTTTCCATCGAAAATGCCTCTGGCCAAGTCGACGAGAACAGCATCGCCGTGTCGATCCGGCCGCGCTTCGGCATCTCCATCCCGGTGATCGTCCGCATCGGCGCAACCACGCTGCAGACCGGCATCATCAATCCTTCGGTCATCACCGAAGCCGATGGGTCGAAAGCGATCGCTTTCACCCTGACCCGCGCAGGCACCCGCTCCGCCTATGGCAATGTGGTGATCACCGCCCGCGGATCGAGCGAACCGGTCGCGATTGCCAAGGGCATCGGCGTCTATCCCGAGGTCGACAGCAGGGATGTCGCGATTGCCGTGAATCCCGAAATCGACCCCGCGCTGGTTGCATCGGGGGCCCGGCTGAAAATCGAATTCGTCGACGATGACTTCGAGCCTGGCACCACGCTCGCCGCGCAAGAATTCGTGGTGCCTTGAGCAACC
Organism: Altererythrobacter sp. BO-6; assembly: GCF_011047315.1. Classification (NCBI taxonomy): domain Bacteria; kingdom Pseudomonadati; phylum Pseudomonadota; class Alphaproteobacteria; order Sphingomonadales; family Erythrobacteraceae; genus Altererythrobacter; species Altererythrobacter sp. BO-6. The sequence continues at coordinate 1,825,004 of NZ_CP049259.1, read as the reverse complement.
GGAAACTCATCCGGAACATCAGCGCCGTCAGTCTGGGGGCGGTTGCCCTCGCGCTGTGCTCGCTTCCTCGTCAGGAGGATAGCGAGAGCAAACGCATGCCCATGCCCTCGCCAGATGAACAGGGCGCAAAGAAGCAACCAGCCCCTGAGCGGGCCGAGATCCCGAAGCCCGCTTTCGGTCTGAATGCGAAAGCCCCCGCAGGCCTGGCCAGACCGGCCAAGGCCGCGAACGATGCCGCCGTGGTGGAGCCGGTCATAGCGCCGCCCGCTGCGCAGACAAAGCCGCCCGCACCCGCGCCGCCAGCCGTGTTGCCGGAACCGGCGGCTCCGGTGGTACCGGCTTTGCCCGTACTTGAGCCGAAGCCACAACCGCGCGCCGAACCCGTGATTGCACCGCCGCCCGTTCAGGCGCCCGTCGCCGCGCCGTCCATCCCGATCGCAATGGACGAGCCGGAGCCGGTTGCACAAATCGCCGCGGAGCGAGCGGAACCGGAATCGGAAAGCGAACTGGACGCGGTGGCGATCGGCCCCGCTCCTGTCGTTGTAGCCGATGAATCCCCCGCTCCGGCCGTGGCGCTGCCCGTCATCGCTCAGGCCGCTGTGGCGGTCGAAGAAGCGCCTCCGGTGCCGTTCGGCGATCCAATCGACCAAAGCGAGGATCGCTCGGCAGTCAAGGTGTGGGACTTTGCCACCGGGGTGCGGATCAGCCCCGTTACTCCGGCGTATCAGGGGCTGGAAACCAACGACAATGGCGAAGCGGCGCCAGCGGCGATTGCAGAGGTGGGCGCGGAACCTGCGCCCGAACCGGTGCTCGTCGATCAACCCGAATCGGCTGCGGTAGCGGACGAGGTTGACGCACCGATGGAAATCGCGGTCGCCCCCGAGCCCCAGCTGGCCGCAGAACCGATCCCGGCTGACACCGACACAAGCGAAATTGCGCATTCCGAAACTGTGCAAGTGGTCGATACAGTATTAGCCAGCGAGGAAATCGACGCTTCACAATCATCCTCGCCGCAAGACAGCGCGCGGGTGTGGGATTTTGCCACCGGCAAGCCGCTACATCCGGCTGCGACGGCTCAAGCGAGCGAGCCGGTGACTGCCGCGCCACAGGTTGAAAGCGAGCCGCAAACCGAGGCACCCGCTGCAACACCTGCGACTGCGGCAGAGAAGATTGAGCCAACCGCAACACCGAAGGCCCGCGTTTGGGATTTCGCCACGGGCAAGCCGCTCTATGAAGACGCCGAAGCTCTGGCGCCCGCCTCGCCACAGCGCGCCCATTCCGGCGCACCGCTAGTGATCAGCCCGCAGGACGAGCTGATCCTGGAAGTGAAGGTGAAGGGTGTCGACGCCAGCGACACCATCATCGCCTATGGCACGCCGGATGGAGTGTACCTGCCGCTTGGCACCATGGCGCGCATCCTCGACCTGGCACTGACCGTCAGCGATGACGGGCATTACGCCCACGGCTGGCTGCTGGAAGAAGACCGGGTGCTGTCGATCGACCTGCGCCAGGGCATCCTGGAATTCGAAGGCCGCAAGCTTGAGCTCGACCGGTCGCTGGTCGCGGCGTTCGAAGGCGAGATGTATCTCCATATCGACCAGTTCGCGCGCTTCCTGCCGATCGAGATCAAGGCCGATCTTCGCTCCATGGCGGTGCTGATCACCACGCTGCAGCCCTTCCCCTTCGAATTGCGGGCGCAGCGCGAAGCGCAGCGCAAGCGGCTGGAAGCGCGCGAGGGACGGCCCGAAGGCCGCGAGTACGAACGCGTTGACCTGCCGTGGGAAGCGGTGAGCGTGCCTGCCGCCGATGTCGAGCTGCGCGCGGTGTCCGATAGCGGCAACGGCCCGCGCATCGAAGGGGACCTGCGACTCGCTGGCGACCTGGGATATCTCACCGCCGTAGCCTTCCTGAGCGGTGAGACCAAGAACGGCCTCACTGCCTCGCTGCTCGAACTGGGGCGGGTCGACCCCGATGGTGAATTGCTCGGCCCACTCAAGGCCACGGCCTTCTCGTTTGGCGACGTGTCGACCGAGAGCATGCCGCTTGGCCTGCGCAGTGTCTCCGGGCGCGGCTTCAACGTTACCAATGCCGAATCGCAGCTGACCTCGGTGTTCGACCGGGTCGACCTGCGCGGCATCCTGCCGACCGGATACGAAGTCGAGCTCTACCGCAACGAGGTGCTGATCGGTTCGACCCGAGAAGCAGTGAATGGCCAGTATGAATTCCTGCAGGTGCCGGTGGATTTCGGGCTCAACGTGTTTCGGCTGGTGTTCTACGGGCCGCAGGGCCAGCGCAGCGAAAGCGTGCGCCGGATCAGCGTGGGCGACGGGCGCGTCGCCAAGGGCAAGCTGGTCTATAATTTTGGCGCGGCGCAGCGTGAGCGCAATCTGCTGGGCGTGACCCCGCCCGATTTCATCCCGCCGCGCGAATATGGCGAATGGCGCGCGGGCGGCCAGTTGGCTTACGGGGTGAGCGAAGGTCTCACCGCCTTGCTGAGCGGCGCCTGGTTCGAGCGCGAAGGAGACCGCTGGGTCACCTCCGCGGGGATCCGCACCGGCATCAGCGGCCTGGCCGTGAAAGGCGACGTAGGCATTGCCGATGGCGGCGCTACAGCGTTGGCTGGCGGGATCGGCGGGCGCTTCGGGGCTTCGGCGGTAACGCTGAGCCACACCGAATACAGCGGCCTGTTCCCGGACGAGACCAAGTTCATCGGCCTGCAATACCTGCGCCGCGCGACCGAAGTGGATTTCAACACCACGCTCAAGTTGGGCAATGAGGTATCCGGCCTGGTCGTTCCCCCTGAGCGCGCGGCTGCGCAACTATACCGGGGTCGACGGGCGCGACACGCTGCAGGCTTCGCTGCGCGCTTCAACCCGCTCCTCAGGCCTGCTGCTGTCCAACACGCTCGACTATGCGCGCACGCAATCGCCCGATTTCGAAGCGAACGCGCGGCTGTTTGGCAATTTCGACCTGACGACGCTCGGCAGTTCCGATACGCGGGCGCGCCTCTCGCTCGGTTACCAGCTTTCCCCCACCACGAAGCTGACCACCGCAGGTCTGCAAGTCGATCATGCCCTTGATGAACGAACCTCGCTGCGCGGATCGGCCAGCTATGACTTTACCAGCAAGTCCCCCGGCTTCGGGGCTTCGGCGGTGCGCGAGTTCGAGCGCTTCAGCCTGGCGCTGGATGGCAATTACACCTTCTCGAACGACAATTATTACGTTGGTTTGCGGCTCGGATTCAGCCTGGGCCGCGACCCCTTAAGCAAGCGCGTGTTCATGGCGCGTCCGGGCATGGCGACGCAAGGCGGGGCGGCCCTGCGCGCCTTCCAGGACCTGGACGGCGATGGCACCTATGGCCCGAGCGACAAGCTGCTGCCTGACGTCGATTTCGTGGCTTTCAACCAGACCGCAACGACCGATGCATCCGGCATCGCCCGGGTACAAGGGCTTGGCACGGGCCGCAGCGTCGGGATCCAGATCGACCCGACCAGCCTGCCCGATATCAACCTGGCGCCGGCGAAACCGGGGCTAGAAGTTGTGCCGCGCGCCGGGCGTTTGCAGGCGCTCGACTATCCAGTGCTGGCGGTCAGCGAAGTGGAAGGGGTAGCGCGTTTCGTTTCCGATACGGGCAGCAAGGAAGTGTCGGGCGTGCGCCTGACGCTGACCGATGAGAATGGCAAACTTGCCGGAATGGTGCGCACCGAAGTGGATGGGTATTACTTCTTCGAACGGGTGTTGCCGGGCCGCTATCGCTTGTCGATCGACCCGGAACAGGCGGGCCGGCTCAATCTGTGCCCGGTCGAACCAGGCACGATCACTGTGGGTTATGAGCCCGATGTGGTGGTGCGCGATATCGAAATTCGCAGCTGCACCAATCCCCGGCCGGTTATCGCACAGGCCGATCAGGACGGGCAAGGTCCTCAACCGGGCCCCGCCAGCGGATCTCGCTGATCCGGCTTTGTCCGGATTACTGTCCGCCAGGACCGCTGTCGGGTTCAGCCGCGCCCTCGCCGGCCACGGAAGGTAGCGCTTCCTCGCCGGGCAGCGGCTGCTGCCGCTCGCGCTCGAGCCGCTCCATATATTCGCGCTCGATCTGCTCGACCCGTGCCTGTTCCTCCGCCGCGCTTTGGTCGATGGTGGAGAGGCGCTTGGCCCGCGCCTCTTCGATCAGCTGCCCGAACCGCACTTTCGAGCTTTCGCTGCGATCGGCATAGGCCGCCTCGATCATCTGCTGGGTGCAGCCGGTCCAGCCGCCTGCCCCGGCCGCATCGCACGACATGGTGCCGAATGCGCCGATCATCTTGTAGCTTTCGACCCTGCGGCTCCAGGCGGTGTTCTGCGGGCTGCCACTGCTGCGCAGGTTTTCCGGGATGCGATAGCGTTCGGCCTCCACCAGGATTTCGCAGATGATGATCTCGTCACCCTCAGGCTGCGGGCATTCCTCTTCGCTATAGGCAATCACCATGTTGACCTTGTCGCTGCCGGTGTCTTGCGCAGCGACGGGGGCAGCGGCGAGCAGCGGAGCAGCGACCAGCAGGGAAGCGGCGAGTGGGCGAGCGATCATCTCAGATTCCTCGAGAAAGTGTCCAATTGGGCGGCATAACACCGCATGTCAGTTGAATAGCATATGAAGCGGCGAATGTCCGCGCTTTGATGCTGCTCAAATCCGTTCGGCCAGCTTGATCGCCGCGCGACAGCCCAGCCGGATCACGCCTGACAGCAGCGGATAGGCCGGCGCCCGTTCTGCCCCGGCAGCCAGCGCGGCATCGCGGTGTTGGCGCTCGTCCTCGCGGAATTCGTGGATCATCTCGGCCAGCTCGGGATCGGCGCCGGTTTCCTGCAGGCGGTCGAGCTGTTCCGAATAATGGCGATCGATTTCCTCTTCGACCGCGGCGGTACACGCCATCGCCGCTTCGGGGCCGATCAGCGCGGTCGCCGCGCCCAGCGCATAGCCTGCGACCGACCAGAACGGCTGCAAGGCCGTGGGGCGCACGCCGCGCTGCGCCATCAGCGCATCGAACCGCGCGCGATGGCCCGCTTCCTGTTCGGCCATATGCAGGATTTCCTGCGCATGCGGGCCGCGATTGCCCATCACCGCGAGCTGACCGGCATAGATCCGCGTCGCGCCGAACTCGCCCGCCTGATCCACCCGGATCATCTTGTGCATTTCGTCGCGCGGGATCGAAGATGTGGTCATCGGCAGGCCTTCAGTTCGCGTTTGCGCTGCGGCGCAGCAGCGCCAGTATCATCACACCAACGCCGCAGGAGATAAGGAAGTTCCATCCGGCGAGCGACACGCCGAACAGGTCCCACGGGGCAGCATCGCAGCGAATAATCGGCGCATTCATGATCGCGTCAAGCGGATTGCCGTCAAGCGGCACCGTAGTCGAACAGGCGGTCAGCCCTTCCCACCAGCCATATTCCACCCCGGCGTGAAAGCCACCGATCGCCCCGGAGACGAAGATCGCGAGGCCCGCCAGCCCAATCCACGCGCGGCGAGGCGGCGCAATGAAGGAAAGCAACGCCAAGGCCAGCGCGGCGAAATGCGGATAACGCTGCCACCAGCACATCTCGCATGGGTAAAGGCCGAAGCCATATTGCGCGAGATAGGCCCCGCCCAGTAGCAGTGCGGGAATGGCGAGCGCCAGGTGTTGTGCAAGCAGATCGGCGGTGCGCCCGCCCGGTGTCGTATCCATGACCCGCGGCTAGCCGATTTATTTGCGCAGCGCCACCGTAGCGCGCGTGGTGCGGCGCAGGGTTTCCAGCGCATAGTGCAGCTGGAAGTCCTTCACGCCCTGCTCTTCCAGTTCTGCCGCAGTGAGGCGGAAGCGCGGATCGACCTTCTTGTCGGCCTCCAGCGCGTCGTCGCTCAGGCCCAGCTCGTTGACCAGGTGGCCGCGCAGGTCGCTCTCGCGCATCACATATTTGTTGCGCCGCTCGAGATCGGGATCCGACAGCTGCGGCACTTCGATATCGGGCTTTATCCCGCCTTCCTGCACCGAATGCCCGGCCGGCGTGTAGTAGCGCGCGGTGGTGAGCTTGAGCGCGGCTTCGCGGCCCAGCGGCAGCAGCGACTGGACGCTACCCTTGCCGAAGCTGCGATCGCCCATGATCAGCGCACGGCGGTGGTCCTGCAGCGCACCGGCGACGATTTCGGAAGCCGAAGCCGAGCCCGCATCGATCAGCACGATCAGCGGCACGCCTTCAGCGATCTGGCCCATGAATTTCTGCCCTTCCTGACGCGGCAGGTGGCGATAATTGCTCCAGTCATCGGCGTTGTAATGCGCATTCTCGCCCTGCGCGCGGCCGCGCTGCGACACGATCCGCCCTTCATCGAGGAACAGGTCCGACAGCGCAATCGCTTCATCAAGTGAGCCGCCCGGGTTAGAGCGCAAGTCCAGTACCAGCCCGCTCATCCGGCCCGCCGCTTCGGTGCGCAGCGCCTGCCATGCGGCAAACACGTCACGCCCGACATTGGTGGAGAATTCGTTGACGGTGATCACACCGATCTTGCCGCTTTCCAGCTTGTAAGTGACCGGCTCCAGCTCGATCACGCCGCGCGTTACGGAAAGCTCCAGCGGTTCGTCGCGGCCGGGGCGGAAGATGGTGAGCTTGATCGAAGAACCCTCGGGCCCGCGCATTTGCGCGACTGCGTCATCCAGGTCACCGCCATAGATCAGCTTGCCATCGAGGTGCGTGATGAAATCGCCAGCCTTGATCCCGGCCTTTTCCGCCGGGCTGCCACGGAAAGGCGAGATCACCTTCACCGCGCCATCTTCCATCACCACCGACAGGCCAAGGCCCGAATAATTGCCGTCGATCAGTGTCGTCAGCCGCTGCAATGCGGCGCCATCGACATAGGCCGAATGCGGATCCAGCGCGCCGAGCATGCCGTCAATCGCGCCGCGGATCAGCACTTCGTCATCGACCGGCTCGACGTAATTGGCCTTGATCTGCTGGTAAGTCGCGAAAAGCTTTGCGAATTGCGGCCCGGCGCGCCCATCGACCTGCGCCATGCCGGCGGTGGTGACGGGGATCAGCGCGACGGCCGTGACAAGGGCGGCGCTGCGCAAAAGATCGGCGATCTCGCATAGGCTTTGAAGCTCCTGTTCTTGTGCAACTGTATCGCGCAGCATGTCTTAACGCCAGATGAGAGCGAAAGCGCGTCCCGCAGCGGTGCGAAACCGGTCCCGATCCTTGCGCACCATCAACCCCAGTGCGCTTACATGAAGTCGAGCGGGTTGACCGGCTTGCCCTCGCGGCGCAGCTCAAAGGTAATCGCCGGATTGCGCGGCGGGGCGGTGCCGATCGGGCTGCCGCCGATCACGCTGTCTCCCGCCGCAACCGTCACCCGCGCGAGGCCGGTAATCAGGCTGGTGAAGCCGTTGCCGTGCTCGATAATCACGATCTCGCCATAGCCGCGATAGGGCCCGGCATAGGCGACGCGGCCCAGCGTTGGCGCGATTACCTGTGCCCCGCCTGCGGGCGCCAGCTGCAGCCCGGTGGCGGCAAGCCCCGCCTCGCCGCTTTCGCCGAACCCGGCCAGTGTGCGCCCCTGCACCGGCAGCTGGAGCGGGGCGGGAAGGCCGGTTGACCTTGGCGTGGGCCGGGCTGCGGCGGTCATCACCACCTTGGACGCGCCGGGGCGCGGAGGGCGGATCACCGGCCCTGGCAGGGCGGCGAGTTCCTGCCGAAGGCTGGCCGCGCGATCGAAGTTCGCCGACCAGCGCATCAAGGTCCCGCGCATTCTCCGTCAATGCCAGCGCCCTTTCGCTTTCGCGCTGGGCAATCTGGCGTGCCTCGCGCGAGGCGAGCCGCTGCTGCGACGCCAGCGCATCTAGCCGGTTGCGCCGCTCGGCGAGCTGGCTTTCGCTGTTCTTAAGGCGGGCGAGCTGTTCACCCGCCTCGCGCTCGAGCGCGCGGCCTCGGTCAAGCTCGCTGCGCAGGCCCGCAGTGTGGGCCTGTATTTGCGGCGCTGCGGTTTCCAGCACGGCGCGCACATAGACCGTATCCTTGAGCGACCCCGGTTGCAGCGCGGAAAGCACCAGCGGGCGGCGCGCGATATTCTGCAGCGCGCCCGCCAGCTGCGCCAGCGGTTGCTGCTTCTCGGCCAGCCGCGCATCAAGCACGCGGCGCTGGTCGGCGATGAGGACGTAGCGCGCCTGCGCCGCCAGGATATCGGCCTCGGCCTGCTGGATCCGCGCGGCCAGTGCTGCTGCTTCGCGCGCGCTCCGGCTCGCCGCTGCACCCGCCTCCTGAGCTTCGCGCTCGAGCCGCTCGGCCCGCTCTGCCGCGTCCAGCGCAGCGCGTTCGGCGCGGTCTACCGCTTCGCGCGCAGTCGAGGGATCGCTCAATGCCGGAACCGTCGCCAGCGCAAGCGCGCCAGTCGGCCCGCCAAGCGGCAGCAAAGCCAGCAGGGCAGCACACAGGAGCAATAGCCCGACGAGCATAAAGGGTTGGCGCAAAGTCACAGGCCTATCCTGCCCGATGATAAGGATGCCCTGCAAGGATTGTCGTAGCGCGATAGAGCTGTTCCATCAGCATCGCGCGTGCCAGCAGATGCGGCCATGTCGCCTTGCCGAAGGCCAGCAGCAGGTCTGCCCCGGCGCGATCCTCCTCGCTGTGCCCGTCCGCCGCGCCGAGCACGAAGCGCGCCTCGCGCATTCCGTCATCGCGCCAGCGACCGATGATCTCGGCGAGTTCTTCGGAGGTCAGGTTGCGGCCCTTCTCGTCGAGTAGCACGGTCTTGCAGGGGGTCTGCGGATCAGGAATGCGCCCACCGGTTTCAGGCAATTCGGTCAGTTTTACCGGCCATGTGATCCGCTTGGCATAGCGCGCGACGAGTTCTTCCTCGGGCGAGCGCGCAATCTTGCCACGGGCGATAACGTGTAACAGCATCAATGACACTCTATCGGTCCGCGGCTGGCGGACCGCAAGGGCAACCGGCCGCCCGCAGCGACGCGACCGTCAAGTCGCGTGAGCGAGGATTTGCAGCCGCGCAGGCGGCTGTGCAAAAGGTTACGCCGTGCCGACCTGTTTGCTGTCGCCTTCGCCGAAGCCCCACATCCGCTCAAGGTTGTAGAAGCTGCGCACTTCGGGGCGGAACAGGTGGACCACGACATCGCCGGCATCGATCAGCACCCAGTCGGCAGCGGGCAGCCCTTCGATCCGGGCGGAGCCGAAGCCTTCCTGCTTGATCTTTTCAGCCAGCTTTTGCGCCATCGCGGCGACCTGGCGGGTCGAACGGCCCGATGCGATCACCATGTGGTCAGCAATGGAGCTCTTTCCCTCAAGCGGGATCGAGACCACTTCTTGCGCCTGGTCGTCATCGAGCTGTGCCAGCACCAGCTGGTGCAGCACATCGGCGGTTTTCGCAGGCTTAGCCATCGCTGGCTGGGCCTTGCGTGCGATATCGGCCGTGGCCGAAAGGGTTTGCGCCTGGTTCATAGGCGGTTTCGGTTCTCCTGTGCGTGGGGAAATGCAGGCGAAGGATCGCGGGTGGGCCGGAAACGCGGAAATTGCGTCTCATGCACCCTCCTCGCAAGCGACGAGATGGTGAGTCACATTGTCTCGCGGTGAGTGGCCGGAATAGCGCAAAGCCCAGCCCGGATCGGCGCGGCGGATCGCCGTGGCCGAGCGTGGATCGGGATCAAATCGCAATAACACCAGTGCCGGTGCGCTCCATCTGCCCCCTTTTGACAAACTGGCCTTCGGCACGCGGTAGCGCCTGAGCCAAGCCATGGCGGGGCTCGCCAAGGCAGTGTCATCATAACCCGGCCTGGCGATCACCGCAATCGGCATCATGCGGGCGATGGTGCGCCATTTTCGCCACAGGTGAAACTGCGCGAGATTGTCCGATCCCATCAGCCAGACAAATTCGCGTTTGGGATAGCGTCGCTGCAGCGCGCGCAGCGTATCTACCGTGTAGCGCGTGCCCAGATCGCGCTCGATCGCCGTCGGCACGATGCGCGTTCTGCGCGCGATTGCCTGCGCCGAAGCGAGCCGGGCGGCGAGCGGCGCCATCCCCTTTTTCGGCTTTAGCGGGTTGCCGGGCGAAACCAGCCACCACGCCTCGTCCAGGTCCAGCGCCTCAATCGCGAAGCGGGTGATCCGGCGATGCCCGCCGTGCGCCGGATTGAAGCTGCCGCCCAACAGGCCGGTGCGAACGGGAATCATGCTGCGCCGGGTCAGGGGCGCGCCTGCCCGCTGCCGCGCACCTGCCATTTGTAGGTCGTCAGCCCTTCGAGCGCGACCGGGCCGCGCGCGTGCAACCGCCCGGTGGCGATGCCGATCTCCGCCCCCAGCCCGAATTCGCCGCCATCGGCGTATTGGGTCGAGGCATTGTGCATCACGATCGCGCTGTCGACTTCGGACAGGAATCGGTCGGCAGCGGCTACATCCGCGGTGATGATCGCTTCGGTGTGGTGCGAAGAATGGCGCGCGATATGCTCCATCGCGGCATCCAGCCCGTCGACCATCGCCACCGATGCCACGGCGGCGAGATATTCGGTGTCCCAGTCATTGTCGCTCGCCGGGATCACCCGGCTGTCGAGCGCCTGGATACGGGCGTCGCCGCGCACTTCGCAGCCGGCGTCGATCAGCGCGGCGACCAGTTCGCCCGCAGCGGGATAGGCCGCGTCGACCAGCAGCGTCTCCAGAGCGCCGCAGATGCCCGTCCGCCGCATCTTGGCGTTGACCACCACTTCGCGCGCCATCGCCGGATCGGCAGCAGAATGGACATAGGTGTGGCATATCCCGTCGAGGTGCGCGAGCACAGGCACGCGCGCGTCATTCTGGACCCGCTCGACCAGGCTCTTGCCGCCACGCGGCACGATCATGTCGATCAGCCCGGCGGCCTTGAGCATGGCGCCCACTGCGGCGCGATCCTGCGTCGGCATCAGCTGCACTGCTTCGGGAGAGACTCCGGCAGCACCCAGCCCGCGCACCAGCGCGGCGTGGATCGCCCGGTTGGAATGGACCGCTTCACTGCCCCCGCGCAGCAGCGCGGCATTGCCCGCGCGCACGCACAGTGCGGCGGCATCGGCGGTTACATTGGGGCGGCTTTCGTAGATGATCCCGATCGTGCCGATCGGCACGCGCACCCGGCTGAGCCGCAAGCCATTGGGCCGCTCGGTCGTGTCGATCACTTCGCCGACCGGATCGGGCAATTGTGCCACCGCCTCGACCCCGGCAGCGACGCCCTCAAGCCGCGCCTCATCCAGCCGCAACCGGTCAAGCATGGCGGGCGATAGCCCGCGCGCTTCACCTGCCTCGATATCACGCGCATTCGCCGCAAGGATCGCCGATGCATCCCCGCGCAGAGCCTTGGCGGCACTTATCAGCGCTGCGGCCTTGGCGTCACTCGGCACGGCTGCCAGCATGCGCTGCGCCGCCCGCGCCTTGCGCGCAAGCCGCTCAACCAGGGCGACGGGATCGGAAACGGCGCTGTCAGCAAGGGTAGCCATGGCTAGGTCCTTAGCAGCCGGCCGGCATCCTGTCAGCGGTCGAATCTGCGAATCTGGCGCACGGAAAAACCGCGAGACTTGGTGAAGATTCCGCGGCGAAAAATTAGGGTTTCTTTCAGATGAAACGATTCATCGCGCGAAGGTTTCGACTCGCCCCGTGCGTTAAGATTTGATTCGACCTCTCACGGTAACGCCGATAGGCACTCACGCCGGGTCGAACGCTCGTAAAAAACCACCGAGAGGGGTCGCATTGCACAATCAACTTCCCGCCAGCGGATGGGGTGAACGCTTGCGGCGCTGGTTCCCGGATCGCGAATTCTTCATGCGGTCGCAGGGTCAGGTCCGTTTCATCAAGATATCCTCGCGCGTCCAGATGACCGCTGCTGCCATCGTCTTGGCGCTGCTGGTCGGCTGGGCGATTTCCATGGCAGCCATGGCGTGGACGCAATATCGCGCGCAGGCCGACCGGCTGTCGCTGCTCGAGCGCGAGGCGCGCGTCGCCACCGCTACGGAGCGTGTCAATGCCTATCGCGACAATCTGGAGGCGGTGACGCAGGATCTCGTCAAGCGGCAGGAATTCCTCGAGCAGATCACCGAAGCGATCCCGGCTGACGTCAAATCGGAAAGCGCGGTGTCGGATTCGTCGACTGAGGCGGCCGCCACTGTCGACAAGGTGAGCGCTGCCATTCCCGAAGCCGCCGCGCTCGCGCAGATCGAAGCACGCCAGCTGGCCTATGTCGAACGCCTGACCCGCTATGCCGATCGCCGCGCCGAACGCAGCGCGCAGGCGATGCGCAAGCTGGGGCTCGATCCCAAGGCGATGCTGCGCCGCGCCGAACAGCAGGCGATGGGTGGTCCGCTCGAAATCCTCGCCACTTCCGCCAATGGCCAGGTCGACCCGCGGTTCGAGCGGCTCGGGCTTAGCCTGGCCCGCATGGCCGCGCTGGAGGAAAGCCTGGACGGAATTCCGCAGGTCAATCCCACCAGCCGCCGCATGACCCAGGTTTCTTCCGGTTTCGGCTATCGCCGTGACCCCTTCACCCGCCGCGGCGCCATGCATCAGGGACTCGACTTCAAGGGGCCGATCGGCGCACCGATCTATTCTGCCGCCAAGGGCCGCGTCAGCTTCGTCGGGCGCAAGCACGGTTATGGCAATGTCGTCGAGGTGAGCCACGGCAACGGTGTGATGACCCGCTATGCCCACCTCTCGCGCTTCAATGCCAAGGTGGGCCAGAACGTCGAAGCGGGCGACCTGATCGCCGCGCTTGGCAACACCGGCCGCTCGACCGGCCCGCACCTGCATTTCGAAGTGCGCATCAATGATCGCGCGGTCAATCCGCGCCCCTTCCTGGAGACAGCGCAAAATGTTCTCAAAGAAGCCCGCGGAACCGACGCGGCCGATCGGGGCGAGTAGTTCTATGGCCAGCAACTCCACTTTTTCCGTCATCGGATCCGACGTCACCATCAAGGGTGACATCACCGCCTCGGCCGATTTGCATGTCGATGGCACGATCGAAGGCGACATCGCCTGCGCCTCGCTGGTGCAGGGCGAAACCAGCTCCATTACCGGCGGCATCACGGCTGAAACCGCACGTCTGGCCGGCAAGGTATCCGGCTCGATCCGCGCGCGCGAACTGGTGATCCTGCGCAGCGCCCGCATCGAAGGCGATGTGCATTACGAAGCGCTGACGATCGAACAGGGTGCGCATGTCGATGGGCGCTTTGCCCATGGCGCGCGCAACCGCGCCAGCGACGCTCCGGCCAAGCCGGCATCGGGCGACGAGCCCAAGTTGGGCCTCGTCAGCTAATCCGATCATTCGGTTTTGGGAGAGAGAGGGCGCCCTTTGCCGGGTGCCCTTTTTCGTTGGAGCGGTCAGCTGCTTCAGCCCGGCAGCACTTCTGCGCGCAGCGCCTTGCGATCGAGCTTGCCGATGATGGTCTTGGGCAGGCCGTCGCGCAGCACAATTTCATCGACCCGCTCGTGCTTGCCGACATGGCTATTGAGCCATTCGCGCAGTTCATCTGCCGTCGCCGCCTGGTCCGGATTGAGCACTACATAGGCACGCGGCATTTCGCCCAGATATTCGTGCGGCACGCCAATCACCAGCGCTTCCTTGACCGCCGGATGCTGCAGGATCACATCTTCGACCTGGCTCGGGAAAACCTTGAACCCGCCCACGGCGATCATGTCCTTGATCCGGTCAACGATCTTGAGGAAACCGTCTTCGTCGATCACGGCAACATCGCCCGTGCGCAGCCAGGTCTTGCTGCCGCGCTCGATCAGCACTTCGGCCGAGGCTTCCGGGCGGTTCCAGTAGCCTTTCATGACCTGCGGGCCATGCACCGCCAGCTCGCCCGGCTCACCCGCAGGCGCGAGCTTCGCCGGGTCTTCCTTGTCGAGCAGGATCACTTCCGTACCCGGCACGACCTGCCCGATCGTGCCGCGCTTACGCATCCCCTCATAAGGATTGGCGGAGACCACGCCCGAGCTTTCCGTGAGGCCATAGCCCTCGACCAGCCGCACCCCGGTCTGCTCCTCGAATTTCGCATGCACCGGCGCGGGCATCGGCGCACCGCCCGAAATGCAGACCTTGAGCGAGGAGAAATCGGTGCGGGCGAAATCCGGATGGTCGAGCAGGGCCTGGAACATCGTCGGCACGCCGGGGAAGCCGGTGGTGCGCTTGCCCGCGATCGTCGCCAGCACCTGCCTGGCCTCGAAGCGTGGGACCATCGCGATCGCGCCGCCGCTCGCCACTGCATGGTTGAGCAGCGCGGTATTGGCGAAGACGTGGAAGAACGGCAGTGCGCCCATGAACACTTCGTTTTCGGGGTTGGCGAAAGGATTGATCGCCGCAACCTGCTGCGCATTCATCGACAAATTGGCATGGGTCAGCATCGCCCCCTTGGGGCGCCCGGTGGTGCCGCCGGTATATTGCAGTAGCGCGAGATCCTGCGAGGTAAGCGAAACCTGGGGCGGTGAAGCGGCCGCGCCGCTGGTTACGGCGCTCCAGCGCAGCACGGCAGTGCTATAATCGACCTTGGCAATCTTGCTGCGGCCCAGCACCTTCAGCGCCAGGCCTTTGTACCACGGCAGCATGTCCGCCAGCGAGCCGACCACCAGCCTTTCAAGGGCAGACGCTTCGAGCACGGCGCGGGCGTTGCCATAAAGCTCCGGCACGTCGAGCGTTACCAGCAGCCGCGTACCCGAATCCGCCACCTGGTGGCTTAGCTCGTCGACCGTGTAGAGCGGCGAGAAGTTCACCACCACGGCACCCGCCATCATCGCGCCATAATAGGCGGAGGCGTAAATCGGGACATTGGGCAGGAACAGGCCGACGCGGTCACCCGGGGAAATTCCCTGCGCAATCAGGTCATTGGCAAAGCGCTGCGCCTCGTCATGGATCGCGCGATAGGAATAGGTCCGCCCCAGGAAGTGCAGGAACGGCGCATCGCCGCGCCGCGCGACGGTGCGCGCCAGCAATTCGGGCAGCGTCAGCGGCTCGAACTGCGTGTCCCAGGGTGTGGGATGATGATATGCCGACCTGCTTACATCCATGTAAGCAGGATGGCCGATACCCCGCTGGCGCACAAGCGAAAAGCGCGCCGGAGCAGCGGCTTAGTCTTCGCCGGCTGCCTCGCTCGCTTCCGCAGCGCGCTTCGCCGCCAGCCAGGCTTCGGCCTCGGCTTCCTGCGCGGCCTCGGACGCTGCCTTGGTGCTCGCATCGCGTTCGGCGCGGAGCTGCTCGATCAGCTTTTCCTTGTCGCTGCGGTTGTCGGCTTCGACTGCTTCCGCGGTCGCCTCGATCCCGGCGCGCTTGGCGGCCTTGGCCACCACCGCATCAAGTTCGCGCTGCGAGCACAGGCCCAGCGTCACCGGATCCTTCGGCTGGATGTTCTGGATGTTCCAGTGGGTGCGCTCGCGGATAGCGGTGATGGTGTTGCGGGTGGTGCCGATCAGCTTCGAGATCTGCGCATCGGAGATTTCCGGGTGGCTGCGCAGGATCCAGGCGATGCCATCGGGCTTGTCCTGCCGCTTCGACACCGGGGTGTAGCGCGGGCCTTTGGTGCGGGTCACTTCGACCGGGGCCTGCTGCATCTGCAGCTTGTATTCGGGATCGGCCTGGCCGCGCTCGATCTCGGCCTGGGTCAGCTCGCCCGCGTGCACCGGGTCGCGGCCGGTGTACTTGCTGCCGGCCAGATCGTCCGCCATCGCCTGCACTTCAAGGATATGCAGGCCGCAAAATTCGGCAATCTGTTCAAAGCTGAGCGCGGTGTTGTCGATCAGCCAGGTGGCGGTGGCGTGCGGCATCAGCGGAGTGGGCTGGCCCATGATAAAACTCCCGTAAAAATAGAAGGGCCGCCCCTTGCGGAGCGGCCGTTGTGGGCGGGTAGATAGGGGAGGAAGACGGATTCGGCAAGCGCAATGGCACAGCACGCGCAAGAAGGGGGCTCAGGCAGGCAACGCGGCCAACGCTTCCTCTACCTCGGGATCGAGCGCGGCGAGGCCGGAGAGGAACTGCGCTGTGGCCGCTTCCCAGCTGAAGCTGGCGCCATAGCGCGCGCATTCGTCGCGGTCGCAGTAGCGCGCGGCGTCGATCGCCCGGTGCAAGCGGGCGGACAGCGCGCCGACCCGGTCGGTGACAATGTCGAGCGGACCGGGCACGGGAAAGGCAGCGACCGGGGTGCCGCAGGCGAGCGCTTCGATCATCACCAGCCCGAAAGTGTCGGTGCGGCTGGGGAACACGAAAACGTCGGCCCCGGCATAGCAGCCCGCCAACTCGCGCCCGCTGCGCCGCCCGAGGAAATGCGCCGCAGGGAAGCGCGCCCTAAGCTCGGCCAGCGCCGGCCCGTCGCCCACCACCACCTTGGTGCCGGGATATTCGCAGCCAAGGAAAGCCTCGATATTCTTCTCGACCGCGACCCGGCCGACATAGAGCAGGATCGGGACCTCCATTGCCGCATATTCGGGCGGCGGCGGCGCATCGGCCGAAAAGCAATCGAGATCGACCCCGCGGCTCCAATGATGCAGCCGTTCCACGCCATGTGCGCGCAATTCGCTGCGGATCGTCTCGGTCGCCACCATCACGCGCCGGGCGGGGCGATGGAACCAGCGGATATAGGGCCAGAACACGTCTGGCGAGAGGCCGGTCCGCCGGGCAACATAATCGGGGAATTGCGTGTGATAGGCAGTGGTGAAAGGCACGCCATGGCGCGTGCAGAAGTTGCGTGCGGCAAGGCCGAGCGGCCCCTCTGTGGCGATATGCACCGCGTCGGGCCTGAGCCGCGCCAGCCGCCGCCCGACTGCGCCGGGCCAGGTCAGCGCCAGCCGGATCTCGGGATAGGTCGGGCACGGCAACGAACGGTAGTTGTCCGGCGAGATAACGGTAACCTCATGCCCCCAGTGGCGCAGGATTGTGCTGGTTGCCTCAAGCGTACGCACCACGCCATTGGTCTGCGGATGCCAGGCATCGGTGACGATGGCGATGTGTTGCGGGTCCGCCGATGCTTCCCCTCCAGTCGCGGCGCTGATTCCGGCATCGAGCGACACGAGCAGGTTCACGCCGCCTCCCTTTGCCGCTCGTGCGCATCATCCGCCGACACAGCTTCGGCCTGGCGTTCGCGCAGCGCGACCTCCGCGGGCCAATGGAGAATCTCCATCCGTCCGTCGAAATGCTCGACCAGCGCGGTGCAGCCTTCCACCCAGTCGCCGTCATTCCAGTATTCGATGCGCCGGCCGTTATGCGCGAATTCGCGGAATTCGGCGGTATGGATATGGCCGCAGACCACCCCGTCGACCCCGCGTTCACCCGCCGCCTTGGCCACCACCTGCTCGTAGCGGCCGATGAATTCGACCGCGTTCTTGACCTTGTGCTTGGCCATTTTCGACAGCGACCAATAGGGCAGGCCCAGCCGCCGCCGCGCCGCATTTACCCAATTGTTGAGCCCCATCATCAGGTGGTAAAGCGCGTCGCCGACGAAAGCGAGCCAGCGATGCGCCAGCATCACTGCGTCGAATTCGTCGCCATGCAGCACCATCAGCCGCCGCCCGTCTGCCGTGTCGTGAAACGCTGCGCGGCGGATCTCGACCCCGCCGAAATCGAGCCCGGTGAACTGGCGGAACATCTCATCATGATTGCCGGGGATATAGACGATCCGTGTGCCGCGGCGGGCGCGCTTGAGCACGCGCCAGACGATGTCGTTATGCGCCGCGGGCCAGTAAAACTTCTTCTTCAGTCGCCAGCCATCGATGATGTCACCCACCAGGTACATGGTGTCGCTGTCGGTATGGTCGAGGAAGTCGATCAGCAATTCGGCATTGCAGCCCTTGGTGCCCAAATGCACGTCACTGATCCAGATGGTGCGATAGCGGCGCCGTTCGATCCCGGTTGGCTCAGGCTTGCTGAGCGGGCGCATCGGGAATGCGGCGACGGGACTGGAAGATGGCGCTTCTGCCGGAAGCGGCAAGGCTGGCGAGAGTGGCTCGACCATGGTTCATGCTCCTGCGACAAGCATCTGTCGCCGAACATCCCTGGCAGCGAATTGTTACAGGGGATTCACAACGCTGTGACTGTTCGTGGTCACTGCGACAGTTTGGCGTCAATCCATCGCAAGAAAATCGGGCAGCCCCCGGACCCGGTCGATCCAGCTGCAGATATGCGGATAATCCTCCAGCCCGAAGCCGCCTTCTTCTGCCACATGGGTGTAAGGAAACAGCGCAATGTCAGCCAGCGTCACTGCACTGCCGGCGATCCATTCGCTGCGCGCCAGGTGTCCGTTCATCAGCCGCAAGGCCTCGCACCCGGCGGCGCGCTTGGCGAGGATCTGCCCGCGCTGCTGCTCGCTCAAATTCGCTTCGCCCACGAAATGGAGCCAGAACCGCAGCGTCGCGACGTTGGGCTCGTGGTTGTACTGTTCGAAGAACATCCAGCGCAGCATGTCCGCCTGTTCGAACCGGCCTTCCGGGATCAGGTGCGACCCGCTGGCCAGGTACCAGCAGGCGGCATTGCTTTCCGGCAGCATGCGCGTGCGCCCTTCGCGCGCAATTTCCAGCACGGGAATGCGGCCGTTGGCATTCACATTGGCGAGGAAATCCGGATCGCGCGTCTCGCCTTTCAGGATATCGTACTGGCGCGTCTCGAGCGGGATGCCGAGCAGCGCCGCGGTGAGCTTGATCTTGTAGCAATTGCCGCTGCGCGGATCCTCATGGAGGGTATAGATTTCAGCCATCGGACACCTTTAGCACGATCTTGCCGATATGCTCGCCAGCTTCCATCCGGGCATGCGCGGCAGCGGCATCGGCGAGCGCAAAGGTCTGATCCATCACCGGCTTGAGCTCGCCCGAGGTGAACAGCGGCCAAGCGTTCTGCGCAATCTCGTCCGCCAGCGCGGTCTTGAAGGCATCGCTGCGCGGGCGCAAGGTCGAGCCCGTCAGCGTAAGGCGCTTCATCATCACCAGCGCCATGTTGAGTTCCGCCTTCGGCCCGCCCAGCACCGCAATGGTGACATGGCGCCCATCTTCGGCGAGGCACTGGAGGTCGCGCGCCACATAATCGCCCGACACCATGTCGAGCACGACATTGACGCCCTTGCCGCCGGTGAAATCCCTCGCCGCCTGGACGAAATCGGTCTCGCGGTAATTGATCGCCAAATCCGCACCCAGCTCGCGCGCGGCCTCGCATTTGGCTTCATCGCCACAGGTCACGATCACCTTTGCTTCGAACGCCTTGGCCAGCATGATCGCCATGGTCCCGATGCCCGAAGTGCCGCCATGCACCAGCAGGGTCTCGCCGTCGCATAGCATGCCGCGCTCGAACACATTGTGCCACACGGTGAATAGCGTCTCAGGGAGCGCCGCCGCCTCGGCCAGCGGCATGCCTTCGGGAACAGGCAGGCAATGGCCCCAGGGCGCGGCGCAATATTCGGCATAGCCCCCTCCGGGCGTAAGCGCGGCTACCGTCTGCCCCAGCAATTCGCGCGGCACCTCGCTGCCGACCGCGACCACTTCGCCTGCCACTTCCAGCCCCGGCAGCGGCGAAGCGCCCGGCGGCGGCGGATAGTGCCCCGCGCGCTGGATACAGTCGGGCCGGTTGACCCCGGCATAGGCGACCTTGATCAGCACATCGGCAGGTTTGAGTTCGGGAAGGGCGAGTTCGCGCACGGTCAGCACTTCCGGCCCGCCGGGCGCATCAAAGCCCACTGCCCGCATCGTTTCAGGTAAATGCTGCGAATTGCTGTCGGTCATGCGGTCTGCGCCCCCACTTCGCCGGTGCTGTGGCACGGGGGAGACACTCCACGCGCCCTTTGCACCTCGCCAGCGCACTAGCTGCGCTTGCCATTGACAGCAAGCCACACGAATTGCGATGCTGCACGCAGATGGATGACGACAATCTTCCCCGCCCCCGGGGCGATGCAGCCAGCAAACTCGCTGCGGAAGACCTGTCACCCTATTCGCAAGGTGAGCTGGAAGAGCGTATCGCCCTGCTCGAAGCGGAAATCGCCCGGGTGGAACAGCATCGGCTCAAGGCTGCTGCGCACCGCAACGCGGCCGACGCGCTGTTCAGGAAGCCGGACCCATGAGGCCCGCTCGCGCATTGAAGATTCGCAATTGCGCGCAAGACACCCATATCGCGGGTAACCGCGAGCGGCCACTTAACCATTCGCCTTCACTTTCTCCCGCAAGGGAGAACTTCCGCCACCCGAGATAGAGTACCTCCATGCCCAGTTTCGCCCAGAACCTTGAAAGAACGCTGCACAACGCGCTCGGCAATGCCTCCGAGAGGCGGCACGAATATGCCACGCTCGAGCATTTGCTGCTGGCGCTGATCGATGACGAGGACGCAGCGCAGGTGATGGCGGCCTGCGGCGTGGACCTCGCCGAACTGGGCGAAGTGGTGAAGCAATATCTCGACCAGGAATATCAGTCGCTTAAGACCGAGGACGGCGCCGATCCGCAGCCGACCGCCGGTTTCCAGCGGGTGATCCAGCGCGCAATCCTGCACGTCCAGTCTTCAGGGAAGGACACGGTGACCGGCGCGAATGTGCTGGTGGCGCTGTTTTCGGAGCGCGATTCCTACGCCGTCTATTTCCTGCAGCAGCAGGACATGAGCCGGCTCGATGCGGTCAGCTATATCAGCCACGGCATCGGCAAGGGTGGGCGCCAGCTCGAATCGAAAACGCCGCAAGGCAGCGACGAGGCCCAGGCGGAAAGCGGCGAACAGGCAAAGGAAAGCGGCAACAAGAAGGAAACCGCGCTCGACCAGTTTACCGTCAATCTCAACGCCAAGGCCAAGGCCGGGAAGGTCGATCCGCTGATCGGCCGCGGGCCGGAGGTTGACCGGACGATCCAGATCCTGTGCCGCCGCAGCAAGAACAACCCGCTCTATGTCGGCGATCCCGGCGTCGGCAAGACCGCGATTGCGGAAGGGCTGGCGCGCAAGATCGTGGAAGGCGATGTGCCCGAAGTGCTGCAGGATGCGGTGATCTATTCGCTCGACATGGGCGCTCTGCTAGCCGGTACGCGCTATCGCGGCGACTTCGAGGAGCGGCTGAAGCAGGTCGTCAACGAACTGGAGGCCATGCCCGAGGCGATCCTGTTCATCGACGAGATCCACACGGTGATCGGCGCGGGCGCGACCAGCGGCGGCGCGATGGATGCGTCGAACCTTCTCAAGCCCGCGCTGTCTAATGGTGCGATCCGCTGCATCGGTTCGACCACCTACAAGGAATTCCGCAACCATTTCGAAAAGGATCGCGCGCTGCTGCGCCGGTTCCAGAAGATCGATGTGAACGAGCCGACGATCGAGGACACGATCAAGATCCTCAAAGGACTGCGCAGCGCGTTCGAGGATCATCACAAGGTCAAATATACGCCCGATGCGATCAAGACTGCGGTCGAGCTGTCCGCGCGTTACATCAATGACCGCAAGCTGCCGGACAAGGCGATCGACGTGATCGACGAAGTCGGCGCGATGCAGATGCTGGTGCCGCCCAGCCGCCGCAAGAAGAAGATCACCGCCAAGGAAATCGAAGCGGTGATTGCTACGATGGCGCGGATCCCGCCCAAATCGGTCAGTTCCGACGACAAGAAGGCACTGGAGAATCTCGAGCGCGACCTGAAGCATGTCGTGTTCGGGCAAGATGAGGCGATCACTCGCCTTGCCACTGCGATGAAGCTGTCGCGCGCGGGCCTGCGCGATCCGGACAAGCCGATCGGTTCGTTCCTGTTCAGCGGCCCGACCGGCGTCGGCAAGACCGAAGTCGCGCGCCAGCTCGCCTCGATCATGGGGATCGAGCTCAAGCGGTTCGACATGTCCGAATATATGGAGCGGCACAGCGTTTCGCGGCTGATCGGCGCACCTCCAGGCTATGTCGGCTATGACCAGGGCGGCCTCCTGACCGATGCGATCGACCAGAACCCGCATTGCGTGCTGCTGCTCGACGAGATCGAGAAGGCCCACCCTGACCTGTTCAACATCCTGCTGCAGGTGATGGATAACGGCCGCCTGACCGACCATCACGGCAAGACGGTCGATTTCCGCAATGTCGTGCTGATCATGACCACCAATGCCGGGGCCGCGATGATGGCAACGCAGGGAATCGGGTTCGGCGACGTGTCGAAGGAAGACGCGGGCGAAGAAGCGGTGAAGAAGATGTTCACCCCGGAATTCCGCAACCGCCTGGATGCGATCGTGCCGTTCAGCTATCTCGGCAAGAGCACGGTGTCGCGCGTGGTCGACAAGTTCATCCTCCAGCTCGAGCTGCAGCTGGCCGAACAGAACGTCCACATCCAGTTCGACAAGGATGCGCGCGACTGGCTGGCCGACAAGGGTTACGACAAGCTCTATGGTGCGCGCCCGATGGGCCGCCTGCTGCAGGAAAAGATCAAGCAGCCGCTCGCCGAAGAGCTGCTGTTCGGCAAGCTGTCGGATGGCGGCGAGGTGCATGTCAGCATCAAGGACGGCAAGCCGAGCTTCGAGCTGACCCCGGCGGCGCCCAAGGTGAAACCCGCCAGAAAGGCCGCCGCCAAGAAAAAGCCAGCCGCAAAGAAACCCGCTTCGAAGAAGCCGCAGGCCGGAGCAGGAAGTGACGCTGGCGGCGGCAACGAGGACAACAGCTAGCTTTCCCTCGCCAGATATGCATGATCGCGCCCCTTAGCACTTAGCCAAGGGGCCTTTCATGCGTTCGTACCGACTTTCCGCAGCCGCATTGCTGCTCGCCGCGCCCATGAGCGCAATCCTCGCCGCTCCGCTCGCGGCGGAGGACAAGGCGGAAGACCCTGGCAAGTTCACCGGGGCGGACCTGTTCGGGCTAAGCGTAGCGTCCGATCCGCAGATCAGCCCTGACGGATCGAAAATCGCCTACGTCCGCCAGACCAATGACATCATGACCGACAGTTCGGTCAGCTCGATTTGGCTGGTCGATGTCGCGAGCGGCGCCGAAACCCCGCTGGTGACCGGCGAAGGCGCGCATTTTGCGCCGCGCTGGTCGCCCGATGGTGGCCGCCTGGCCTATGTCTCGACCGAGAGCGGCGGCGGGCCCGAACTGCATGTGCGCTGGATGGCGAGCGGGGCGAGCGCCAATATTACCGCTCTTCCCGAAGGGCCCGGCGGAATCAGCTGGTCGCCCGACGGCACGCGGATCGCCTACACCGCGCGGGTGCCGGGCGAAACGCTGACACTCGGCTCCGGCCCCGAGATGCCCGAAGGCGCCAAGTGGAAGGACGGCCCGACGATTATCGACCGGGTTACCTATCGCTTCGATGGCGCGGGCTATCTCAAATCGGGCTTCACGCAGATCTTCCTGGTATCGGCGACCGGCGGCGCGCCGCGCCAGTTGACCTCCGGTGACCGGAACCATGACGGCGCGCTGGAATGGACCCCCGATGGCTCAACCATCCTGATCAGCGGCAATCGCGACGCGGACTGGGAACTGGCCGGGGTGGACAGCGAAATCTATGCGATCGACATCGCTTCGGGGAAAATCACCGCGCTGACCGACCGTGACGGGCCGGACTTCCACCCCGAGGCTTCGCCCGATGGCAAGACCATTGCCTATATCGGTTATGACGACCGCAAGCTCGCCTATGAGCAGAACGGGCTTTACCTGATGAATGTCGATGGCTCGAACAAACGGCGCATCGCCGCGGGGTTCGATCGCGATATCGCCAGTATGGAATGGACCGCCGCGGGCCTTTTCGTCGGATATGAAGATGGGGGGTCCTATCGTGTGGCGCGGATCTCGCCCACAGGCACGGTGACGCCGCTCGCCGCCTCGCTCGTCGATACCTATTACTCGCGCCCTTATGCCGGCGGGCAATGGAGCGTATCGAACAATGGCACGCTCGCCTTTACCAGCGGTAGCGACATTCGCCCCTCGGACGTATCGGTGCTGCGCGGCGGGAAGGTCACGCGGCTGACCGCGCTCAACGACCTGAAACTGTCTGGCAAGCGGCTGGGCAAGACGGTCGCGCTCGATGTTACCGCCGCCGACGGAACGAAAATCCCGAGCTGGATCACGCTGCCGCCCGACTATAAGCCCGGCGACAAATTGCCGCTGATCCTTGAGATCCATGGTGGCCCCTATGCCGCCTATGGGCCGCACTTCTCATCGGAATACCAGCTCTTCGCCGGTGCAGGCTATGCCACGCTGTTCACCAATCCCGGCGGCTCGACCGGCTATGGGCAGGCCTTCGCTGACCGGATCGAGGGCAATTACCCGATTTCCAACCATGACGAGCTGATGGCGGCGGTCGATGCCGCCATTGCGGCGGGCTATGCCGATCCGGAGCAGCTGTTCGTCACCGGCGGATCGGGTGGCGGCATCCTGACCGCCTGGATTGTCGGCCAGACCAATCGCTTTGCCGCCGCCGCCTCCTACAAGCCGGTGATCAACTGGACGAGCATGGCGCTGATGAGCGATGGCTATGCCTTCTTCGGCGAATACTGGATGAAGGGCCAGCCGTGGGAACGGCCCGACGATTACTGGCGCCGCTCGCCGCTTGCCGCTGCGGGCAATATCAAGACCCCCACGCTGGTGCTGGTGGGTGAAGAGGATTACCGCACGCCGCGCAGCGAGGCAGAGCAATTCTATGGCGCGCTGAAGGTACAGGGGATCGACACCGCGCTGGTGGTGACGCCGGGCGCGAGTCACTCCGACCTCTCCATGAGCCCCAGCCAGCAAGCAAAGAAAACCGCTGCGGTTCTTGCCTGGTTCGATAAGTACCGAAAGGGCGCAAAGAAGGACTGACGGGAACGCATTGGCGGCGCGCTCGCTTGATTCCAACGTGAGTGCGCCCTTTTCCTGGATCCGGCCCGAGCCCTGGGGCCTCCATATCGTCCCCGCCGATGCCTGGGTCGATCCTGCCCGCGCGGTCGAGCTTGCGCTGGTGACCCATGGCCATGCCGATCATGCCCGCGGCGGGCATGGGCAGACATTCGCGACGCCGGAAACGCTGGCGATCATGGAATTGCGCTATGCCACGCGCGAAGGGGCAAGGCCGTTCCATCATGGCGAGACAATTCGGTTACCGGGCGGGGTTGATGCGACATTCCTGCCGGCCGGGCATGTGCTGGGCAGCGCCCAGATCCTGCTGGAGCATGCCGGCGAGCGGGTAATCGTCACCGGCGACTACAAACGCCGCGCTGACCCTACATGTCCGCCCTTCGAAGTTACATCCTGCGATATCTTCATTACCGAAGCGACTTTCGGCCTACCGGTGTTTATCCACCCGCCGATAGCTCAGGAAATCGCCAAACTGCTGAAAACAATGGCGGACAACCCCGATCGCTGCGTGCTGGTGGGCGCTTATGCGCTAGGCAAGGCACAACGCGTTATCGCGGAGCTACGCGCCGCCGGGCATCGCGATCCAATCTATCTCCACGGCGCGATGGAAGCTATGTGCCGGCTTTATCAGGAGCATGGCATCGACCTGGGTGAGCTGCGCCCGGTGGCGGGGCACACGAGGGACGAGATGCGCGGTGCGATCGTCATCTGCCCGCCGTCTGCACTCAATGATCGCTGGAGCCGCCGCCTGCCCGATCCCATCACCGCCATGGCGAGCGGGTGGATGCGGATCCGCCAGCGCGCCCGCCAGCGCAATGTCGAGCTGCCGCTGGTCATCTCCGACCATGCCGATTGGAACGAGCTGACCGACACGATCCGCACGGTCAGCGCCGAGGAGACCTGGATCACGCATGGCCGCGAAGAGGCGTTGCTGCGCTGGTGCGATCTGAACCAGCGGCGGGCGCGGGCGTTGGCATTGGTGGGCCGCGAGGACGAGGATGATTGAGTTCGCCGCCCTGCTCGATGCACTGGTCTACACCACCAGCCGCAACCGCAAGCTGGCGCTGATCGCGGACTATCTGCGCGCAACGCCCGATCCAGACCGCGGCTGGGCGCTGGCGGCGCTGACCGGCGGGCTGGACTTCCCCGCAGTCAAGAGTTCCACCATCCGCAAGCTGATGGCAGAGCGGATCGACCCCGTGCTGTGGATGCTCAGCCGCGATTTCGTGGGCGACACGGCCGAAACTGCCAGCCTGCTTTGGCCGGGACCCCAAACTGCACGGAATGATGACGTCACGCAGCCATTATCCTTAAGCGAAGTGGTTGATTTGCTTGGCACGATGACGCGCACCGATGTGGCGTCACGACTTCCCCCGCTGCTCGACCGGCTCGATCCTTCGAGCCGCTTCGCGCTGATCAAGCTTGCCACCGGGGGGATGCGGATCGGGGTTTCCGCACGGCTTGCGAAGACCGCATTCGCACAGGCCTTCGGGGTCGAAGTCGAGCAGGTCGAGGAGTATTGGCACGGGATTTCCCCGCCCTATACCGAGCTGTTCGCCTGGGCGGCGGAGGGCGCCGATCCGCCCGATCTGGAGAACCGGCCGCTGTTTCGCCCTTTCATGCTGGCGCACCCGCTGGAGCAAGGTGAGGTTGACCTCAATGACTTTGCCGCCGAATGGAAATGGGACGGGATCCGGGTGCAATTGGTGCATGCGGGCGGTGAGACGCGGCTCTATTCGCGCGGAGGCGAGGACATCAGCCACAGCTTCCCCGAACTGACCGGCGCGCTCGACATTCCGGCGGTGCTTGATGGCGAACTGTTGGTGCGCGGCGCGACGCAGGGCGGCGAAGCGGGGGGTGCAGCGAGCTTCAACGCACTCCAGCAGAGGCTCGGGCGCAAGGCCATGTCGAAAAAGATGCTGGCTGATTATCCGGCATTTGTAAGGCTTTACGATGCGCTGATTATCTGCGGCGAGGATTTGCGCGAACACGCGTGGCAACATCGCCGCGCACGACTCGAGGCGCTCCATCCGCGTTTGCCCGAGACGCATTTTGACCTGTCGGAACTGGTGCAGGCGCGCGATTTCGAGCATCTTGCAGAAATCCGCGCCAATGCCCGTGACGATGCCATCGAAGGGCTCGTGCTGAAGCGACGTGACAGCCCCTATGTCGCCGGCCGCAAGGTTGGCCTATGGTACAAGTGGAAGCGGGATCCGCTGCTGGTAGATTGCGTGCTGATGTATGCCCAGCGCGGATCGGGCAAACGTTCGAGCTTCTATTCGGATTACACTTTCGGCTGCTGGGATGGCGATCCCGATGCGGGGGCAGAACTGCTGCCGGTCGGCAAGGCCTATTCGGGCTTTACCGATGAGGAATTGAAGAGGCTAGATCGGTTAGTAAGACAAACCACTTCGAACCGTTTTGGCCCGGTGCGCGAGGTCGAACGCACACTGGTGTTCGAGGTCGCCTTTGACAGCGTGCACGAATCGAAACGCCACAAGTCCGGCCTCGCCATGCGTTTCCCGCGCATCCACCGCATCCGCTGGGAAAAGCCGGTGCACGAAGCGGACCGCGTGGAAACGCTCAGGGCTTTGATCAAGGATTGACGTGTGGGGCTTCACGCGTAATAAGTTGCAGATAGCAACTTAAAGGAGGGATTCCATGTCCTACGCCACCGCCGCGCTTACCACCTTCGCCAACATGCTGGGCACGCTTGATCACATCATCACCAAGGCAGAAGGCCACGAAAAGGGCGAGGCCTTGCTGCAATCGCGCCTTACCGATGACATGTACCCGCTCCACACCCAGATCCGCTTCACCCTCGATCAGGTGATGACCGCGCTGAAGCGGCTCGGGCATCTTGAGCTCGCCTCCGATGACAGCGACATCACCTCCTTAGCCGAGGCGCACAAGC
Source organism: Altererythrobacter sp. BO-6 (assembly GCF_011047315.1). Lineage (NCBI taxonomy): Bacteria > Pseudomonadati > Pseudomonadota > Alphaproteobacteria > Sphingomonadales > Erythrobacteraceae > Altererythrobacter > Altererythrobacter sp. BO-6. Next base: position 1,797,341 of record NZ_CP049259.1, on the reverse strand, counting down.
GGATCGCCGCCGCGCAGGCGCGTGTCGCGGATACCGATCCGGCGACTTGGCCGGCCAGCGGAGACACGGTTGAATTCACCCTCCCGAACGGCATGGCCTTCGCGATGCAGGCACACGAATATTGCCGCGACTGGACGATCCCCCAGTTCTATTTTCATCTGATGGCCGCCTATGCGATCCTCAGGATGGAGGGCGTGGCGCTCGGCAAGATCGATTATGTCGGCTACATGATGAAATACATGAAGCAGCCCTCAACCTGACCGATGCATCGCTATGATCCGGCGCGCCAGAAGCTCGCATTCGGCCTCGCCTTCCTCGCAGGGGCGGTCGATGCGACCGGATTTGTGGTCGCGGGTGGCTATTTCACTTCCTTCATGTCGGGCAACACCACCCGGCTCGGCGTCGAACTGAGCACAGATCCGGCGCTGGCGCTTGTGCCGCTCGCGTTGATTGGCGCATTCCTTGGCGGCGTCGTCAGCGGCGCACTGGTGCGACGGCACGCGGGGGACGGGTTGAGCAAGCGGGTGCTGCTCGCCTTGGTCGCCGCGCTGCTGGGATTGGCGGCGGGGGCGCTGGCCACGGGCTGGGCACCGGGTTTCCTTGGACTCGCTGCGTTCGCCATGGGCGTTTCCAACAATGTCTTCAGCCGCGATGGCGAGGTGACGGTCGGAGTAACCTATATGACCGGGGCGCTGGTGCGGTTCGGCCAGGGCCTCGCCGCGCGGATCGGCGGGCAGAAACTGCCCGCTACGCGCGGTTGTGGCCTGTTGTGGTGCGCGCTTGCCGCCGGGGCAGTGGTTGGAGGCGCACTGTGCCTGCACGACCCGCGGATTGCGGCATTAACAGCTTGGTTGCTGGCATTGGTGCTGTTCGGTTTCGCCCTGCGGATCGAGGGCGCTTCGCGCTAACGCTCAACCACTATCAGCTTTTCACGCGATGTCGCACCGCGCAGCAACGCGATCCGTGATGGGGCAATGCCCAGCGCCCTGGCGACGAGCTGGATCACCGCATCATTCGCCGCGCCGTCCGCGGGCTTTGCCCGCACCTTGACCAGCACCCGGCCTGCATCGATTGAAATGCCCTCCTGGCGCGCGCCGGGTGTGACGCGAAGGGCAAGCCGGTTTTGCTGATCCAGAAGCGCTTCGATTTCGCTGGCCGGCGACAAGGCTGGGCCGGGACGGGCCATCAGCCCTGGCTCAGCGCCGCTTCAACCGCCGCCGCATGATGCTTGGCATTCTCGGCATAATGCGCCACGCCCATCCGCATTCCGGCGATCGCCGCATCGGACAGCTCGCGCATCGGCTTGGCCGGGCGCCCGGCCCACAGCATGCGCGGCTCCATCACCCGGCCCTCGGTGAGCATGGCCCCCGCCGCCAGCATCGCGTCGCTGCCGATCACCGCCTTGTTCATGACGATCGCGCCCAGCCCCACAAAGCCACGGTCCTCGATGGTGCAGCCGTGCACCATCGCCATATGGCCGATCAGCACGTCGTTGCCGATGATCAGGGGCGAGCCATCCGGGTCGCCCGGGCGCGGCGGATCGCAATGGCACACGGTGCCGTCCTGGATATTGGTGCGCTCGCCAATCCGGATGGAAGACACATCGGCGCGCAGCACGCAATTGTACCAAACCGAACTCTCCGCCCCGATCTCGACATCGCCAATGATCGTGCAGCCCGGCGCGATGAAGGCGCTCTCATGGATCTTCGGCGCACGCCCATGGATCGGGACGATGTTGACGCCGGGGCGGTGAGTCATCGGTTCTGCTCCTGCCATTGTTCGCGGGTCAGCGAATACTGGATTGTGGGGTTATCCTGCGGCGTAAAGCCCGGATCGTCGAAATCCAGATCCTTGCGGCGGACCATGCCGAGCTTTTCCATGAAGCGCCAGCTGGGCACGTTGCGATCGCAAGTGAGCGCAACGACATGCGGCGCGCCGATGCTGGTAAAAGCCCAGTCGATCACCGCACGCATCGCCTCATTGGCATAGCCGTGGCGCCATCGATCCTCCCGCACCAGCCAGCCGATCTCGTGATCGCCCTGGTTGGGCGCATGGGCATTGTCGACCAGCTTCATCCCGCAATGGCCGACCAGCTCGCCGCTGGATTTCTCGATCATCATCATGAATCCGAAGCCGCGCTGGGCAAACCACGCCTGCGACTTGGCATGCTTGGCCTCGATCTCGTGCAATTCCTTCACCCCGCCGAGATGCTCCATCACCGTGGGGGTGTTGAGCAGGCGATATTGCAGCTCGGCATCGCTGGAATCGATCGTGCGCAGCACGAGCCGTTCGGTTTCGATCACGATGTCAGGCATCGCGGCGCGCCCATTCCTCGCGCGAGAGCGAATAGACGATGGTGTCGCGCCACGGCGGCTCGAAGCGCGGATCGGGATAGTCGAGATCTTCACGCCGCCGCATGCCAAGCCGCTGCATCAGCCCCCAGCTCGCTTGATTGTCGATCACGGTCAGCGCCACGATCTCCTCAGCGCCGAAGCGATCGAACCCGGCGTCGATCGCGGCAATTGCCGCTTCCTTGGCATAGCCTCTGCCCCAGGCATCTTCGCGCAGGCGCCAGCCAACTTCCATTTCGCCGGTCACCGTAGACCCGGGCGCGTCAGCGCGTTTCAGTCCGCAAAAGCCAAGGATCGCGCCGTCTTCCTTGCGCTCGACCAACCAGAAACAGAATCCGTTGTTCGCCCGGCAGGTCTCGACCCGGTCGCGTTGCTTGGTGCGCCCAGCTTCGTCGAGCAGCCCGCCGAGCCAGCGCATCACCGCCGGCGTATTGGTAACGCGAAAGAACTCGTCCCAATCCGTTTCGCGCCAATCGCGCAGCACCAGCCGCTCAGTCTCGATCCGGAATTCGGCCATGCTGCTCAGGCCCCGAGCAGGCGCGCGGCAACAGGTGCATGATAAGTGAGCACGCCCGAGCAACCCGCCCGCTTGAAGGCGAGCAGCTTTTCCATCAGCAACGCGTCGCGATCGCCCACACCCGCGGCCGCCCCGGCTTCGATCAGGGCATATTCGCCGCTGACCTGATAGGCGAACACCGGCACGCGGAATTCCTGCTTCACCCGCCAGATCACGTCGAGATAGGCGAGGCCGGGCTTCACCATTACGCTGTCCGCGCCCTCTTCGATGTCGAGCGCGACTTCGCGCAGCGCTTCATCGCCATTGGCCGGGTCCATCTGGTAGGTTTTCTTGTCACCCTTCAGCAGCCCGCTCGATCCCACGGCATCGCGGAACGGACCGTAGAAGGCGCTCGCATATTTGGCGGCGTAGCTCATGATCTGGACATTGGGGTGCCCGTTCATTTCCAATGCCATGCGGATCGCCTTGATCCGACCATCCATCATATCGGACGGGGCGATGATATCCGCGCCCGCCTCCGCCTGGTTCAGCGCCTGGTCGACCAGCACCGCCACCGTATCGTCATTCACGACATAGCCGGCGGCGTCGACCAGCCCGTCCTGCCCATGGCTGGTATAGGGATCGAGCGCGACATCGGTGAGGATGCCGACATCGTGACCGCACGCGTCGCGAATCGCCTTTACCGCGCGGCACATCAGATTATCGGGGTTGAGCGCTTCCGCGCCGTCGTCGCTGCGCTTGGCGGCGGGCGTGTTGGGAAACAGCGCGACGCAGGGGATGCCCAGTTCCACCGCTTCCCTGGCGCGCCTGGCAATCCCGTCAACCGACCAGCGCGATACGCCTGGCAGCGTGGCGATCGGCTCTTCCACGCCGCTGCCTTCAGTCACGAACAGCGGCCAGATCAGGTCTGCCGGCGTCAGCAGGGTTTCGCGGTGAAGCGCGCGGCTCCAGCCGCTGGCACGGGTGCGCCGCAAGCGCAAATTGGGGTAGGATCCACTCATGTCGGCGAGTGTTGCCGCATAATTGCAGGCCGCGCAACGATCAGCGAATTTCGCGCTTGCTGTCGAGCCGCTCGATCTCGCGCTGCGGCGCTTCGACCTCTTCCGGGCGCTTCTCGAGATCCTCCAGCGCGGCACCCGGCTGGATCTGCTTGAGTTCAGCCAGGGCGGCGCGGAAATTCATCAATTCGCGCCCTTCCAGCTGGGCGCGGGTGACGAAGCTCACCGTGCGCGGATCGATCGCCCGCCCACCGCGATACATCTCGTAATGCAGGTGTGCGCCGGTCGACAGGCCGGTCGACCCGACATAGCCGATCACCTGGCCGCGGCGGACGGACTGCCCGCCATTCACTGCGATCCGGCTCATATGGCAATAGCGGGTCTGCAAGCCATTGCCATGGTCGAGCCGTACGGCATTGCCGCAGCCGCCCATGCGCCCTGCGCCGCTGACGCGCCCATCGGTCACCGCCACGATCGGCGTGCCGTAACTGGCGCGGAAATCGACCCCCGAGTGCATCCGGCGATAGCCCAAGATCGGGTGGCGCCGCATGCCGAAGCCGGAGCTGATCCCGCCCGGCACCGGGGCGATCAACCCGCCGCGCTGCTCGCCCACGCCCGATGCCTCGTAGAAAATTCCATCCTGGCCCCAACGCATCAGCTGCGTCTTGGGCTTACCGTCGCGGTCGATCCCGGCATAAAGCACCTTGCCCGCCTGGCGTTCGCCGGTGGCCGCGCGGCGATAGGCGACGATCAGGTCGAACTCGTCGGTCGCGCGGATGCTGCGGTCCATGTCGATCTGCCCGTCGAGCGCCTTGATGAATTCCTGCACCGCGCTGGCTGGCGCACCGGCGGCACGGGCGGAACGGTAAAGGCTCTGGCCCACTGTGCCGCGAATCCGCAACGGCGTGTCGTCAACGCGGATTACATTGCGCCGCAGCGAGAGATTGCCGTTGTTGGCGAGTACTTCCAGCTCAAGGTCGAACCGCGCGCGGAATGAGAGCGCATCAAGCGGGCGCGGCGCATTGGGGCCGGGGCGGCGGCCGAGCGTAATGTCAATCCTTGTGCCCGGTTCGATCTCTTCCAGCTTGATCTCGCTCGCCACCAGTTCGCGCACCCGTTCGGCATCGCTGGCGCCGATCCCGGCGCGCTGCAACATCCGGTCAAACGTGTCCCCACGCGACAGCGTCGCCACCAGTTCGATCTGCGGGCGTTCTGGGGCGGACGCCAGCGGCCTGACCATCGGCCCGGCGCCCATCTGGCGGCCGCTGTCACCACCCAGCGCGAGCGGCGTGATCATATGGCTGCGCAATTCGTCGCGCGCGGTCTGGTCCATCGCCATCGCGGGGCGCGCTTCGAGCGGGGCGAAGTCGGGCCACAGCGCCAGCGCGACCGCGCCCAGCCCCAGCATGGTGCCGAGCCCGCGGAACCAGCGCGCACTGCCGATGTCCATCGCCAGGTCAGGGGCCAGGTCGATCTGCCCGAGCCGCGCCGAAGCGCGGTCACGCCAGTGATCATAGCAAGCGCGGGTTTCATCGAGCCGCGCGCGCCAGTTTCCGATCCGTTTGAGCACCAGTCTGTGCGATTTTCCAGCCGCGGCGGCAGCAGGCGCCGGAGCGTCCCCGAAATCGAGGAACGGCTCCTCGATCGCAGGCTCGATGTCGCCCGGCAGGTCGCGCAATTGCTCCAAAACCCTCGTCTCCGTCGCGCCCGTCGATCCCCCCGCAGGCGCAAGCCGCTCAATGGCGGAATTCTCTCGCGAAACAAAGTAAATGTCAGCTTAACGCGCGGTCAAGCGAGTCGCCCAAGCGGTGAAGTGTTGAGAAGGCGGTTTTGCACCGCCCGATGCGGTTGCCGGGGCCGAAACGCGCTGCCACAAGCAGGGTGTGAGCGACGGCACGATCAAGGCGGTCCTGGGCCCGACCAATACCGGCAAGACCCATCTCGCGATCGAGCGGATGTGCGGCCATTCGAGCGGGATGATCGGCTTTCCGCTGCGTTTGCTGGCGCGCGAAGTCTATGACCGGGTCCGCGCGATCAAGGGTGACAAGGCCGTGGCGCTGATCACCGGCGAAGAGCGGATCGAGCCGCCTGACGCGCGCTATTTCTGCTGCACCGTGGAAGCGATGGAGCGGACCGGAGGCGGACATGCCTTTGTCGCGCTGGACGAAGCGCAGCTAGCAGCCGATCCTGAGCGCGGGCATATCTTCACCGACCGGCTGCTGAATGCGCGTGGGCGCGAGGAGACCATGATCCTGGGTTCAGCGACGCTCGAACCGCTGGTCAAGGCGCTGGTGCCGCGCGCCGAACGGGTCGAGCGGCCGCGCTTCTCGACGCTGAGGCACGCGGGCAGTTGCAAGCTTTCGCGCCTGCCGCCGCGCAGCGCCGTCGTCGGCTTCAGTGCCGAGCAGGTCTATGCGATTGCCGAGGCCTTGCGCCGGTTTCGCGGCGGGGCAGCGGTGGTGATGGGCGCGCTTTCGCCCGAAACGCGCAACAGGCAGGTCGAACTGTTCCAGAATGGCGAGGTCGATTACATCGTCGCCACCGATGCGATCGGCATGGGGCTGAACCTCGACCTGCACCACGTCGCCTTCGCCTCGCTCAGCAAGTTCGACGGGCGGCGCCAGCGGCGCCTCACCCCTGCCGAAATGGCGCAAATCGCCGGTCGGGCCGGGCGCCACCAGCGTGACGGCAGTTTCGGCACGGTATCCGGCATTCGCGGCAGCCAGGCGTCGCCGCCCGAATTCACCGACGAAGAGATTTACGCGATCGAGGAACATCGCTTCGCGCCGCTGACCCACCTGTTCTGGCGCGAGGCCGAGCCGCGGTTCGACAATCTCGCCACGCTGATCGCCGATCTCGAGGCTCCGCCTGACGAGCCCGAATTGCGCCAGGCCCCGGAAGCGGTCGACGTGGCGGTGCTGAAGCGGCTGGCGGATGAGCCGGTTGCTGCCAGCGTAACCAGCCCCGGCCTTGTCCGTCGCTTCTGGGAGGCCTGCTCGTTGCCCGATTTCCGCTCGGTCGGGGCCGAGGTGCATTCACGCTTCGTTGCCCGGCTTTGGCAGGACTTGCAGCAGGGCTATCTCGGCGCCGATTATGTCGCGGCGCGCATTGCCGAATTGGACCGGTCGCAAGGCGATATCGACACCCTACAAGGAAGGATAGCCGCGATCCGTTCCTGGGCCTATATCTGTCAGCGGCCCGACTGGGTGCTGGCACGCGACGAGATGTTTGCCCGTGCCCGCGCGGTCGAGGCGCGGCTGTCGGATGCGCTTCACGCGCGGCTGACCGAGAGATTCGTGAACCGGAGGACTTCGCTCTTGATGAAATCGCTGGGGCAGGACGGGCAGGCATTGCCGGTGGAACTGGCGCCCGATGGTGCGCTGACCGTCGATGGCGAGCCAATCGGGCGGCTCGAGGGCTTTCGCTTTGCGGTCGATCCCGATGCGACCGTGGCGGATCGAAAAATGCTCCTCGCGGCGGGCGAGAAGGCGCTGCCGACGATCCTGGCGCAGCGGGCCGAATGGGTCGCGAGCCAGGGGCTGGGCGAGCTTGAGATCGCGGAAGGCGCGATCGCATGGAACGGCCACCGCATCGCCACGATTGAATTGCCCGACGATTTCGCAAGCGCCCGGCTGGTGCTGGCGCGCGAGCTGGGCGCTCTGCCCGAAGCGGCGCGCAAGCGCTTCGAAGCGGCACTGCAGGGCTGGCTCGAGGCGCAGCTCGAACCGCTCGAACCGCTGCGCAAGCTGGCGGCGGCGGCGCGCGATCCCGCAGCCGGTTCGGAAGCCCGCGCGGTGCTGCACACGCTGATCGATGCGCATGGCGTGGTCAGCCGGGAGGATGCGGGGCTGCAGCACCTGCCCAAGGAGATGCGGCCCTATCTGCGCAAACTGGGCGTGGTGTTCGGTGCACTCGACATTTTCGCCCATGCCTTGCTCAAGCCCGCTCCGCGCCGGTTACTGCACGCGCTCGAGATTGACAGGAGGCCGCTCAACGCAGCGATGCTGCCGGTCATTCCCGATACGCGGCATCTGCCCGCCGGATACCGCCGCGCGGGCAGCCAGGTGATCCGCGTGGACCTTGCGGAAAAGGTCCTGCGCGCCGCCTTCGATGCCCGCCTCGGCGCGGCGCAACCGGGCGGCAAGGGCAAGCCGCCGATGCGTTTCCTGATCGACCCGGCGCTGGCTATCTCGATCGGGCTTGAAGCGGACAATATCCCGCGCCTGCTGGGCAGTGCCGGGTTCAAGCGGTTCGGCACGCGCGCGCTGCCCGAAGGAGCATTTGGCCCACCCGCCCCCGACTACTGGGGCTGGCGCCCGCGCCGCGTGGGCGAAGCAGGCCAAGATCACAAGCCGAACAAGTCCCGGCATGGCAAACACGCTGGCAAGCGGAAGGGGCCTCACAAGGGCAAGCCACAGAACGCCAGGCCGGCACAGCGCGAGGCTCCGAAAGGTAGCGGTGGCGCATTCGATGCGCTGAAAGAGCTGCTGGGCGGATGAAAGACGCGCTGAGGCTGGACCGGATCCTGGTCAACCTCCGCTTTGCCCGCACCCGCAGCCGTGCCCGCGCGCTTATCGAAGAAGGCCATATCCGGATTAACGGGGCGCGAACCTTGCGCGTGAGCACCGAGGTTCACGTCGGCGACGTGCTGACTTTGCCGCTGGGCGAAGCGGTGCGAATCATCGAGGTGCTGGAGCTGCCTGATCGGCGCGGACCGCCCGGTTTGGCGCGCTCGCAATATCGCGAGCTTGACCGCAATGGCGAAAAGCCATTAGCAGCGAATCCGCAACACGATCTGCAAGGGAATTCCGCCACATGACTTATGTCGTCACCGACGCCTGCATCCGGTGCAAATATACCGATTGCGTCGAAGTTTGCCCGGTCGACTGTTTCTACGAAGGCGAGACGATGCTGGTCATCAACCCGTCGGAATGCATCGATTGCGGCGTGTGCGAACCCGAATGCCCGGCCGAGGCGATCCTGCCCGATACTGAAGACGGACTTGAGAAGTGGCTGGAACTCAACGCGAAATATTCGGCTGAATGGCCCAATATCACCAGCCAGAAGGAACCGCCTGAAGACGCCGACGAGCACAAGGGCGAAGAGGGCAAGTTCGAGAAGTACTTCACGCCCGAACCCGGCGAAGGCGACTGATAGCATCGCTGGAGGTCTGCGCCGGGAACCGCTGGCGCAGGTGCAGTTTATGCCGATTCGTGCCCGTCAGACGCACGGAGCGCTTGATTCAGCTTGTGACTCGCAATTTTGTTACGGTTGTGCTATATAATTAAACAATCGCGCCGGATTGGTCCCGGCGCCCGGGTCAATTTAGAAAGGTTGGGCCAACAGCATCTATCGATATTGAGCCAGCGGAGCCTGCAGCGGCAGGCCCGATAAGCTCTCTTCGACCGTTTGCCTATGGCCCACCGACGAAAGGATTTTGCATGGCAAGCAAGGCTCCTGCCTTCACCGTTGGCGACTATGTGGTTTACCCCAAGCATGGCGTAGGTCGCGTGATCGAACTGCAGAACGAAGAGATCGCGGGCATGCAGCTCGAGCTTTATGTGCTGCGCTTCGAGAAGGAGCGGATGACCCTGCGCGTGCCCACCAACAAGGTTGAGGCGATCGGCATGCGCAAGCTTTCCAGCGACAAGACGCTGAAGGAAGCGATGGACACGCTCAAGGGCAAGCCCAAGGTGAAGCGCACCATGTGGTCGCGCCGCGCCCAGGAATATGAAGCCAAGATCAACTCGGGTGAAATCGTGCTGATCGCCGAAGTGACGCGCGACCTGTTCCGCCCCGAGGACCAGCCCGAGCAGAGCTATTCCGAGCGGCAGATCTTCGAAGCTGCGTCCAGCCGCCTGGCGCGCGAACTGGCTGCGATGGAAGAAACCGATGAGGCGACCGCACTCGAGAAGATCCTCGAAGTGCTGCGCACCCATGCACCGCAATATTACGAGAACACGGAAGACGCCTGATCGACCAGGTGCACACCGGAAACGACGAAGGGCTGCCCGCAAGGGTGGCCCTTTTCGTTTGCGCGGTTGAAGTCCCTTGCAAGGTGTATTATTTCAATAATACGCATATTGGAGGATGAGCGCATGATACACAAACTGATCAGGCAGCTGGCACCGGTGGCCGCCATCGCCCTGTCCGCCGCGGTGGCGGGCTGCGGCGACATGAATATTGACATCAACGGCGAAGAGGGCGTGCCGCTGGCCGAACTTGACATGTCGGGCGAGGCACCTTCCAGCGTAGTCATCGCCGGGCCGGATTCAGTGGTGCTGAGCGAAGGCGATGCACTGGCGATCGATGTCGAAGGCGACAGCGCGGTTACCGAATTGCTGCGCTTCTCGCTCAAGGACGGCGCGCTGGGCATTTCGCGCAAGAACGGCAATTGGAAGGACACTGGCACGGCCATCGTGCGCGTGACCATGCCGGCCCCGCGCAGCATCGTGGTGGCGGGTTCCGGCTCAGTCGAAGTTCCGGCTATGGCGAGCGAAGCCGAGGTCACCATCGCCGGATCTGGCAAAGCTAATATTGCCAAGCTGGCCGCGAGCAAGCTGGAGGTCACCATCGCCGGATCTGGCAAGGTGGCAGCCGCCGGCACGGCTGAACGGCTTGAGCTGAACGTCGTGGGTTCAGGGTCAGGCGAAATGGCCGGGCTCAAGGTCGATCGGGCTGAAGTGACGGTGGCCGGATCGGGCGATACCAGCTTCGCATCGGATGGCACCGTAGAGGCGAATATCGTCGGCTCCGGCGATGTGCGAGTAATCGGCAGCGCCACCTGTACGATCAACGCGATGGGATCGGGCACGCTGAAGTGCGAAGCTTCCGCAGCGGAAGCTGCTGAAGCAGAGTAACAAGCTGAAAAAACGGCGCGCTTCATCGCACGCCGCTGGACAGGCGAAGGCCGCGTGTGAGAGACACCGCTCATGCGCGGCCTTCCCCTTTTACGCTCACCTTGTTTTCCTTCACGCTGAGCGGCTGCCTGGTGCGCACCGCCGCCGATATCGTCACTGCCCCGGTCAAGGTGGTAAGCGCCGGCGTGGACGCGGCCACCACCAGCCAGTCCGAAGCCGACGAGAAGCGCGGGCGCCAGCTGCGCAAGGCGGAAGAAGAGCTGGGCAAGCTCGACCGCCGCTACGAGAAGCAGCTGGACGATTGCCGCGATGGCGACGAACGCGCCTGCACCGCCGCGCGCGAGACCTATTCCGAGATCCAGATCCTGCTCCGCAACAATCCAGGCCTGGGCACGCCGCCCCCGAGCGATTAGCGCCTGTTCAGGCGGCGGCGCGGCGCAAGCGGTCGTTGATCGCCTTGCCGATGCCCTTATCCGGGATCGTAGCCACCGCGATTCGCGGTTCAGGCGCGCCGGCCGCCAGATGCAGGCAATCGTAGAGCCGGGCCGCTGCTTCGATCAGGTCACCCGTGGCAGACAACGTACAATCGCCAGCGATTTTGCCAAAACCGATCAGGAATTCCCCTTCCTGCGCCGCTTGGGCGTTGAGCCGCACCGGTTTGCCCGGAGCATAGTGGCTCACCAACTGGCCGGGGGCCTCGATGCGCGCTTCAGCTCCTTCGTCTGGATCGCCCGGCTTGGTGGCACCCAGGTTAATCGGCCCGGGGCGCAATTCCTCCAGTGACCCGTCATCCCGCACCGCCACGATGGTCGATTCGATCCCGGCCGCGCACGGCCCGCCATCGAGCACAAGATCGATCCGGCCATCAAGCGAAGCCAGCACATGCTGTGCCGTGGTCGGGCTGATGAATCCGCTGCGATTGGCGGATGGCGCCGCCAGCGGAAAGTGGATGCTCTCAAGCAACTGCCGCATCACCGGATGCGCCGGGCAGCGCAGGGCAACCGTGGGCAAGCTAGCGGTCACCGCCGGTGCCAGCCCCGCATCCTCGCGTAGCGGCAGGACAAGCGTCAGCGGCCCCGGCCAATACTCGGCCATCAGCGCCTCCGCGGCGGGCGACACATGCGCATAGCGCGCGGCTTGGGCCGCGTCGCGGACGTGCACGATCAGCGGGTTGAAATCGGGTCGGCCTTTCGCAGCATAGATCTTGGCCACCGCTTCAGCCGAGATCCGCCCGCGCGGCGAGGCCATAGACCGTCTCGGTCGGAACCGCGACCAGCCTGCCACGTTCCAGAATCGCCGCCGCATGCGCGATTCCCGCCGCATCGGCGGCCAGCACTTCCGTAGCGTTCTTGCCGGTCATGCCTGCCCGCTATAGGTGGGGACGCGCAAAGCCAAGCAATTTGCCATCATATGAGGATTCGAACGCCGTGACGCCTTACACGCCGCCCACCCATGACCAGCTGCTCGCCATCCGCGTGAACGCCGGGATCGAGGAGCTTGCGCAAAGCGAACGTTTCGCCGCGGCGGAGCCCGATCTGGTCGAAGCGATCGTTGAAGGGGTGGGTCAGTTTGCCGCCGGGGAATTCGCGCCGCTCAACCGCGTGGGCGACCTTGAGGGCGCAAAGCTGGAGAACGGGGTGGTGCGCCTGCCCGATGGCTTCCAGGAGGCCTATGCCGCCTATGTCGAGCAGGGCTGGAACGCGATCGCATCGCCGGTCGAATTCGGCGGGCAAGGCCTGCCTTTCACGCTGGCGTGCAATGTGCTGGAAAACCTCGGCAGCGCCAATATGGCCTTCAACCTGCTGCCGATGCTCAGCGTGGGCGCGATCGAAGCGCTCGAGCATCACGGTTCAGACGCACAGAAGGCGAAATACCTGCCCAATCTGGTCAGCGGGCTGTGGTCAGGCACGATGAACCTCACCGAACCGCAGGCGGGATCGGATGTCGGCGCGCTGCGCTCCACCGCCACACCGATCGAGGACGGGGAGCATGCCGGCAAATATCTGATCCAGGGCCAGAAGATCTACATCACCTGGGGCGAGCATGAGCTGGCCCGGAACATCATTCACCTGGTGCTGGCGCGCCTGCCCGATGCGCCCGAGGGATCGCGCGGTATCTCTCTGTTCCTGGTCCCCAAATACCACGTCAACGACGATGGATCGCTGGGGCCGAAGAACGACCTGCGCTGCGTCAGCCTGGAGCACAAGCTGGGCATCAACGCCTCGCCAACCTGCGTCATGAGCTATGGCGACAATGGCGAATGCGTGGGCGAGCTGGTGGGCCAGCCCAATCGCGGGCTGATGGCAATGTTCACGATGATGAACAACGCGCGCATCAATGTCGGCAACCAGGGTGTGCAGATTGGCGAGCGCGCCACGCAACAGGCGCTGGCCTATGCCCGCGACAGGGTGCAGTCGGCCCGCGCCGGATCGCCTGACAAGAATCCCGTTGCAATCGTTGAACACCCCGATGTGCGGCGCATGCTGCTGCGCATGAAGGCACTGACTGAGGGTGCCCGCGCGCTGCTCTATTACTGCGCCGGGCAAGTCGACCGGGGAACGCTGGGTGACGAGGAAGCGAAGATGCGCGCCGAAGTGCTGGTGCCGCTGGTCAAGGCCTGGGGTACCGACATCGGGATCGAAGTGGCCGGGATCGGTGTGCAGGTGCACGGCGGCATGGGCTTTATCGAAGAAACCGGCGCGGCCCAGCACTGGCGCGATTCCAAGATTGCCCCGATCTATGAAGGCACCAACGGGATCCAGGCGGCGGACCTCGTCACCCGCAAGCTGGGCCTGGATGCGGGCGGTGCCGTCGACCGGCTGATCGCCGACATTATCGCCGCCACCGAAGGTGAACCGGCGCTCAAGGCGCTGGCAGAGGATTGCCGGGCCATTGCGCAATGGATGGGCAGCGAGGCGAGCCTCGATGACCGGTTGGCGGGGAGCGTTCCATTCTGCACCATGCTGGCCGTCGCGGTCGCTGGATGGCAGCTCAAGCGACAGGCAGAAGCGGTTGCTGCCGGGGAGGCGCCTGCGCTGGCGCAGACGAAGCCGGTAACGGCGCGCTTCTTCCTTGACCGGATCGTGCCTGAGGCAAATGGCCTCAAGGCGTCGGCCCTGGCCGGGGCAGAGCTGCTCTACAGCCTGCCCGCAGAAGCCTTGGCGGGTTAAGGCAGCGGGTGATGAGTGCAGGGCAATCTGACCAGGGTGATCCCGTCGCGCGGATCGCAGCGGCGCTGGAACGGCTCGCGCCACCCGCGCCGCGTGAGGTCGATTGGCGTAACAGCCCGGCCTATCTTTGGGACGGGGTCAATGCCCGCGAATTGCCTGAAATCGTCGCGCCCGCGCTGGAAAACCTGCGCGGCATCGAGCGGCAGAAGGCGCAGGTGCGGGACAATATCGCGCGGCTTGCCTGGGGCCATGCGACGCACGATATGCTGCTGTGGGGCTCACGCGGGATGGGTAAATCGGCGCTGCTGCGCGCCGCCACGCGCGCTGTGCAGGATGACGCGCCGATGGCGCTGGCGCTGGTTCAGGTCGCGCCCGGAGCGCTCAAGAGCCTGCCCGATCTGTTCCACCGACTATCCGAAGTACGGCGGCAATTCCTGATCTTTATCGACGACCTGGGCTTTGCCGAGGATGACACGGTCGGCCCGCAGCGCCTGCGCAGCTGGCTCGAAGGCGGGATCGAGGCGCGCCCGGCCAATGCACGACTCGCGGTCACGTCAAACCGGCGCGCCATCCTTGCCCGGCAAGCGGGCGAGCAGGACAGCGGATCGGATGACAACCCGCTCAACCGGCGCGACGCGGTGGATGACAAGCTGGCGCTGGCCGATCGCTTCGGCCTGTCGGTGGGCTTCCACCCCTGCAGCAAGGACCAGTATCTCGATATCGTGCGCGCCTATGCTGCTCCGCTCGGCCTCAGCTACACCAATGAGCAGGCGCTGGAATGGGCCATGCAGCGCGGCCAGCGCTCTGGCCGGTCAGCCTGGCAGTTCGTGGTCGAGCTGGCCGGGCGAGCCGGCAAAGCGATTTAGGGTAGGCGACCGGCGCTGCGCTATTGCGCAGGGACAACCCGCTCGATGTCCTCACCGCTGAACAGCGCGCGCGGATCGCCAGATAGCTCACGCTGCGGCCGCAAGGGTTCGCTCTTCAGCTCCGTAATGCCTGCGCCGGGCTTCGCCCCGGGCGCGAACACGCGCCAGATGATGCCCGCGGTATCGTCGCTCATCAGCAGCGCGCCATCGCCACCCCATTCGACCCAGGTCGGGCGGCCCCTTGTCTTGCCGTCGTCCATGAGGAAGCCGCCCAGAACCGTTACCGGCTTGCCAACCGGATTACCGAGCTTGTCGAACTCGACATAGACGAGGTCATAGCCCGAGGGCGGCTTGCGGTTCCACGAGCCATGCCGGGCAATGAAGGCCCCGCTGGCGAACTTCTCGCCCATTAGATGGCCTTGCTTGGTGAAGACCATGCCGAGCGCCGCCACATGCGGGCCCAGCGCATATTCAGGCTTGCGCGCATATTCGACGAGGTAGGCCGGGCGCGGGTGCTTGACGCGGGCGTCGACCTTGTCCTTCCAGTAGACCCATGGCCAGCCATATTGCGCGCCGACCGGAACATTGGTGAGGTAATCAGGCACCAGATCGCTGCCGAGCATGTCGCGTTCGTTGACCGTGGTCCACAGCTCCCCGGTCCAGGGGCTGAAGGCAAGACCATTGGGATTGCGCAGGCCCACCGCGAACTGGCGCTGGCGATTGGTCTCCAAATTGTATTCCCAGATCATGGCCCGGCCCTGTTCGACCTCCATGCCCTGCTCGCCGATATTGGAAACCGATCCGACCGCGACATAAAGCAGCGTGCCTTCGGGATTTAGTTCGAGATTGCGCATCCAGTGCCCACCGCCTGCTGGCAGGTCCATTAGCTTGCGGGGTTCGCCGGAGACCCGATCGGCCCCTAATTCATAGGGAAAAGCAAGCACTTCATCGTGATTGGCGACGTAGAGCGTGCCGTCGTTCCAGGCCATGCCTGACGGCGAGTCGAGGCCGTTGGTGGCATCGGCGATCACCTGGCGCGTCTCCGCCGTGCCGTCACCATCGGCGTCGCGCAGCAGCACGATCTGGTTGGGCGAATCCCCGGTCGCTCCAGCCCGCGTCATCAGCAGGTTCGCGATCCAGCCGGTGATTCCGCCACCGTCCTCGCTCTTCGGCGATCGGGTCAGAGCGGCCAGCACATCTCCATTGGGCAGCGCCTGAAGCGTACGTGGATGCTCGAGCCCCTCGGCAAAGCGCGCCACCGTCAGTCCTTCGGCTGCCTCAGGCGCCTCACCCTCAGCCCAGCCGACCGGCTTGGCAATCCGCACCGTCGGGAAAAGCTCCGAATTGGGCTCCTCCAGCGTCGGATCCGTGCCCACCACATCATCAACCGAAAGTCCGGCGGTATCGCCGCGCGACAGCCACCAGAAGGCCGCGGCCAGCAGCAAGAGGAGGATGAGAAGGGCGATGAGGATCTTTTTGAGTGTGCTCATGGCATTGAGGCATAAGCGAGCACCCGCGCGGCGGCAATGGGCGTTCTGTGGTGGGACTTGCGTTTGGAGACTGGGAGCCTAGATCGGCAGCGCGATGTATGATTTCCAGCCAGACCTTTCGCTCGCCCCTGCAGAGCGTTACCGCCAGCTCTGCGACGCCGCGGAAGCGCTGACCGCCACCGAGCCCGACGGTATCGCCAATATGGCGAATATTGCCGCTCTGCTGTGGGAATTCGTGCCCGATCTCAACTGGGCCGGATTCTATCGCGCGATCGATGGTGAACTGGTGCTGGGCCCGTTCGTCGGGCGCCCGGCGTGCATTCGCATCCCGTTCGGCGCCGGCGTGTGCGGCGCAGCCGCGGCATCGGGCGAGGCGCAGCTGGTGGAAGACGTGCACGCCTTTCCCGGACATATCGCCTGCGACGCAGCCAGCCGATCCGAATTGGTGGTGCCGGTTATGCGCGACGGACATGTAATTGCGGTCATCGATCTCGATTCACCGCTGCCGGCGCGCTTTACCGCCGATGACGCCGCTGGAATTGAAGCTCTGGCCGAGTTGCTTTCGACGCGAATCTAGGCGTCGGCGCCGCTGGGCGGAAGTTGCGCGGCGCGACTTTCACCCTTGGCATGGTGGCCCAAAGTCGCGCGGCGCGACTTTGGGTGGCGCTCAAATATCCCCGCCGGTCAGGCGCTGGCAGATCAGGTCGAGCTGGTCGAGCGTGCGATAGCGGATCGTCACCGCGCCCTTGCGCGGGTCAGCCTCGGTCTTGATCCGCACCGTAAGCCCCAGAAATTCCTCGAGATGTGCTTGCACTGCGGCGATATCGGCATCTTTGGCCGGGTCGCGCGTGTTGCGGTGGCCCGATTTGCGAGCCTTGGGGGCGACATCGCCGCGCGCCAGATTCTCGACCTCGCGCACCGACAGGTTCTCGCGCACCGCCTGGCGGGCGAGCGGCAGCGCATCGTCGTGCCCGATCAGCGCGCGGGCGTGCCCCATCGACAATTCGCCGCCTTCAACGAGATCGAGCACCGCATTGGGCAAAGCCAGCAGGCGCTGCAAATTTGCGACGTGGCTGCGCGATTTCTCGACCATTTGCGCGATTTCGGCCTGCGTCAGCCCTTCTTCCTCGCTCAGACGATGATAGGCGCGCGCTTCCTCGACCGGATTGAGATCCTCACGCTGGATATTTTCGATCAGCGCCAGTGCCATGACCTCGCGCTCGTCCAGCTCGCGCACCAGGGCCGGGATTTCATGCAGGCGGGCCTTCTGCGCCGCCCGCCAGCGCCGCTCGCCGGCGACCAATTGATAGCGGCCCTGCCCGCGTGGCCGCACGATGATCGGCTGGATCACCCCGCGCGTCGCGATTGACGCAGCCAGCTCGTCCAGCGCCGCCTCGTCGAACCGCTTGCGTGGCTGCCCAGGCAGCGGCTCGATCGCGGCGATCGGCAATGAAGCCAGCCCCGATGCGCTGTAAGAATCTGTTTTTTCGTTATTTTCAGGCGCGATAGCCGCGTCCGACTGAGTCAGCGGTTCTTCCCGGCGGGTTTCGCCTAACAAGGCGCCCAGCCCGCGCCCAAGCTTCTTCTTGCGGTCGACTCCCGGGCTGCCCGGCACGGAAAAGCGGATCGGGTCGGTGGGATTGCTCACGCGGCTTTCCTTTCTGCGGGCAGGCGACCGATCAATTCGCGCGCCAGTGCGATATAGGCGCGGCTTCCGGCGCAGGCATGGTCATAAACCAGCGCGGGCAGGCCGTGGCTTGGCGCTTCGGAGAGGCGCACGTTGCGCGGGATCACCGTCTCGAACACCAGACTGCCCAGGCATTCGCGCACATCTTCCGCCACCTGGTCGGTCAACCGGTTGCGCCGATCGAACATGGTCAGGCCCACGCCGATGATGCCCAGGGCCGGATTGAAACGCTGTTGCACCTGCTCCACCGTCTGGAGCAGCTGGCTCAGCCCCTCCAAAGCAAAAAATTCGCACTGCAACGGCACCAGCAGCGTATCCGCGGCCGACAGGGCGTTGAGCGTCAGCAGGCCGAGCGACGGTGGGCAATCGATAAAGCAGATGTCATGCCCGCGATGGTCAGCCAGCGCATTGGCAAGCCGGGAGGTGCGCTCTTCAATCGATACCAGCTCGACTTCGGCTCCACTCAGGTCCACGGTCGCAGGGACGATATCCAGGCCCGGAATGCTGGTGGGAACCAGCGGATCCTTGACCGAAGCGCCGTCGATCAGCACATCATAGCTCGACGCGACGCGTGCGGCGCTGCCGACGCCCAGCCCGGTCGAGGCATTGCCTTGCGGATCGAGGTCGATCAGCAGCGTGCGCCAACCGATCGCCGCCATCGCCGTGGCGATATTGATCGCGGTAGTGGTCTTGCCCACCCCGCCCTTCTGATTCGCAATCGCTATCGTGATCATCGGCTGCTTTCGCCTTCCTGCACTATGTGCTTACGATGATCCCCGCCTCCGCATCGGTCAAGGAGTGTTCCACGTGAAACACATCGCGAATCTTCGCGGGGAGATGATGCAGTTCCTGCGCCGCCGAGCGCCCTTTGGGCAACAGGTAGGTGGTCGCCTTTGTGGAAAAGGGTGCGGATAGACGGAGCAGTTTATCCAGCGGGGCAAATGCGCGTGCCGAAATGACACGAGCAGGGAAGGGCTTGACCAATTCCAAACGCCGCCCCTCGACACGGCAGTGCGGCAGAGCGAGTCCTTCCGCCATGCGCTCGAGCCATTCGACCCGGCGCGCGCGCGACTCGACCAGCACGACCTCGCGTTCTGGCTGCAGCGCGGCAATCACCAGGCCAGGGAAACCCGCGCCGGTGCCAAGGTCGAGCCATGTGCCAGATGTTTCACGTGGAACAAACCGCAGCAGCTGGGCGCTGTCGGCGATGTGGCGCTGCCAGATTTGCTGCTCGGAGGGGCGGGAAATCAGGTTCTGACGCTGATTTTCCTCGAGCAATGCGGCAATCAGCGCTTCGAGACGCTCCATCGCGACACGATCGGCAATTTGCGCGACATGGTGACGTGCCGATTGCTCATCGCGGAGAAGTTCGCTGTTCACGCCGCCTTCTGCCTGCGCCGCGCATGGACCAACAGTGCCGACAGCGCCGCAGGAGTAATCCCCGGCACCCTTCCAGCTGCAGCGAGACTGGCCGGCTTGGCTGCCGCCAGCCGCTCGACCATCTCGTTCGAAAGGCCCGGCACCTCGCCGAAGGGGAAGTCACCACCCAACTCCAGCGCTTCGCTCGCCCGCAGATCGCGCAATTCTGCATCCTGTCGCGCCAGGTACGGCGCATAAGCTGCGTCTTCCGCCATTTCGCCAATCAGCGGATCGTCGGCCGTCAACGCTACATCAAGCCATGGTCCGAGCTCGGCCAGGCTCACCCCTTCGTGCCGAAGCCACTCGCTAACCGGTTTTACCCCGCCATCGCGGCGTACCGGCAAGCCTGCGTCATTGAGCTCCTTTGAGGAAATCGCCGTATCGAAATGCGCAGCCAGCGCGGCGCGGCGCTCCTCGCGGCGCGTAAACCATTCCGCGCGCGCGCTTCCAACACAGCCCGCCACGATACCCAACGGAGTGAGCCGGGATGAGGCATTGTTCGCGCGCAGGCGCAGGCGATACTCGGCCCGGGCCGTCAGCATGCGATAGGGTTCGCTCACCCCTTGCAGTGTCAAATCGTCCACCATCACCGCGATATAGCTGTTGGCGCGATCAAGCTTGGGCGGCTCATTGCCGAGTATGGCAGCCGCGGCATTCAGCCCCGCAACCAGCCCTTGCGCCGCCGCCTCTTCATAGCCGGTAGTGCCGTTGATCTGCCCCGCGCAATAGAGCCCCGGAATGGCGCGCAGCTGCAGGTCATTGGTCAGCGCCCGCGGATCGATGTGGTCATATTCCACCGCATAACCAGGGACTTCCATTTCCACCCGCTCCAACCCGGGCATCGCGCGAAGCATCGCAAGCTGAACATCGGCGGGGAGCGAAGTGCTGATCCCGTTGGGATAGACAAGGTGCGTATCCAGCCCTTCCGGCTCCAAGAAAACCTGGTGCCCATCGCGATCGCCGAAGCGATGGATCTTGTCCTCGATCGAGGGGCAATAGCGCGGCCCCGCAGCTCCAATCGCCCCGGTGAACAACGGCGAACGATGCAGATTGGCCCGGATCGCCTCATGTGCGGCCTCAGTCGTCCGGGTGATCGCGCAAAACACTTGCGGGTTGACGCGCCGTTCGGTCAGCGGCGACATGGTCCAGTGATCGGGGTCGGAGGGCTGCTCCTCAAGGGTCGCCCAATCGATCGTCCGCCCGTCCAGCCGCGGCGGAGTGCCGGTCTTGAGCCGTGCCATCGGCAAATCGGCACCGCGCAATTGCGCCGCAAGCTTCTGGGCTGAATTCTCGCCGATCCGCCCACCCTGAAAGCGTTCTTCGCCGCGAAACAACGTGCCGCCAAGGAAGGTCCCGGTACACAAGATCACCGCCCCGGCATCCAATGTAGTCCCATCAGCCAATTCCAGCCCGGTCACGCGCCCGCCCGCCATCCGCAAAGCCGACGCTTCACCCTGGATCAGTGACAGGCCCTGCTGCGCTCGAACCACCTGCTGCACCGCAGCCTTGAACCGTTTGCGGTCAGCCTGCACGCGCGGGCCCCACACCGCACTTCCCTTTGATTGGTTGAGCATGCGGTAATGGATGGCCCCGGCATCGGCCGCACGGCCGATCAAGCCGTCGAGCGCATCGACTTCGCGCACCAGATGGCCCTTGCCCAGGCCACCAATCGCGGGATTGCAGCTCATCGCGCCGATAGCGTCGAGGTCGAAGCTCACCAGTCCCACGCGCGCACCCATTCGCGCGGCGGCGCAGGCCGCCTCGACACCGGCATGACCGCCGCCGACCACGAGGACATCAAAGTCGTGCATGCGCCGCCCGATACAGGCGCGGCCCGCTATGGTCAAAGGTGTTTCACGTGAAACAATCGCGGATACCGCCGCCTATTTGCCGATGCAGAACCGCCCGAACAGCGCATCGAGCATGTCTTCGGTCGTGGCGCGCCCCACCAGCCGGTCGAAGGCCAGACGTGCTCGCCTAAGGCATTCGGCCAGGATCAGGGGATCGGCAATTTCGCCCGCTTCGCGCAACGCCGCCTTCGCTTCGGCAATCAGGCCGTGCTGGCGAGTGTTGAGCGCTGCTTCGCCAGGTTTGGGCAAAGCATCGCGTGCGCGCTCGACCAGTGCCAGCTTCAATTCCGGCAAGTTTTCGCCCGTCGCCGCTGAAACCCGCCAATCAGGCGCCGATTTAACCGGATGCGACACTTTATCGATCTGTGCTTCGATCTCCCAGCAACCGTCAGGTCCCTCGGATTCAGGTCCCAACCAGAGAACCAGATCGGCAAATTCCAGCTGTTCACGCGCGCGGCCCACGCCGATTGCCTCGATCTCGTCCGAACCCTCGTCGCGCAGGCCTGCCGTATCCACGAAGGTGAACGGGACGCCGCCAATCGCCACCGAACGTTCGATCACATCCCGCGTCGTTCCAGCGATCGGCGAGGTTATGGCCGCCTCACTTTCGATCAAAGCATTGAATAAGGTGGATTTTCCGGCATTGGGCGGACCAGCCAGCACGACCCGGAATCCTTCACCCAACCGTTCGGATCGGGGCCGAACCAGCCAGCTTTCCAGTTCGGCCGAAAGTGCCGCCAATCGCATGCCGAAATCACCGGCCAAGCCACCGACATCGTCCTCGTCGGCGAAATCGAGCACGGCTTCGACTTCGGCTGCGAGTTGCAGCAGCCGCATACGCCAACCCTCGACCTCGCGCGACAGGCTACCCCCCGCCATGGCGATCGCCGCGCTGCGCTGCAATTCGGTCTCGGCGCTGAGAAGGTCAGCGAGGCCCTCGGCTTCTGCCAGGTCGATCCGGCCATTGGCGAAGGCGCGGCGGGTAAATTCGCCCGGTTCCGCGCGGCGCAACCCATTGTGCGCGGACAATTCGCGCTCAACAGCGGCTATGACCGCACGCCCACCGTGGCAATGCAGCTCGGCCAGGTCCTCGCCAGTAGCCGTTTCCGGTCCGGGAAACCACAGCACCAGCGCTTCATCCAGCAAAGCCCCATCAGCCCCGTGCAGTTGCGCCAGGC
This sequence comes from Altererythrobacter sp. BO-6, assembly GCF_011047315.1. NCBI lineage: Bacteria > Pseudomonadati > Pseudomonadota > Alphaproteobacteria > Sphingomonadales > Erythrobacteraceae > Altererythrobacter > Altererythrobacter sp. BO-6. The sequence goes on along the minus strand of NZ_CP049259.1, from coordinate 1,774,955 downwards.
TCGCCCGTCGCGGCGCAATCTCGCGCCCCGCAAGCGAAACCAGCGCCTTGCCCGCGTCGGGCCCGCTGATGCGGATCACGCCGATAGCCGCGGGCGGCGCCCCGCTCGACAAGGCAAAGATGGTGTCGCTCATGAATTGTGAGAATCGGGCCTAATCGTCGTCCGACCGGCTCTTGGAGCCCTGCCCGCGCATCCCGCCTTCCATGAAGCTCTGGAACATCTTCAGGCCCATTTGCCCCATCGGCGCCAATTGCTGCGCCAGTTCCTGCAGCTGGTCAGGGCTGGAAACGCCCTTCATCGCCTTGGTGATATTGTCGACATAGACGCTGTTCGCCTTCGACACGTCGGGCAGGCCCATGAAGGCCCGAGCCTCTTCGGGCGTGCAGTCGATCTCGATATTGACCTTCATGGCATCTCCTCCACCTGCGAGCCTGGAACGGACCTCGCGCCTGATACATTTGGGTTTGGCAATACCCCCTAGCAAGCGATAAGCCGCTTTCGCACTGAATCAAAGGAGCAACCCCCATGTCCGAAACTGTCACGATCCCTACCCTGGATGGAGATGCGAGCTTCAGCGCCTATGTCGCCCGGCCAGAAGGCACCCCCAAGGCCGCGATCATCGTCATCCAGGAAATTTTCGGGGTGAATCCGGGCATCCGCAGCAAGTGCGATAGCTGGGCTGAGGAAGGCTATCTGGCGGTCGCGCCCGACCTGTTCTTTCGCATGAAGCCGGGAATCGAACTGGATCCCGATGTCGAGGCCGAATTCCAGGAAGCGCTGGGCTATTTCGGCGAATACAACCCCGATGACGGGGTGAAGGACATCGAAGCGACGATCCACTGGATCCGCCGCGAGGCTGGCGTAGCCAAGGTCGGCTGCGTCGGTTACTGCCTGGGCGGCAAGCTCGCCTACATGACCGCGGCGCGCACCGACATCAACGCTTCGGTCGGCTATTACGGGGTGATGATCGACCAGATGCTGGGCGAAAAGCATGGTATCGCCCATCCGCTGCTACTGCATGTGCCCACCGCGGACCATTTCGTGGGGCCTGAAGCGCAGGCCGCGATGCATGCCGGTCTGGACGATCACCCGCGCGTGACGATCCATGATTACGAAGGTCTCGACCACGGCTTTGCTACCGAAAGCGGCAATCGCCGCGACGAGGCGGGTGCGCAACTGGCCGATGGGCGAACCAAAGCCTTCTTCGCCGAGCACCTGGGATGAGCGCGGCCGCGAAGGGCCTTGCGCGCTGGCACGAAGTGATCGACGGTGGCAGCGATCCTGCCGCCCTCGGCGCGATAATGCGCGAGGATGCGGTGTTCCACTCCCCCGTGGTCCACACCCCGCAGGTCGGGCGCCCAATCGTGACCGCCTATCTCGCCGCTGCGGGAAAGACGCTCGGCAATGAGAGCTTTCGTTATTTGCGCGAAGTGGTCGATGGCGAGACGGCAGTGCTCGAATTCGCCACCGAGATGGAAGGCATCCAGGTCAACGGGATCGACATGATCACCTTCGACGAAGAGGGTTTGATCAAGGATTTCAAGGTGATGGTGCGCCCGCTGAAGGCAGTCAACAAGGTCTGGGAAATGATGGCCGCGCAGCTTGAGCGGCAGAAATCTGCCTAATTCAGCGACGCGAAATTCAGGATGATCCGGCGCAGGTTCGGGTCAAGTGCCTCGGGCAGCTCGGCATCGAGCTTCGCCCGTCGCTCCGCAACTTCATCCGAAATCCTGATGTGCCGCATCAGCCAGTCGGGGCAGGCGCGCCGCTCGATCGCGATATCGTCGATGATCGACACGCCATTATGGCGCGGATCCGCTTCGATCCGCCGCATCACCCACGAAAGATCCTCGACATCGCCCTCGAGCAACTGGAGGAAATTGCGCCCGTTATAGAGCAAAAGCCCGGTAACATTGCGTTCGGCATTGTTACGTTGGCACGACGCCAGGATCGATCCGATATCCTCATCGGTGATCCCCCCGGCGGTGCTGATATAGATATACTGGCGCAGCATCAGCCGCTTGATAGCCCGATTTCAGGCAAAGGCAAGCTGCCCCGCAGCCATCGGTTACGGGGCCGAAAAACCCTATTGATTCATGGTGTCGAAGAAGTCCTGGTTGGTCTTCGAATCCTTCATCTTGTCGAGCAGGAACTCCATCGCATCGATCGTGCCCATCTGCATCAGGATGCGGCGCAGGACCCACATCTTGGACAGCTTGTCCTTGTCGACCAGCAGCTCTTCCTTGCGCGTGCCGGACTTGCCGACATCGAGCGCCGGGAAGATGCGCTTATCGGCCACCTTGCGATCGAGGACGATTTCGCTGTTACCGGTGCCCTTGAATTCTTCGAAGATGACTTCGTCCATGCGGCTGCCGGTGTCGATCAGGGCGGTGGCTATGATCGAAAGTGAACCACCCTCCTCGATATTGCGCGCCGCACCGAAGAAGCGCTTGGGCCGCTGGAGCGCGTTGGCATCGACACCGCCGGTCAGTACCTTGCCGCTGCTCGGCACCACGGTGTTGTAGGCGCGGCCAAGGCGCGTGATCGAGATCGAGCAGGATCACCACGTCGCGCTTGTGCTCGACCAGTCGCTTGGCCTTTTCAATCACCATTTCAGCGACCTGGACGTGGCGTGTGGCCGGCTCGTCAAAGGTCGAGGAGATCACTTCACCCTTCACGCTGCGCTGCATGTCGGTCACTTCCTCAGGCCGTTCGTCGACCAGCAGCACCAGCAGGAACACTTCGGGGTGATTATCGGTGATCGCCTTGGCGATGTTCTGCAGCAGCACGGTCTTGCCGGTGCGCGGCGGAGCAACGATCAGCGCGCGCTGGCCCTTACCCTGCGGGGCGATGATGTCGATCACCCGCGCGGACTTGTCCTTGACCGTAGGATCGAGCGTGTCGAGGTTGAGCTTCTCGTCCGGATAGAGCGGCGTCAAATTGTCGAAATTGGTGCGGTGGCGCACCGCGTCAGGATCGTCGTAATTGACGCTGGTGAGGCTGGTGAGCGCAAAATAGCGCTCGCCATCGCGCGGGGCACGGATTTCGCCTTCCACCGTATCGCCCGTGCGCAGGCCCCATTTGCGAACCTGGTTGGGCGAAACGTAGATATCGTCAGGGCCGGCGAGATAATTTGCTTCGGGCGAGCGCAGGAAGCCAAAACCGTCCTGCAGCACCTCGATGGTGCCGATGCCCATGATCTTGTCTTCGTATTCCTCGTCTTCGGCGAGTTCGCGCAGGATGCTGAACAGCAGGTCCTGCCGCCGCATGGTCGAGGCCCCCTCGACGCCGAGTTCTTCGGCCATGGCTACCAGTTCGGCCGGGGTTTTCTGTTTCAAGTCTTTGAGATGCATTGGTATTCTATTCCGTATCTGGGATTATGGCCGAAGGGTCGTCGCCTCGCTTTGGACCGGAGGCTGGTGGGCTTGGAGAAAGCAGACCCCGGCTCGACAGCGTGCCGAGCCGCAATGCCGGTTGGGAAGCTTCGAAATATCGCCGCGGGCCAGCCCCGTCAATCGCGATATCGCGGCAGCCGGATTGTATGGTTCAGAGATAGCGGATGACGACCACCAGGATCACGATCACCACCAGCAGCAGGCCAGGCACTTCGCCCAACATCCGCAGCTGTTTCTCGCTGAGAGGGCGCAGGCCGGCAGCCACCTTTTTGGCCTGCACGACCAGGAACCCGTGATATCCGGTCAGCAGGATCACGCAGAACAGCTTGGCATGGAGCCAGCCGAGATCAGATGCCCCGGAAAACAACCCCAGCTCCGCTGCCATCAACAGGCCCAGCACCCACACCACCACCAGGCTTGGCGTCAGGATCACCTTGCGCAAAAGGCCCATGCGGTGAACCCACAAGGCTTCCTCGTCGGAACCGGGCTGCGCGGGATGGACGTAAATCAGCTGGCGCGGAAGCATGAACAGCCCCGCCATCCAGAACACGACGAAGATCACGTGCCCCGCCTTGAGCCAGAGATAGGTCATGGCGATGATGTCCTGCATCGTGTTGACATGTAGGACTGCATAAGCCGCCCGTCACCCCCTACACGGGTATTCATTGGCCACGCACCGCCGCTACAAGCTGCTCTACATGCTCTATCGGCGTAAACTGGCCGATACCGTGACCCAGGTTGAACACATGCGGCCGGTCAGCGAAAGTTTCGAGGATAAACTTGATGCGATTGGTCAGCGTCTCCCCGCCGGCCATCAGCATGATCGGATCAAGATTGCCCTGCACCGGCATGCCATCGGGCAGCTCGCGATGCGCCCAAACCGGATCGATCGTCTCGTCCAGACCCAGCGCATCCACCCCGGTGCGGCGGGCATAATCGACCAGCTTGGCGCCCGCCCCCTTGGGAAATCCGATTACCGGCGTATCGGGATGCGAATGCTTGATTGCCGCGGTAATCGCGGCATTGGGTTCGATCACCCAGCGCTCGAACTGGTCGGGCGCGAGGCTGCCAGCCCAGCTGTCGAACAATTGCACCGCTTCCGCCCCGGCATCGATCTGCCCGCGCAGATAGGTGATCGAAGATTCCACGATCGCATCGATGATCCGCTGGAAGCGCGCCGGATCGGTATAGGCGAGTTCACGCGTGGCGTGCTGGTCGCGGCTGCCTTCGCCCGCCACCATATAGGTCGCGACGGTCCAGGGGCTACCGGCAAAGCCGAGCATCGTCACATCGTCATCCAGCTTTGCACGACACAACCGTACCGTCTCATACACCGCTTCGAAGCGCTCGGGGGCAGCCTTGAAGTCCGACAGATCCGCTTCGAGGAGCGGCGGTGAGAGCTTCGGCCCTTCCCCGGCCAGGAACTCCAGCCCTTGACCCATCGCATGCGGCACGATCAGGATATCGGAGAACAGGATCGCCCCGTCGAAGCCGAACCGCCGCAGCGGCTGGATCGTGATTTCCGCGGCCGCTTCGCTGTCATAGACCAGATCGAGAAACCCGCCCTTTTCCGCACGCAATTTGCGATATTCGGGTAAATACCTGCCAGCCTGGCGCATCAGCCACATCGGTGCGCGATCGCCCTTGTGTCCGCGCAAAGTGTCAAGAAGCAAGCCAGGCATAGGTCTTATCCAATCAATATAATTGTATTTATAAAAGGATTTAGGAGTCTGTTGGCCCTGTGGATTTCGGGGACAAGCGGTTTCTGCCCGATTTATCCTGCCTTGCAAAGCCTCCCATTGACAGCGACTCGCGGCAAATGCTGAGTCGAGTCAAACTTTTCCTCACTATCCCCAGACTGTGGGAATCTGGCTGTTCTGTCGACAGACCTGCATGGGAAATAGCCGGTAGCGGGCACGGAAATCCTACCCGAACTTGTCGCCAGCTTTCTCCCGTGGTTTATGCCAGCTCTCATCCACAGGGATAGGCCGGCCCACCCATGCAACGCATGCACCTTCATCTGGTATCGGATTCGACCGGCGAAACGCTGGAGATGATCGCCAAGGCTGCGCTGGCCCAATTCGACGATCCCGACGTTGTTCGCCACTTCTGGCCGATGGTGCGTTCGCGTCAGCATCTCGACCGGATCGTGCCCTCGCTGGCAGCCAGCCCCGGCCTGGTGCTGTTCACACTGGTCAATCCCGAAACGCGCGCGCGGCTGGAGGAGCATTGCCGCCAGATTGGTTTGCCGGCGGTGCCTGTGCTCGACGCGGTGACCGAAGCGCTGGAATCGCAACTGGGTGAAGAGGCGCATGGCAAGCCGGGCCGCCAGCACCTGATGGACGAGGCCTATTTCCGCCGGGTCGAAGCGATTCACTACACCATCGCGCATGACGATGGCGTTGGCTGGGAAGACTGGGAAGAGGCTGACATCGTGCTGGCTGGCGTATCGCGCAGCTCGAAAACGCCGACCAGCATCTATCTCGCCAATCGCGGCTACAAGGTGGCCAATATTCCGCTGGTGGTGGAATCACCTCCCCCGCCCGCGCTGTTCGGATTGCGTCACCCGCTGGTTGTAGGATTGACGACCGCGCCCGAGCGGCTGGTGCAGGTGCGCCGCAACCGCCTACTGTCGCTCAATGAAGGTACCGAAACCTCCTATGTCGATGCGGAAAGAGTGCGCGAGGAAGTGCAGTTCGCGCGGCGGATGTTCGCCGACAACGGCTGGCCGGTGATCGATGTGACCCGGCGCTCGATCGAGGAAACCGCCGCGGCGGTGATCCGCTTCCTGCAGGAACGCAGGGACAGTGCCAAGGGCGATGGCCTTGCCATCGGCGACGGGGCGATATGACAATCATTCTCGCTTCAAAGTCTGCCTCGCGCCGCGCGATGCTCGATGCTGCTGGCGTTGGATATCAGGCAATCCCGGCGGCGCTCGACGAACGCGCGGTGGAAGCAGGCCTTGACGGTTGTGCACCGGATGAGGTGGCTGAAGCGCTCAGTGTCGCCAAAGCGCAAGCTGTCGCCGCCGCCAACCCCGCCCGACTGGTGCTGGGCAGCGACAGCCTGGTGGTGTGTGGCGGGCGCCGCTTCGACAAGCCCGCAAGCCGAACGCAGGCGGCCGAGCACCTCCGTTTCTTCTCAGGCAAGATCATGGAGCTCCATAGCGCCGCAGCGCTGGTGCGCGACGACGCCTGCGAATGGAGCCAAAGCTCGCTGGCCCGGCTGCATGTGCGCGACCTGTCCGACAGCTTTATCGAGCACTATCTTGCGGCTGAATGGCCCGATGTCGGGCATTGCGTGGGTGTATTCCGGATCGAGGGACTGGGTGTGCAGCTGTTCGAGGCGATCGAAGGGGACCAGTTTACCGTGCTCGGCATGCCGCTGCTCGGCGTGCTGGGGGCGCTGCGCGAGTTGGGGGAACTGGAATCGTGACCCGACCATATGCTGAAGTAATCGGCGATCCGATTGCGCAATCGAAATCGCCCGCGATCCACAATTTCTGGCTCGGCAAGCTTGGGATCGATGCCGAATATCGCGCCTGCCACGTTACCGGCGCCGGTTTGGCGGATTACTTAGACCAGCGCCGACAGGATCCCGATTGGCGCGGCTGCAATGTCACCATGCCGCACAAGCAGGCGGTGATTCCGATGCTTTACAGTATCGAGCCGCCCGCCGACATAATTGGCGCAGTCAACACGATCTATCCCGCCTTTGACCGGCTGCTCGCTGGGACCAATACAGATGCGGCCGGTTTCATCGAGCCGTTACGCGCAGAATTGGAAAAGCAGCACTATTTCCGCATGGCGCGCATCCTTGGCACAGGCGGTGCGGCGCGCGCGATTATTGCCGCGCTGGCGCAAGAAGGCTTTACCCTGGTGCTGGCCGGGCGCGATCCGGCCAAGGCGCGTGCCCTGCTGGACGAACTTGCCCCCAGCGGCGAGCATCACGCGATCGACCTCGCCCATTTCGCCGATCCAACCGATTTTCCCTTTGACGATCGCGAGGACTGCCTGGACCTGGTGATCAACGCGTCGCCACTTGGCATGCGCGGCCAACCAGCGTTGGCATTCGACTGGAGCCATGCCCCGCCGGGCGCCATAGCCTATGACATTGTCACCGATCCGCTCGAGACCGAATTCCTGAAGAACGCCCGCGCTGCCGGGCATCGCACCCTTGATGGGCTGAACATGCTGATCGGGCAGGCGGCACTGGCATTCGAGAAGTTCTTTGATGCTGCTGCTCCGAGACAGCACGACGCAGAATTGCGCGAGCTGCTGACGCGATGACCCGCCCGCTGATCATCGGCCTCACCGGTTCGATCGGGATGGGCAAGTCGACCGTCGCCGAGATGTTCGAACGGCACGGTTTGCCGGTATTCGATGCCGATGCCGAAGTGCGGCGCATGCAGGGCCCTGAGGGCGAACTGGTGCCGGCGATTGAAGCCGAGTTTCCGGGATCCACTGGCCCTGACGGCGTCAAACGCGAGGCGCTGGGGGTGCAGGTGTTTGGCGATCCAGCGGCACTCGCCCAGCTCGAAGCGATCGTGCATCCGGCGGTGGCCGCCCGGCGGGCCGAATTCCTGATCGAACATGGCGGTGCGCCCATAGTCGTGTTCGATATCCCGCTGTTGTTCGAAAAGGGTGGGCAGGCGCAGGTCGACAAGGTTGTCGTCGTGTCCGCCCCAGCCAAAGTCCAGCGTGCACGAGTGCTGGCGCGGCCAGGCATGACGCCGGAAAAATTTGCGCATATCCTTGAGCTGCAGGTGCCCGATGCTGAAAAGCGCGCGCGCGCAGATTTCGTGATCGATACCGGCGTTTCACACGCTGAAACCGAGGCCATGGTCCAGCAGCTGATCGCGCAACTCCTGATCGAGCGATAAACATACAGACCGGAAGCGGAATCGCTTGCCAAATGGCCAGTCGAGTCCGATATTCAATCCAATGCGGGAAATCGTTTTCGACACCGAAACCACCGGCCTCGATCCAGCATCAGGCGACCGGATGGTGGAAATCGGATGTGTCGAGATGATCAACCGGGTGCCAACCGGCGCCACCTTTCACGCCTATTTCAACCCCCAGCGCGACATGCCTGCCGCGGCCGAAGCGGTGCACGGGCTCTCGATCTCCTTTCTCGAACAGAAGCCGCTTTTTTCCGAGCAGGTTGACGAGCTGATGGAATTCCTCGGCGATGCCCCGCTGGTGGCGCATAACGCCGGGTTCGATTTCGGCTTCCTCAACAACGAACTGGCCTTGATCGGGCGCGAGCCCGTCGATCGAGGGCGGATGGTTGATACCGTGGCGATCGCGCGCAAGCGCCATCCTGGCGCGAAGGTTTCGCTCGATGCGTTGTGCACGCGCTACGGGATCGATCGCAGCCACCGGGTGAAGCACGGCGCGCTGCTTGACGCCGAACTCTTGGCGCAAGTTTACGTTGAGCTCACCGGGGGCCGCCAGATCGGGCTTGAACTGGCGGCGGAAACCACTGTGGTTGAAGTCGCGTTTTCCGGGCAGGCGCAAAGCGCGGCAGCTGCTGGCCCAAGGCGTGAACCGCGCCCGCATTCCGCAACCGCGGAAGAGCTGGCCCGGCACCAGGAATTCATCGGCCGGATCGAAAAATCGCTCTGGTCGAACTGATGAACCGGGGCCGTTTCAGGCTCCGCAAGAAAACAGAAGAAAGGAGATCGCCAGGTCATGGATATTCGAGTTTCAGGCCATCAGATCGAAACCGGTGCCGCGCTTCAGGAGCATGTGAATGAGCGTCTCGGCACGATCGTCGACAAATATTTCGATCGCGCGCTCTCCTCCCATGTCACTTTCGGCAAGGCGCCGGCCGGCATGTTCAAATGCGATATCGTGACCCATGTGATGCAAGGGCTGATCCTGAAAGCCCACGCCGAAGCCCAGGATGCGCACCTCGCGCTCGACGGGGCTGCGGAGAAGATCGACAAGCAGTTGCGGCGTTACAAGCGACGGATCAAGGACCGGCACGAACAGACCGCACATGCGCAGCGTGAGGAGGACGCCGCCTATCGTTTCGAGGAAGCTGCCTATACCATCTTTGCCAGCGACGACGCCGAAGACGAAGTCACCAGCGACGCACCCCCGATCATCGCGGAAACCAGCGTCGACATCCCCGAAGCGAGCGTGGCCGATGCGGTGATGATGCTGGACCTGCGCAACACAACCGCGCTCTTTTTCAAAAATGCTGGCACCGGACGGCATAATATGGTTTACCGCCGCCCGGATGGATCGATCGGCTGGGTCGAACCGCGCTGAAACTGGGTCACCACATCTTTCGGTGGCTTGCGTAATGTCCCTTTGAAATCGTCGCTGATTGCCTGCCCCAACGGGTGGGGTTGTTGGCATAAGGGTCATTTTGAGAAGAATACGGACACAAAGCTGGTCTGAAATGAACGCGAATTTTCAATTGCTTCCGGAAGCGGTCCACGATCGCAAAGGCGGAGACCAAACAGGATGTGCTCGAACAGGTCGCGCGCGTCTTCGGGTCGGCCTATGACATCGACCCTGCTGCCGTGCTGGATGGAATCGAGGAGCGTGAGAAGCTCGGTTCGACCGGATTCGGCAATGGCGTTGCGATCCCGCATGCACGCTCGAATCAGGTGACCAGGCCTGCCGTGGTGCTCCTACGGCTTGAACACGCGGTGGAATACCAGGCTGCCGACGCCATGCCGGTGGAACTGGTTTTCGGGCTGCTCTCGCCCGAGAACGCCGGGGCAACCCATCTTCACGCCTTGGCCGCCATCTCGCGGCTGGTGCGCGACGAGAATGTCCACCAGGCGCTGCTCGAGGCCCCTGACGCAGAGGCGCTGTTCGCGCTGCTCAGCAATCAGATCGAGCGCGATGCCGCCTGACGCGGCAGCGTCCGGCGCGGACCTGCATTACCGCGCGCTGGAGCGGCTCTATGCTTCGGCGCCAATCAACCAGCTGTTCAAATCGAGGCTCGACATCCTTGGAGAAGGGCGATCGCGGATCACCTTCACCGTGGATGAGTCAAGTTTCCATGCCGCTGGTGCGGCGCACGGCACGATCTATTTCAAGATGCTTGATGACGCCGCCTTTTACGCAGCCAACACGCGTACGACCGACCGTTTCCTGCTGACAACCTCCTTCAACCTCCATTTCACCAAGCCCGTGCGCAGCGGGGAAGTGGTGGCCGAAGGGGTGTGGATCAGCGGCAAACGCCGCGTGTTTGTGGCCGAAGCGCGGCTGGTCGATGCCGAAGGGGACGAGATCGGCCGCGGCACGGGTACCTTCATGCGGTCGCGCATTCCGCTCGCTAACCTGCCCGGCTACCAGGCGGCTTAGGCACATTCCGGTGGAGGGTCGGCTACCCGCGCATCTGGAAGTGGCAGGAATGATTCGTGCGATCGAATCGCAAGGGGGTTTCGCAAGCGTTATCGCCAAGGGTCATAAGGACGCCGGAACCATCCTGATCTTAACTATCTATCGCGGCGAGAACGCGGTTCTTTTCGAAAGAATGCCGCAGCTCGATGGATCGCGACCATATATTGCTGCAAAGCAACAAAACCCTGAAAAACCGCACGAAATTTACGAGTATCTTGAAAGACGGCGGCTCCAGGACCCCGATATCTGGATTTTGGAGGCAGATATCGCTGATGGTGCACGGCTCGTCGCATCGCTGGCGCGTTAACTTGACCTTCTGAACGCGAACTCTATTTGGCCGCGCAGCTTCCAGGCGCGTAGGCGGCGTTCTTCGGCAATACGGTCGAAGCGCTAGCACGCAGACGGGGGGCGGCCGGCAGGCCAAGAATTCGACCGGTTTGAAAGGTGCAAAAAGCACTTCCGGTCAAAGCCTGCGTCGGAGCGCGTCCACCGCCCAGAACCAAGAACACATGATCCGCAGGAGCCATGGGCTCGGGCTTGCCGCAGGTGCGGCTGTGCTCGGCCTGACATTTTCGGGCGCCGAGTTTTCCGGCGCATTCGCCCAGGTCACCGAACCGGGGCTGCAGGAGGCGGCAGACGCCGCCATTGGATCGGCTGAAGAGGCCGTTCCGCAATTCGTTTCGCAAGAAGTCGTCCAGCCGCTTCCCTCAGCCGCGCAGGCGGATTTGCAGGCGGATCGTGATGAGGCGACAGCCAAAGCGGCCTCGCTGCATGCACTGGTCGCAGCGACCGATACCGATTTTGCCCTGTCCGAACAGATGCGCTGCCTCGCTGGCGCGGTCTATTTCGAAGCGCGCGGCGAACCGCTGGCGGGCCAGCTCGCGGTGGCGCAAGTGGTGATCAACCGGACTGAAAGCGGGCGTTTCCCGTCCAGCTATTGCGGCGTCGTCTACCAGCGCGCGCAATTCTCGTTCGTGCGCGGCGGTGAGATGCCGCAAGTCAAGGCAGGTTCACAGGCTTGGCAGCAGGCCAAGGCGATAGCCCGCATTGCCCATGAAGGGCTGTGGGATTCGGAAGCGGGCGATGCGCTCTATTTCCACGCCAAATATGTGCGCCCCAGTTGGAGCCACAAGAAAACGGCGCGCGCCACCATCAATCGCCACGTCTTCTATCGCTGATTGACCACCAATCGCAGGTTTTTTGAGGGGCCCGCCGCAAGGTTGGGCCCCTCTTCGATGCCGTCAGCTGCGCAGGATGGCCCAGACCGGTGTATGATCGCTGGCCTTGTCGCGCCCGCGGTGCGCTCGGTCGACCCCGACCGCCTCCAGCCGATCGGCAAGCTCGGGGCTGAGCAGGATATGGTCGATCCGGAAGCCGTGATCGCGTTGCCATGCGCCGGCCTGGTAGTCCCAATAGGTCCACACCCCTCCGCGCGGATTGTGCGTGCGTAGGGCATCGGTCCAGCCATCGCCCAGAAAGCGGGAATAGGCAGCCTGCGATGCGGGTTGCATCAACGCGTCGTCAGCCATGGCCTTGGGTGACCACACGTCATTGTCTTCAGGGATCACATTGAAATCGCCCAAGACGGCGGCTGGCACCTCTTCCGCCCAGATCTGCGCCATGCGTGCGCGCAGCCGTTCCATCCACGCCAGCTTGTAGTCGAACTTCGGGCCCGGTTGCGGGTTGCCGTTGGGCAGGTAGATACAGACGATCCGCACACCGCCCACATCCGCTTCGAGATAGCGGGCCTGTTCGCCCTCCCCATCGTTCGGGCCATCAATGCCCAGCCCGCGCTGCACTTCAACCGGCGCAGCGATCCCGGCGCGTTCATCCGCCAGGATCGCCACGCCGTTGAAGCTCTTTTGCCCGTGCCAGATCGCACGATATCCGATCGCCTCGAACTCGTCGGCCGGAAAGCCGTCATCCATGCACTTGATTTCCTGCAGGCAGGCGACCGCAGGCCGCGTTTCCTCAAGCCATTCCTTCAGGCGCGGCAGGCGTGCCTTGATCCCGTTGATGTTGAATGTGGCGATTTTCATGAACGCCCTGATGCCCGAAGTTGGGCGCGGGGTCTAATTCAAATCCCGAAGCTGGAGCCGCAGCCGCATCCGGCCGCCGCCTGCGGGTTTTCGACCCGAAAGGCCGCACCGCCGAGCGATTCGACGAAATCGACCACGCTGCCGGATACAAGGTCAAGGCTGATCGGATCGACCACCAGCTGTACGCCATCGGTCTCGCTCACCATGTCATCATTGTCCGGTGTATCGGTAAGGTCGAATTTGTACTGGAAGCCCGAACATCCGCCACCCTCTACCGAAAGGCGCAGGATCGCCGGCCGGGACTGCCTTTCGGCAATCCATGCCACGCGCTTGGCGGCGGCAGGGGTCAAGGTTAGCGGGTCAGCCATGGTAAGCCTGATTTAGGGATCCGCAGCGCTTTCCTCAAGCGGTCTGGATATAGTTTCGCATCGCTTCGGCTTCGTGTTCGACCTGGTCGATCCGGTGTTTGACGAGGTCCCCGATCGAAATGAAGCCGACCATGGAGCTGCCATCAATCACTGGCAGGTGGCGAATCCGGCGGCGGGTCATAAGCGACAGGGCTTCATCGATCACGGTGGACGGTGAAACCGTGATGGGCGGTGCAGTCATCACCTCTTCCAGCGGGCGGTTGAGGCAGATCTCGCCTTCCTCGGCGAGGCGGTAGATCACATCACGCTCTGAGAAGATGCCCACGACGCTGCCACCGCGCATAACCGGCAGCGCTCCGATCCGCTTTTCTGCCAAGAGCGCCACAGCCTGGCGCATCGGCATGGTCGAATCGCATGAAATGACATCCTGCCCACGCCTTTGCTCGATAATCCGTGCAATCGTCATCGCATTCTCCCTCACGACTCTGACAGGAAGAATGCCACTTTCGCAGGGAAAAGGCGAATCCCTCAATCTGCATTCGATCATTGCATCGCACCGCACGAAGGCCCATGTGCCCCCCATGGTCGGCAAATCCCCCCTCGATGATCCCGAAAAGGCGGCATACGCTTGGGCGCGCTATCGCCGCCTGATGCGGTTCATGCTGTTGTTCACGATCGGTATCGTCGCGATCGCCATGGCCCTGCTCTATAAATACAACGGCATGGTGTCGGTGCATTTCTACATCGCCGTGGCGCTGGGAATGGGCTTCATGATGCTGCTGACCAGCGCCCTGATGGGTCTCGTTTTTCTCTCTAACGGAACCGGTCACGACGCGTCGGTCGACAATAATCTGCCGCGCCATAACGAAGACTGAGAAAAGCGTTCAGTCGGGATTACGCAGGCGAAATTCCTGGACCGGTTCGCCGCCGATCAGGTGCTGCTGGATGATCTTTTCAAGCACATCTTCGCGCGCCGAATGGTACCAGACACGATCGGGCCATACGAGCGCGATCGGCCCTGCCGCGCAGACCTGAAGGCAATCCGCTTTGGTGCGCTGGATCCCGCCGCATGGCTGCCCTTCGGGGTTGATCCGCTTTGGGCCTGACAGTTTCAATTCGTTGAGGCGGCGCTTGAGATACTTCCACGAAGCTTCGCCTTGCTCGCGCGAACAGCATTTCTGCTTCTCGCTCATGGCGCACAGGAAGATGTGTCGCTCGATGCTTTCCCCACCCAGCTTGGCCAGCGCAAGGCGGGCATCGCGCAGTTCGGAGGGATCAGGGGCGTCAGGTTCGCGCATCGGGCGCAGGTTTAGCCGCGCTTGCCGGCGATCCGCGCGATTTCGGCCTGCACCATCTTCTCGACCATGCCGGGCAGGTTCTTGTCGAGCCATTCTGCCAGCATCGGGCGCAGCATTTCGCGTACCAGGCCTTCAAGCGAAGTTTCGCCAGACCGGACGATTTGCGGGCGCGCACCCGGCTCGGCGAGCATGGCCAGCGCTTCGAAATTTTCGCGCATTGAGACGCGCACCGTCTCGGTGGTCAGCGGCTCGTCGTTTTCGTCTGCATCAGGGGAAATCTCGTCGGCTACAGCGGCAAATTCCATCTCCGAAAGATCGAGCACCTGCCCGTGATCAGGATCGTCCTGCGCCCTTGTCGCAACCACGCGCGCGGGAGAAGCAGCATCGCGATTGTCGCGTGCGATCACCTTCTTGATCGATTCGAGGATCTCTTCCACCGATGCCTCGCCATGCTGCGCCATGCGCCAATTCCCCTGCTGCGCCCTGTATCTGTGCCCTTGCGGTGCTTTGACGTCAGTTGCCGGTGACGTCACCCGATTCATCGGGCGGCCCAATCATCGCGTCAGGCGCGGGGATGTCAACGGTTCTCGTTGAAATGGCGGCAGGTTCCGCATCGCGCTGCCAATCGAGCATCTTGCCCCGCACCCGGTCGTAATTGTCCTGCGGATCATACAGCACGCCGCCGGTATCGAGATTGAGGTCGCGCGCTTCGGCCTTGCCCATCGCCGCGAGGACGCTGAAGCCGGCGACATAGGCGTTGCGGCGAGCGGTGACGAGTTGTGCCCGCGCCGAAAGCAATTCCTGTTCGGCATTGAGCACATCCAGGATCGTGCGGTTCCCGATCGAATTTTCCGCCCGAACGCCCTCAAGGCTCAGTTCGGCTGCGGCAACAGCCGATTCAGAGCTTTCGATAATGGCATTGGCTGCCTGCCAGCTGGAATAAGCGGCGCGCACCTGTGAGATGATGCTCCGTTCAGCCTCGATCACGCGCTCAAGCGCCACGGTTTCGCGGGCATAGGCCTGGCGTTGGCGGGCAGCGGGCAGGCCGCCCTGGAAAATCGGGATCGTGACCTGGATCCCCGCATTGGCGGTCGTTTCGTTCTGCGTGAAGTCGGAAGAGATCGGGCCACCGAGCGTGCCGAAGTAATCCGTGTAGTCGATGTTCGCGAACAGGCCGACCGTGGGCAGCCGCCCGGCACCGGCCACTTCCAGATCGAAGCCGGCCGCGTCGGCCCGCTCGCGTGCGGCGATCAGGTCCGGATTGTTCTCAAGCGCGGCAACCACCGCCTCGCCCACCGTTCCCGGCAGGCCGGGCAAGGGTGGCGGCGCCTCCAGGTTCTGCGGTGCGCGCCCGACCAGTGCGATGTAATTCTCGCGCGCGGCGATCAAATTGGCCTGTGCGTTACGGAAATCGCCTTGTGCCAGCGCCAGCCGCGACTGCGACTGAGCCACGTCGGTGCGCGTCAGATCGCCGATCTCGAAGCGGTCGGTGGTTGCCTGCAGGTTGACGGTCAGCACCTCGACCTGGTTACCCGCGAGCGCCGCCAGCGCCTCGGTGCGCAGCACATCCATATAGGCTGCGACGACCTGGCTGAAGATGGCGCTTTCGGTCCCCCGCAGGTCTGCCTGGCCAGCAGAAACGCGTTGTTTCGCGGCTTTGATGCCATTGCGCACCGCACCGCCCGAATAGACCGGCACCGTCATGTCGACGCCACCGGCGAAGCGCCGCTCGGGAGCGGTAAAGCTGTTGGGCGAAACCTTCACGAACTCGATGTGATTCGCCGTGGCGGAAACATTGTGCAAGCCCTGCGCACGCTGAATCGGCACTTCCTCATCGGTGGCGCGCTGTTGCGCCCTTGCGGCCTGCAATGTCGGGTTGTTTTCATAGGCGCTGACCAGCGCCTCGCGCAGTCCGTCGGCATGTGCGGTTGCCGGGACAAGGCCGGCACCCAGCAGGAAAACAACGGCCAGGTGCCGCATGCGGGGGCTGCGGTGCGTCAAATTCAGAAACTCCATTCCTTCGGGCGGTCGAAGGCGTGCAGCACGGGAATGCCGATCTCGGCCAGCGGCTGAAGTGTGACAGATCCGGCAACCTTCCGCCCGGTGGCGAGGCGGGTCACACCGCGCAGCACCAACCCGGTGACGATCCGCCCGTTCTCTTCAAGCCGATTGGACAGGGCATCGGGCAAATGCTCGATCGCACCGTCAACCAGGATGAGCGAATAGCTCTTCCGGCCCTTCTTGCCACCTGCCACCTCGTCCGCACCGATTGTGTCGAGCTTGCCGACCAGCGGGCGCAACAGTTCGGCGAGATAGCCCGATCCGCTTTCCACGATCAGGGTCGTATCATCGAGGGCGGGGCGCGCTTCGGCCAGCATCTTGCCATGCACCAACGGCGCGGCAAGGAATTTGCCACCGCCCAGCGGGACAGCGCGATCGATATAGGCAATCGTCCGCGCGCCTTCCGGCACGAAATCCTCACGCGCGACCGAGCCCATCCGCGCCAGCACGAAGGGTTCAGTGACTCCGCTTGTACGCAGCTGGCTATCGATCATGGCCTTGCGGGCGAGAGGTATATTGTTGTTCGTCATGGCTTTCACAGGCTGTATTATATTCACAACACACTAGGTCAATCACCTCTAGCGTTTGCGGTGCTTGCCGCCAAGCGCTTTGACGCTACGGGGGGCAGACGCCTATGGGGCGGAGGAATCGACCGACAGGAGCACAGCTTCGATGAGCGACATGACCTTGATCCGTGAAGACGACCTGATCGAAACCATTGCGGATGCTCTGCAATTTATCTCGTACTACCACCCGATGGATTACATCCAGGCTCTCGGCAAAGCCTATGAAGCAGAGCAGGGGCCGGCCGCGAAAGACGCGATCGCGCAGATCCTGACCAACAGCCGCATGTGCGCCGAGGGGCATCGCCCGATCTGCCAGGACACCGGGATCGTCAACGTATTCATCAAATGGGGGCAGGATTGCCGGCTGGAATCGAGCCGCAGCCTGCAGAACGTGGTCGATGAAGGCGTGCGCCGCGCCTACAACCACCCGGACAACAAGCTGCGTGCATCGATCCTGGCCGATCCCGCCTTCACGCGTCGCAACACCCGCGACAACACCCCGTGCGTGCTGTCGGTCGAGATGGTGCCGGGCAACACCGTCAGCATCGACGTTGCGGCCAAGGGTGGCGGCAGCGAGAACAAATCGAAGTTCAAGATGATGAACCCCAGCGACAACATCGTCGACTGGGTGCTTGAGCAGATCCCCTCCATGGGCGCGGGCTGGTGCCCGCCGGGCATGCTGGGCATCGGCATTGGCGGCACGGCGGAACACTGCATGAAGCTGGCCAAGCAATCGCTCATGGATCCGATCGATATGGCCCAACTCAAGGCGCGGGGGGCTCAAAACGATATCGAACAGCTGCGGATCGATATCTTCGATGCCGTCAATGCCACAGGCGTCGGGGCGCAAGGGCTGGGCGGGCTTTCGACCATCCTTGACGTCAAGATCCTCGACTGGCCGTGCCACGCTGCAGGCAAGCCGGTGGCGATGATCCCCAATTGTGCCGCCACGCGCCACGCGCATGTGACGATGGACGGTTCGGGGCCGGCCTATTTGCCGCAGCCTGATCTCGATGCCTGGCCCAAGGTGGAGTGGCAGCCCGATGCAGAGGCCAAGCGGGTCGATCTCGACAATCTGACGCCGGAAGAAGTCGCCAGCTGGAAAGCGGGAGACCGGCTGCTGCTCAACGGCGCCATGCTCACCGGGCGCGATGCGGCGCACAAACGCATCCAGGACATGCTGGCAAAGGGGGAAGAGCTGCCGGTCGATTTCAAAGGCCGGGCAATCTACTATGTCGGCCCGGTCGATCCGGTGATGGGCGAAGTGGTTGGCCCGGCCGGCCCCACCACCGCCACCCGCATGGACAAATTCACCGAGATGATGCTCGATCTTGGCCTGCTGGCGATGATCGGCAAGGCCGAGCGCGGGCACAATGCGGTGGAAGTGATCAGCCGCTTCAAGGTATCCTATCTGATGGCGGTGGGCGGCGCGGCCTATCTCGTCGCGCGGGCGATCAAGGAAGCAAAGGTTGTGGCTTTCGAAGACCTCGGGATGGAGGCGATCTACGAATTCACGGTCAAGGACATGCCCGTTACGGTCGCGGTCGACAGCGAAGGCACCAATGTCCACACATTGGCTCCGGCGATCTGGAAAGAACGGATTGCAAAGGAAAAACTGCTCGAAAAGGGCTGATTCCGGGCGTTGGTCGGTCGATGAACTTTCGATGAACGGCATATGCTGGCCGACGACGGATTCGCCTTATGTGGCGGGCAAGTATAGGGGGCGAGAGTAATGGAAAAGACCTTGTCTGAACCCTTGCCGCGCGTGCCCTTTCGCCACGTCCTCCTGTCGATGGTGGTGCTGTGGGCAGCCTATTTCGCGATCGTGGACGATCCGCGCGCAGCTGGCCGATTTCGAATTCCAGTCCGAAATGCTGTGGCGCCGCGGAGTGGTGACGCTGGCCGGTATCGGGATGACGCTGGTGCTGTGGTCGCTGCTCCGCCTGTTCGACGCGCGCCCATTGTGGATGCGGGTGACTGCTGCGCTGCTGATTGCGCTGCCTGCTGCAGGTGCGATCGCGCAGGTCAACCAATGGATATTCGAAGACGTCCAGGCCAAGGAAGAAGCTGCCTATGGCAGGGACCGCGGGGTCAACCTGCGGCGCGACGAGTCGGGTAACTTGCTGGTCGATGTGCCGGTCGAAACCCAGCGCGACTGGGAAGAGGACATCGATGGTCCGCCGCGCGCACCACGATCAGAAAGCGTCATCATCGCACCGGCTCCCACGCAAAGCGACATCTGGCGTGGACTGATCGATATCGCTCTTGGCCGCTACTTCCTGCTTCTGGCCTGGGCTTCGCTCTATTTCGCGCTGCTCGCCGGGGTCCAGGCGAGCGCAGCCGAACGCCGGGCGAGCGAGTTCCGTAATGCGGCCAAGGCGGCCGAAATCCGCTCGCTGCGCTATCAGGTCAACCCCCACTTCCTGTTCAACACGCTCAACTCGCTGTCCTCGCTGGTGATGACCGGCAAGACCGAGCGGGCCGAACAGATGATCCAGACCCTTGCGCGCTTCTATCGCCACAGCCTGGCGTCAGAGCCGACGATGGATGTGGCCTTGGCTGATGAATTCGAACTGCAACAGCATTATCTGGATATCGAAGCCGTGCGCTTCCCTGAACGGTTGCGCTGCGAATTCGATCTGCCGGCCGATCTGGCCGATGCGCGCGTGCCCGGGATGATCCTGCAGCCGCTGGTCGAAAACTCAGTCAAATATGCCGTCTCGCCAGTGAACCGGCCGGTTACGATAAGGGTTGCCGCGCGCGAGGAGTTTGACCGGCTTGTCGTCACCGTCAGCGACAATGGCCCGGGCGTTCCCGCCAATGCCAAGCCCGGCTTCGGGATTGGCCTTGCCAATGTCCGCGACCGGATGGAAGCTCGCTTCGGACCCGATGTTTCGCTCGAATCCGGCCCGGTTCCGGGTGGATATCGCACCGAAATCCGGATACCCTTGACCCGAAATGGCTGACACGAGGCGAGGGGACATGGCGCTGAGGACGCTGATCGTGGATGACGAGCCGCTCGCGGTTGAGCGGATCCAGGTCATCTGTGCGCAAATCGAAACGATCAATGTAATCGGCACCGCAAGCGATGGCGCGGCCGCCTTGCGGCTGGTGGACGCGCTTTTGCCCGACCTCATCCTACTCGACATGACTATGCCCGAACTCGACGGGCTCGGCGTCGCGCGCGAACTCGCCAAGCGGGACAATCCACCGGCGGTGATCTTCGTTACCGCGCATGACGATTTTGCGGTCGAAGCCTTCGATCTCGACGCGATCGACTATGTTCTCAAGCCTGTTGCATCAGACCGGCTGTCACGCGCGATCGAACGGGCTTTGGCCCGGCGCGGGACCGGACGGGTCCGCGAAAGCCAATGGCTCGAGGAGCTGTGGGTGCCGCACCGGTCCGAACTGTTGCGGATCGCCGTTAGCGAAGTCAGCCGGATCGATGCCGAGCGCGACTATGTTCGCCTGTTCGTCGGCGAGCCGGCCGATGGGGGGCGAAGCTATCTGTTGCTGCAGACGATCGCCGGGCTGGAGCAGCGGCTCGATCCGGCCGAATTCATCCGCATCCATCGTTCGACCATTTTGCGCAGGGACCGTATCCGGGGCCTGAGACATGATGGCTTGGGGGTATGGTCGGCAGAACTCGATTGCGGCGAAGCGCTGCGAATCGGGCGCACCTATCTGCCCAAGGTCAAGGCGATGGCCGGTCGCTAGGGGCGGCGCGCCCGGCGCTGCCATGTAGCTGTGCGGTTTGATTTTTCTCGAAAGAATTGGCGGCCTGAGCCCCGGGACTGGAATGGGCTCAGGCCGCCAGGTTGCACCATGGGTGCAAGCGGGGTGTCGGGTTATCCGCCGAGCTGATTATCCGAAAGGATCCTGGCCATGGCCGCCTTGGTGCTTTTCTTCGCTTCCGCGAGGCAGCGCCGGACCTCGGTTGACATCATGCGGGTGCCGGTGCGCTTTGCATCTGCTTCGCAGACTTCTCGTGCCGCGCGGGCGAAGCGGACTTCAAGTTCCTTCTGTCCCTGCTTCGTCGACAGGTCGAGATCGCTGTAGGTAACGGTCTTCGAATTGCCTTGCGTTTCCTCGGCGGTGGCAGGGCCGGCGGCGATTGCAGCGCTCAAGGCGGCAGCTGCCAGAAAAGGTTTGAACATGATTTCCTCCAATTGCGGCGGGGCTTTAAAGGGGGGTAGGGGCCTCATCCGCAGGACTGGAGATAGGCCATCATGGCGCTCCGATCAGCCGATGGTCGATGATTGCCGAACGCTTTCCGACCGGTGCAGCGCATTCCTGACAGACAGTTGAGCATGCCCGACGAATTGCCGTTTCCAATCGACGGGCGATTACGCAATAATGTAATCATGGCGATCGCGGTCATCTTCCTGCTCGGGATCGGCAATTTCGCGCTTCACAAGGCGGTGCTGGAAAGCCGCCATTCGCTGCTCGGGCAAATGCCGTGGTTCGTGCACATGCTGGGCGGACGGCTGACGTTGCTTACGGAATTCCTCGTGCTGTTGGCGGCATTGCTGCTCGCAGCCAATGGCTGGCCAGGGCTCGCCTGGGCCTATCTCGCCTACACGGCACTGAATGGCCTCGCCGCCTGGCTGATCCTGAGCGGGCGGGTCTGACGGCGCTTCCTTCGGTGCGCGGATGTGCTAGGCGCGGGTCATGCCCGGCGACGCTTCGATCCTGTTCCATGTCAGCGACACGCATTTCGGTGTGGAGGACCGCGCGGCGATGGCGTGGTTCGAGGCTGGCGTTCACGCTGAGCAGCCGGATGCGATCGTCTGCACCGGCGACCTGACCCAGCGGGCAACGCACCGGCAATATGCGGATGCAGCGGACTGGTTCGCCGGCCTTGGCGTACCGATCATGCTGCAACCCGGCAATCACGACATGCCCTATTACAATTTATGGGAACGGTTCCGGCGGCCATACGCCCGCTTTGGCGTGCTGGAGGTAGCTGTCGGCGCAGAGATTGCACTCGAGCATGCGCTGATCGTGCCGTTCGACACCAATGTCCCCGCCCAGTTGCGCTGGCCCTGGTCTGACGGTGTCGTGACCCGGCGCAATCTCGACGCTGCACTGGCGCGGCTTGAGGCGTTGCGGGCCGATCCCCGCCCTAAGCTTGTCGCCTGCCACCATCCGCTGCTGGCCGAGCAGGATGGACACAAGAATCCGACCATTCGCGGGGATCAGGCCTTTGCCGAGCTCGCGGCGGCGGGCGCTAGCGCCGTCCTGTCAGGCCATGTCCATTTTCCGTTCGACCAGGTCCGGTCGCGCGACAATCGTGCGATGCGGATGGTCGGGGCGGGAACGCTGTCGACGCGGCTGCGCAAGGGTGCGCCACCATCCTACAATGTTATCCGGATCGATCGCGGTGGGTTGATCGAAGTCGAGCATCGCAACTTTCGCCGCGAGAATTGAGCGCAACGAAAAAGGGCGGCCCCGCGGGACCGCCCTTTCGCTGTTCCAAGAAGGAAACCGGTTAGCGCTTCGAGAACTGGAAGCTGCGGCGTGCCTTGGCCCGGCCGTACTTCTTGCGCTCAACCACGCGGCTGTCGCGGGTGAGGAAGCCAGCGGCCTTCACCGTCGAACGCAGCGCCGGTTCGTACTTGGTCAGCGCCTGGCTGATGCCGTGCTTCACCGCACCGGCCTGGCCCGAAAGGCCGCCGCCCTTGACGGTGGCGATGACGTCGTACTGGCCCTGGCGATCGGTGATCGAGAAGGGCTGGTCGATGATCAGGCGCAGCGTTGGACGTGCGAAATAGACTTCCTGGTCCTTGCCATTGACAGTGACCTTGCCGGTGCCGGGCTTCAGCCACACGCGAGCGGTGGCGTCTTTGCGGCGACCGGTAGCATAGGCGCGGCCCTGCGCATCGAGTTCCTGCTCGCGCAGCGGAACGTCAGCCTTGGCAGCGATCTCGACAGCATCGCCCTGAGGCGCGTTACCGGCGATTTCCTTCAGGTCAGCCAGGTCCGACACGGTTTCGTTGTTCTGTTCGTCAGCCATTATGCGGTGACCTTGTTCTTGCGATTCATGGAAGCAATATCGAGCACGGCGGGCTGCTGCCCGTCATGGGGGTGCTCGGTGCCGGCATAAAGGTGCAGCGCCTTCATCTGCGCCCGACCCAGCGGGCCACGCGGGATCATACGCTCAACCGCCTTTTCCAGCACGCGCTCGGGGAAGCGACCTTCCAGCACCTTGGCCGGAGTCGTTTCCTTGATGCCGCCAGGGTGGCCGGTGTGCTTGTAATAGACCTTGTCGCCCATCTTCTTGCCGGTGAATTTCACCTTGTCGGCATTGATGACGATGACATGGTCGCCGCAATCGACATGCGGGGTGTAGCTCGGCTTGTGCTTGCCGCGCAGGATATTGGCGATGATCGCTGCCACGCGGCCTACAACCAGGCCATCGGCATCGATCAGGTGCCATTTCTTTTCGACCTCTGCCGGCTTTACCGACCGGGTCTGCTTGCTAAGCGCCTTCATGGGTTCACATTCCTAAATTGACTAAGCCGCAGCCATATGCCGCGGCTTCGAATCACGCCGACGGGCTTGCCGCCATTGCGAGAACGACGCGCAAATGTCGCGTGAGGCCGCGCAAGTCAAGCAAAACCGCGGTTTGCGGCGGAGGTAAAATAATACCGTGCTGCCGTCAAAGGTCAGGCTTGGCGCATTGTCCAGCTCTCTGCAGAGTGCCGCTCGCTACCGGCCAGCCGGGTGATCACCGTCCGGTCGAGGGCTTCAAGCCAGCCCCCGGTCGAGTCTGCCGACGCACGATAAAGCAGCTCGAACTCGCCTTGCGAACCATCAGGCAGAGCGACCGGTTGGACTTCACGGAAATCGGCCGGCACGGGGAAAAACAGGTCTGGCGGCAAGCGGTCCAACATTGAGCCGCCGACCGACTGGATCTGGCCAAGCTGCCGCAAGGCCTGCTCACGTTCTGCGCCGGCATGCGTTGCACCCGCGATCAGCTTTTCTGCCGCACGCACAGCTTGCGCGACGTCAGACTGGGGTTCGGCGGGACCAATGCCGGCAATTCGGCCGTTGCCGGTAAGCCCTATCGGGAACATACCGCTAGTGTCGCGCGCCCGTTCCACTTCGGCAATCGCGGCGATCTCAGGCGGCGCATCGACCGTAGCGCTCAGCTGTCTGCCAGTGACGAGCACGCCGCCCGCTTGCTCGAGAAAGCTGACCGTCCACTCGCGTTGAACGACAATATCAACGCCATCGCGCAGACCGCGCCTTAGCGTACGCTTCAGGATCATGGGCGCGCCGGGGAGCGACAATTGCCCATTCGCTGCCTTAGCCCAGCCGGCACCGGCCAGGCCTGCCAGCGTCACTATCGATATCGAACCCAGAACGGAGCGGCGCGACCACGTCCCCATTACCTATCCCCCTGCCCCAAAAGGCCGAGCCATGCGCGCGTAGCATCGGGAACCGCATCGCAGCGCCAACCCATAATCGCAGGAGTATCATAGGGATGCAGCACCGCCAAGCGCGCGACCGCGCGATCGAGCAAAGCCGCGTCGGTCTTGAACAGCACGCCAATTTCGTGCGCGCTCTCGCGATTTCCCTGCCACTGAAAAACGGATTCGATCGCGCCCAGCAAATTTGCGCAAGCGACCAGCTCTTCGTCGAGCAGGCTGTTGGCGATCCGGCGCGCGCTATCCCGATCCGGGAAGGGGCACCAGATCAGCGCGCTCATGTCGCCGAACCCTTGCGCATTCCGTCGGCATGCATACCCCAGGCAAGGCTCGCTACGAGCAGCGCCCCGGTCAACTGGTGCGCCACCGCCACCCACAGCGAGACTTCGGTCAGGACAGTGGCGATGCCGAGCAGGACCATCACGCCAAACGCGCTATGGATCGCAACCGATGCGGCCCGGTCAAACTTGCGCACGCGCCGCGCCAGCCAGACCAGCGCCGCCACCACCACCCACGCCCACCACCGGTGCAGGAACTGCAGCAGGAAAGGATCATGTGTCAGCGCCCACAGCCAGCCACGCGAGAGATCGGGCTGGGGCAGGAAGCGCCCGTTCATCAGCGGCCAGTCATAGGCGGCGTGGCCCGCGTTAAGACCTGCCACCCAGGCACCGAGCAGTAATTGCACGAACAGCACTACCGCAACGACCAACGCTGGCCCGGTAAGTCTCGCTGGTTGTGCTGCAGGATCTTGTGCCAGCGCCCGGAGGTCGCGCGCGGTCCACACCAGTCCTCCCAACAGGAACAGCGCGGTTAGCAAATGTGCGGAGAGGCGGAAGTGGCTGACATCGGTCAAGTCCGTGCCCACTCCCGACGACACCATATACCAGCCCAGGGCACCCTGCCCGCCGATCAGCGCCAGCATGGCGAACAGGCGCAACTTATAGCCCCGCGGGATCGCGCCCTTGACCCAGAACCACGCGAGCGGAAGCGCATAGGCAAGCCCGATCAGTCGCCCCAAGTTGCGGTGGAACCACTCCCAGAAGAAAATGAACTTGAACGCGGCCAGGTCCATCCCGGCGGGCCCGCTTTCGAACCGGTATTCGGCGGTCTGCCGGTAGAGATCGAATTCCGCCTGCCATGCAGATTCCGTCAATGGCGGCAGGATTCCCGTAACCAGGTCCCACTGGGTGATCGACAGCCCGCTCTCGGTCAGCCGCGTAATGCCGCCGACCATCACGATCACCACCACCATCGCCGCGACTACATAAAGCCAGTTGGCGAGCGCCTGCGGTCGAGCCAGCGCTGCTTGCGGCGCCTTGTCGCGAGTCATTTTTCCAGCCATCGAAGCCATGCCGCGCATCTGCGCAGCGCCGGCAAAAAAGCGCAAGTCGTTTTGCCGCACCAGCGCTTGCAGCCCTTGCAAGATGATACACCATAACATACATGGCGTGCATACCATGACCGGCACAACCAACTCGATTCGCCAGCGGCTCGACCGCGCGGGCATCTGGCTCTCCAGCCTGTGCCTGCTGCATTGCCTGGCGACCATTATCCTGGTTTCAGGCCTTGGCCTGGGCAGCCAGCTGTTGCTCTCGCCCGAAATCCACCGTTACGGACTGGCCCTGGCCCTGCTCATTGCCGCCGTCGCGATCGGTTGGGGCGCGCTGCGCCATCGCCGCCCGGCGCCCTTTGTTACCGCCATGATGGGACTGACTTTCATGGGCGGCGGATTGGCTGTCCCGCACGGCTGGCACGAGGCGGTCCTGACCATCATTGGCGTCACGCTGGTTTCGATCGGTCATTTCCTCAACATGCGATCGCACTTGCCTGCCGCGCATTGAGCCTTATGTGGCGCATGTATGAGCGCCTCAAAGACCATTCTTCTCAACGGCGAAAGTCGCAAGACATCCGCTGACACTATCGCTGCCCTGGTCCGCGAGCTCGAGCTTGAGCCGACGAAAGTGGCTGTCGAACGCAACCGCGAAATCGTGCCGCGTTCGACGCTGGAGCAGGCTGCGCTCGCCGATGGCGATGTGCTGGAAATCGTCCATTTCGTTGGCGGCGGGGCGGGCGATGACACATGGACCGTCGCCGGTCGGACCTTCCGTTCGCGGCTGATCGTCGGCACCGGCAAGTACAAAGACTTTGCGCAGAACGCGGCTGCGGTCGAAGCGTCGGGTGCGGAAATCGTCACGGTCGCGGTGCGCCGGGTCAATGTCAGCGACCCCAAGGCGCCGATGTTGACGGATTATATCGACCCCAAGAAGATCACCTATCTGCCTAACACTGCTGGCTGTTTCACGGCCGACGATGCAATCCGCACTTTACGGCTGGCGCGCGAAGCGGGCGGCTGGGACTTGGTCAAGCTGGAGGTGTTGGGCGAAGCACGCACGCTTTATCCCGACATGCGGGAAACCTTGAAGGCAACGGAAACGCTGGCGAAGGAAGGTTTCCTGCCGATGGTCTATTGCGTGGATGATCCGATCGCCGCGAAGCAGCTGGAGGAGGCTGGCGCCGTTGCCGTCATGCCGCTGGGTGCGCCGATCGGCTCGGGGCTCGGCATCCAGAACCGCGTCACCATCCGCCTGATCGTCGAGGGTGCCAAGGTCCCGGTGCTGGTCGATGCCGGCGTGGGCACAGCATCGGATGCTGCGGTGGGCATGGAGCTTGGCTGCGACGGCATACTGATGAACACCGCCATTGCCGAGGCCAAGGACCCGATCCGGATGGCGCGGGCGATGAAGCTGGCGGTCGAGGCTGGGCGGGAGGCCTATCTTGCCGGGCGGATGGGACGGCGCATGTATGCCGATCCCAGCTCGCCACTGGCAGGACTGATCTGAGGCTTAGCTAACGGTAAATTAACCACATTGCGCGAACTTGCTCCTTGCAACAGGGAGCAAAGGCCATGGCAGTAGCTGGCACGGCATCGATGACGATCAACGAGATGCGCGAATTCGCGAGCTTCTCGGCTGCGGAGCAACGCTATATCAAACGCAGCCTCGATATCGGGCTGGGGCGGCAGGACGCCTTCAAGCTGTGGGCGCGCAGCGAAGGCGAAAATGCGGCAATCCGCAGCCAATATGTCGCCTACCAGGAATTGAAGGCATTGCGCGCGATGATCCCGCACAATGCTACCATCGCACAAATCGAAAGCTTCATCGGCAAGCTGGTGCGGGTGGCCGCATTCGATCTGTCGCAGGAACGGATCGGCAGCTTTTCGGCCTTCCGGTTCCTCTATGAACGCCTTCTGGGCGCCGATGTGCGCCCCTGGTTGCCTAGCGCATTCTGCGCCGCAGCAGCGCTGCCGCAGATCCGCCCCGAATGCCGCAAGGAATTGCTGCAATCGCTAAGCGAAGCTGCTGCGACCGCGCCCGGCTGGTCAGACCGCGAACCGGCTTTCTATCCGGAATATATCGAGGCAGCCGAAGCAGCCTGACTTGCCGCGCAGTTACTTCGCCGGATTGTGCCGCTCGACGAAGCCAACCGCCGCTTCTAGCATGGTCTTGCGGGTCTCTCCCAAGGACAGCCAGTGGTCCTCGCCCTTGAGTTCGAGGAATTCATAAGGCTTGCCGGCATCCTTGAGCGCATCGGCCATTTTCGCGCTTTGGTCATAGGCGACAACGGTGTCGTCGCGCCCGTGGATCAGCAGGATCGGCGCATCGGCCATTGCGGCATGTCGGCGCGGCGAAATGTCACCGTAGCGTGACTTCGGGCCAAGCTGGCGCTCAAGCGAGCGGGCCTGTACCTTGCTGCCGCCCCCCTCGCGCTTTTCAATTCGTGACATCAGGCTGACATCAGAGACGCCATTGACCGATACAGCACAGCGGTAAATGCCTTGCTGCAGGGTCACTCCGGCCAGCGCTGCATAGCCGCCATAGCTGGCCCCGACGATGCAGGCGCGCGATGGATCGACAATACCCTTGTCGGCCAGCGCCATCAGGCCGTCGGAAATATCGCTCTGCATCTTGCCGCCCCACTCGCCATATCCGGCCTGAATGAAGGCCTCATCGCGATTGGTGGAGCCCCTGAAGTTGGGCTGGAAGACGGCATAGCCGCGCGACGCAAATGCCTGCGCCCACCAGTCGAAAGTCTCGATATCGTGGCTGTGCGGCCCGCCATGGGGCAGCATCACGACCGGCAGGTTCTTGGCTTCACGCCCTGGCGGCAGCGTCAGGATCCCGTCCATTTCGAGGCCGTCTGCCGCCGTGTAGGCCACCGTCGAGACCGGCCCGACGTGTTTTGGCCCGATCAGTTCGCGCTCCCACCCGATCGGGTCAGCTTTCAACCGAGCCATATCGACACGGAAATAAGAGCCGCTATCCCCGTCACCATCGGTGCGGACGATCACGTGGCTGAAGCTTGGGGTCCAGTCGATCATGCGGTTGTTGAAAGCGGCAAAAGCAGTGCGGATCCCTTTGGCCGTCTTGGTCTTGTCCGCATCGAAGAAGATCGGCTCTCGTTCGTCGCTGTCCTTTACATAGCCAATCAGTTGACCATTCCGATCATCAACGAAGATTCGCTCAATCTCGACATCGCCATACACTTCGACTGGCGTTCCGCTGCCGTCGAGGGGAACCTCGTACCACCTGGTCTTTCCTTCCGTCTCGTCGCGGGCGCTATAGATCACTGTTGTGCCATCGCGGCCCAGGCAGACGAGATAAATGCCGCCGGTCGGGTTGTTGCCACTGGCGACCACGGCTCCGCGCCCCATTATCTCCCATTTGCCGGTCGTGAGCGAATAGTCGAGCTTCGCAGCTATTTCGCCCTGGCCGTCGATCAGCCAGTCGCGATCGAAATTCGGGCTTGGCGAATTGTCGATTTTGCGCGCCTTGTTGGTTGCGAGATCCACTGCATAGAGCGCCGGCCGGCCATGGTCGAACTCGTAATCCATCCCTCCCGGCCCGCTGCGCTTGAGTTCGATTGCTCCGAAATAGGCGTTTGGCTGTCCGTCGATCAGCCGGGTTCCGTGATAGCCGAATGTAGCCTTCACCAACCCCGACTTGTTCCCGAAAACAAGGTCCGGATCCTTGCCGTCGAGGGGGATAATGAGTGCCTGATAAAATTCGAACTTGTCCTGCGCGAAGTCATAACTGAGCTTTTCAGTCGTACTCCGCCGCAGAAGAAGCAGATTGTCGGAGACAAGTTCGAACTGACGGACCTTGATATCGTCGATCGGGATAGTCTTGAGCGGTTTGCGGTTCTGGTCAGCCACCACCAGCAGCCGCCTGCCATTGAAGCGACCCAACACGGCAATGCGCTCACCGCTGGGTGAGATTGCCATGTCCTCGATGTCCGGCAATTCGCCATAAGCGGACAGTGGAGGCGGTTCGTCCTGTGCATCAGCTGGCATGGCCAATGCAAAGATAGCCAGAAACAACGTCAGAAAATGACGGCGTGCGACCCCGATCATCTTGTAAACCCCTCTCAGATGGAAGGGATACTATCTATTGAAAAGTAGTGAGCAAGATTTTTCGAAGTCTGAAGCGAATTAACTTCTATAAAGTCCGTCGATCCGTTCGGCATAGCGCTCCTTGATCTTGTGCCGCCGAATCGACTGCTTTGGCGTCAGCTCTTCATTGTCGATCGAGAAAGGCTCGTCAGCAAAGGCGAACTGGCGGACTTTCTCGATCACCGAAAGGTCCTGGTTGACCCGGTCGATCGCCGCGCGCACGGCAGCCCTGAATGCGGGCAGGTCTTGCAGCGCCTTCATGTCGAATTTCTCGTCATTGGCACGCGCCCATTCCAGTGCCCATTCGGCATCGGGGACGACCAGCCCCACGACATAGGGCCGCTTGTCACCGCTCACCATCGCCTGCGCGATTTCAGGTTGCAGCGTCAGCATGCCTTCCAGCTTCTGCGGGGCGACATTGTCACCCTTGTCGTTGACGATCATGTCCTTCTTGCGGTCGGTGATGACGATCCGACCCGCCTCGTCGAGGTGGCCGATATCGCCGGTGTGGAGCCAACCATCGACGATCGTGCGCGCGGTCTCGGCCTCGTTGCGCCAATAGCCATGCATCACCAGCTCGCCGCGAACCAGGATTTCGCCATCCTCGGCGATCTTAACCTCGACCCCGCGCAGCGGCGGGCCGACTGTGTCCATCTTGAGGCCCGAGGCGGGCCGGTTGCAGCTGATCACCGGGCCGGCTTCGGTCTGGCCATAGCCTTGCAGCATGGTCAGCCCCATCGCTTCGAAGAAATTGCCGACTTCGGGGTTGAGCGGGGCGCCGCCCGAAACCATGGCCTTGATCCTTCCCCCAAAGCGCGCGCGGATTTTCGGTCGCAGCGTCTTTTCGAGGATGAAATCCATCGGCTTGTCGCGCTTGCGTTTGCGCCCCGTGCTGGCCTGGTCGGCGATGCCGAGCGCCCGGTCCATCAGGAAATTGGCGACTTTACCTTGCTTCTCGACCTGCTTCATGATCCGGCTGCGCAGCACTTCGAACAGGCGCGGCACCACCACCATGATGGTCGGGCGGGTTTCCTCGATATTGCTGGCGAGCTTTTCCAGGCCCTCGGAATAGAAGATTTCTGCGCCCACGCCGATCGGCAGGAACTGCCCGCCGGTGTGTTCATAGGCGTGGCTGAGCGGCAGGAACGAGAGGAAGCGCTCGTCCTTGATGCCGAAATCCTCGATCAGGATCTCCGCTGCACCGGCGGCATTGCACAGGATTGCGCCATGATGTTGCAGCACGCCGCGCGGCGCCCCGCCGGTGCCGCTGGTGTAGATGATGCAGGCGGTCCGGTCGCGCCCGATCCCGGCGATCCGCGCATCGACCGCTGCGCGTGCAGCGGCTGCATCTCCGGCCAGCATGTCGGACCAGTTGTGGAATTCGAAACCGCTCGCCTGGTGACGGTGAAGATCGTCGATGCCGATCACGTGTTCGGCAATGCCGGACGCCTGCAACGCGGCATGGAGCGGTTTCAGCAGCTTTTCATTCGACACGATCACCGCGCGGGCGCCCGAATTGTCGAGGATATGCAAGTGGTCGCGGGTGGTGTTGGTGATGTAGGCCGGCACGGTGACGCAGCCTGCCGCCATGATCGCAAGGTCGGCGATGCACCATTCCGGGCGGTTTTCGCTGACCAGGCAGACCCGGTCACCATCCTTCAGCCCCAGCTTGCGCAGGCTTTCAGCCAGCAGGCAGACCTGCTGCGCCACTTCGCCCCAGCTCTGGGTTACCCACTTGCCCCCTTCCTTCCGGCCCAGGAAAGGCGCATCGCCCTTCGCATCGGCGCGGGTCAGGAAAAGTTCGACGAGATTGTTGGCATTATCGATTTCGGCCAGCTGCACTGACATGCTCCTGCTCCCCGGGGAGTTTTCCTTCCCCCAATTTGGGTCGATGCTCTAAGGGGCCAATGCCCTAGCGGCAAGTGGGCTGCTGCTCAGGGAACGTCGAGCCCGGTCTCGATCCGCGGATCGCGCGCACTCTGCCAGGCCCCGCCTTTGTGCAGGATGGCATTGCCTTTGATCGGTGCCTCGCGGATCACGATATTGGCATGCCCGAGCGCCTTGAAAGCGTCCTGCGCCTGCTCCAGCCAGGTGCCCTGTTCCAGCAGCACGGCATCGCCAAAGGCCATCAGGAAGGGCAGGGCCAGCGCCTCGTCTGCGGAAAGTCCGAAATCGATCGCGCCGATGATTGCCCGCGTGGTGGTGACCGGGATGGTCGGGCCGCCTGCTGCACCGACCGCCATGAACGGTTTGCCGCCAGGATCCCAAACGACTGTCGGCGACATCGAGCTGCGCGGACGCTTGCCGCCTTCGACGCGATTGGCGACCAGCCTGCCGTCGACCCGCGGGGCCCGGCTGAAATCGGTCAGCTCGTTGTTGAGATAGAACCCGCCCGCCATCAGGCCGGAACCGAACGATCCTTCGATGGTGGAGGTGTAGCTCACAATGGTGCCGTCCGCATCGGCGGCTGCGAAATGCGACGTGCCATGTTCGGCAGGCTCATCGCCGTCAGCCAAGGCAAGATCGGCCCCTGCAGGCGCGCCGGCGGCGACCGTCGCGGCGCGACGGGCGGGGTCGATCAGCGCACTGCGCTGCGCGAGATAGTCTGGTGCAAGAAGGCCCGCGACAGGGACCGTCACGAAGTCCGGATCGGCCATGTAAAGCTCGCGATCGGCATAGGCCAGCCGCTGCGATTCGACGAACAGGTGCCAGGTGACGGGGTTGTCCTTGCCCAATGCCGTGAGATCGAACCGCTCCAGCTGGCCAAGCATCTGCAGCACTGCCACGCCGCCAGAGCTGGGCGGCCCCATGCTGCAGATCCGGTATCTGCGATAAGAGCCGCAGGCCGCCGGGCGCGGCTTGGCGTCATAATCCGCCAGGTCCTGTTCGGTCATCGCACCGTCCCGCGGCGTGGCCTCTGCGACAGTGTCGGCGATTTCGTCGCCGAGATCGGACAAATAGAAGGCATCCGGCCCATCCGCTGCAATCCGCTCAAACGTCCGTGCCAGCTGCTCGTTTCGCACCAGTGAACCGGCTGGCAGGACCTTGCCATCGGCATCGAAATAGAGCTGGCGTGCCGCCTCGCTGAACCCGGCATGGTCCGGCCGCGAGGAAATCGAGCCGTAGAGACGGTTGTTGATCTGGAAACCCTCGCGGGCGAGCGCAATCGCCGGTTCGAACAGCTCGGCCCAGGGCAGCTTGCCGTGATCGCGGTGCGCCAGTGCAGCCATGCGGATATTGCCGGGCACGCCCACGCTGAGGCCGCTTTGCACCGATTCGCGGAAGCCAGGCAGCGTGCCGTCTTCGCGCAGGAACCATTCAGGGCTGGCGCCAGCCGGGGCCTTTTCCCGTCCGTCATAGGTCGACACCTTGCCGTCTGCCGTGCCGCGCACCAGGAAGCCGCCGCCGCCGATGCCTGAACTCTGCGGCTCGACCACGGTCAGCGCCAGCATTACCGCGATCGCAGCGTCAGTGGCGTTGCCGCCTGCTGCCAGCATCGCTTCACCCGCCGCTTGCGCGCGCGGATCGGCAGCGCTCACAGCCCCAGCGGACGCAGTGGCTTGTGCGGTAGGGGATGAGACCGATTCAATCCGGTCGGGCGAATAGCTGCAGCCAGCCAGCAATGTGGCGACCAGCGCAGGCGTGAGGAATGTCCTGTACATCACAGCCAGAGCTATTCGGTTCCGACCGCTTCGGCAACGCTGGAATAGCCTTCGCGGCGCATCAACCGTTCCAGCCTGCGCACGATGCGTGCGCCAAGGCCTGGCCCTGCGTAGACCATGGCGCTGTAAAGCTGGACCAGGCTCGCCCCGGCCTTGATCCGCTCCCACGCATCCTCGGCACTGGCGATCCCGCCCACCCCGACCAGCGGAATCGCGCCGCCAGTGGCCTTGCGGAAGTCGCGCACCCGCTGCAGCGCTAGCGGCTTTAGCGGCGCGCCAGACAGCCCCCCGGTCTCGCCCGCATGCCGCGAGCGCAGCCCCGGCCGCGAAATCGTGGTGTTGGATACGATCAGCGCTCCCAACCGCTTGTCGAGCGCGATTCGGGCGATTGCATCAATATCGGCCGGTTCGAGGTCCGGCGCGACCTTGAGGAAGATCGGCGGGGGAGAAGATGGCATTGCTTCGGCGCATGCGGCGTTGACCGCATCGAGCAGCTCAACCAACGCACCTTCATCCTGCAAGGCGCGCAGGCCCGGCGTGTTGGGGCTGGAGATATTGACCGCAAGATAGGTTGCATGCGGCGCCATCAGGCGGGTCATGGTCGCATAATCTTCGATCCGGTCCGCCGAATCCTTGTTAGCGCCGATATTGATGCCCAGCACGCCGGGTCGATCGGCGCGTCGCTCCAGCCGCTCCAGCGCCGCCTCGGCGCCGCCGTTGTTGAAGCCCATCCGATTGATGACGGCATTGTCTTCGACCAGCCGGAACAGCCGCGGCCTGGGATTGCCCGCTTGCGGGCGCGGCGTGATCGACCCCACTTCCGCGAAACCGAAGCCCAGCCCAAGCAGCGCATCGGGCACTTCGGCGTCCTTGTCGAACCCCGCCGCAACGCC
Source organism: Altererythrobacter sp. BO-6 (assembly GCF_011047315.1). NCBI lineage: Bacteria > Pseudomonadati > Pseudomonadota > Alphaproteobacteria > Sphingomonadales > Erythrobacteraceae > Altererythrobacter > Altererythrobacter sp. BO-6. The sequence goes on along the minus strand of NZ_CP049259.1, from coordinate 1,740,424 downwards.
GACCGGGTTAGGGAAGGCGATGCCCGCCACAGTGGTGGCCAGTTGACCGGGCCTGGCAGGGTTGCGGCGCGGTGCGAGCTTCAATCCCTCGATCGCGAGTCGGTGAGCCATTTCCGAATCAAGCGCGAACAGGGCGGGGCGAAATAGCTGGAAAATCATCCTCGCAGCCTATGACAAGCCCGGCCCCCGCTGTCGAGCCGGGCCAAAGCTTTACCGATTTAGTTAATTATTTCAGTCCGATGACGGGGTTTTTTGTGATTCAAATCAACTCTTGTCGTTTGCATACAATTACGCTCTGATCGAATCGGCTAATTGGGGACCGCGACCCGAAGGGCTCGGAGCAGCGATGCGAAGAGTTCCTCAACTTCTAAGGCGGTTCCTGATACAGGGGCCGCCTTTTTTCGTTGAACGGGACGAATGGACATAGAAAACGGGTTGCTTGGGGTAGAAGCTGGCGCCGCAGGCGGAGCAAGCCTGACGCCCCAGACGCTGTTCAAGCTCGATTATATCGCCCCGCCGACTGCCCTGAGCGATTACATCACCACCTTGTATCACTTTCGCTGTGACGAAGCGGTGATTCGCGACATCCAGCCGGCCGCGATCGGGCAACTCGCGATCTTTCCCTATGGCCAGGGCGAGATGCAGTTCCGCGATGGGCGGAGCGATCCCAGCCACGAAACCAACCTGCTGACGCCGTTTTCCGTCGCCGCCCCCTTTTTCGTCAACGGACCATTCCATGCGATTGGCGCGGTCATGTCGACCCTGGGCTGGGCGGCGTTGACCGGGCTTGACGCCTCGCGCCATGGCAACCGGCTCGTCCGCGCTGGCGACTGGCTGGGGCAAGAGGTCGAACAGCTCGGTGCCCGACTGTGCGTGGCCTATCGCGCCGGCGACATGACCGGCCATGACTGCGTTATGGCCCTGTGCGATCATATCGGACGGAACCTCAAGCCGGTGAACCCGCGCCATGCCGAATTGATTCGGCAGGCCGGCAAATGGCTCGGGTCTTCGCTCAATCCGCGGCTGTCCGATTTGATGGAGCAGGCCGCCTATTCGGAGCGCCAGGTGCAGCGCCTGGTCGAGCGTTATTTCGGACTGGCGCCGCAAGCGCTTGCCCGCAAGTATCGAGCGCTCAGGACGGCGGCCTTGCTATCCTTTCCGACGCTGACGCCCGAATGGGAAGCCGAAGTATCCGAAGCCTTCTTCGACCAGTCACACATGATCCGCGAATTGCGCCTGTTCGTCGGCCGTACGCCCGCGCGGCTGGGCGATGACGAAAGCCCCTATCTCAGCGAGATGCTGGACCCGAGAAACCTGCGCGAAATCAGGATGCCGGATTCGCCGCAATGACGCCGTGCCGTGGTGCTGCAGCCATTGGGTGCCGAACGCGATGGGACATGCTAGATGGCGCTGTCCGAATGTCGCTGAGTTACAATGGATGGTTCGATCACCGAATTATACCGCCCGGAACACCCGAAGGATGAGTTCCTCACACGATCATGCTTCGGTGCCCGTGGGGCGGCCTCTTTCATGGTCGGGTCGCAGATGACAGGCTATGCCGCCCCACTTCTTTCTTGAGTATTATGATCCCCCGCCGGGGCTTGAGCGCCATGTGCTGGCGCTGTTCCATTTCATCTGGGACGAACCCGTCATTCGCGATCGCCATCCGGGCGCATTGCCGCAGCTGGTCCTGATTCCGCATGGCAAAGGCAGCGCCGAATTTGCGGCCGGGCCGGACGAGGTACCCGGAGAAGCCTTGATGCTGGGCGGTTTCTCCACCTCGGTCCCGTTCCGGATCGAAGGGCCCTGGCATGCGGTGGGCGCATCGCTTTCGCCGCTGGGGTGGGCTGCGCTGACCGGGCAGCCGGCACACCTTTACCGCGATCGATTTATTCCGGCGGGCGAACTGCTCGGGGCAGAGGTTGATCGCTTTGCCGGACAGGCGAACGGCGCCTATCGGAAGGGCGAAATCAGCGGCAAGCAATTGTGCGACATGCTGGCCGAATGGATTGCCGAGCGGCTCCAGCCGGTTCCGCCAGCGCATGAGCGGGCCATCGGCCAGACGATTGCCTGGCTCGGCTCCTCGCTCAATCCGGATGTCGAGCGGCTGTTCGCCGAGATCGGCTATTCGCGCCGCCAAGCCGAACGGCTGGTCGAGCGATATTTCGGCTTCACCCCGGCTGCGCTGGCGCGCAAGTTCCGTGCAGTGCGTGCCGCATCGCTGCTGGCTGACGAAAATCTCAGTGACGAAGCGCAGGCGGAAATCGCCGAAGCCTTTCATGACCAGCCGCACATGATCCGCGAGATCCGCCGGTTCTGTGGCTACACCCCATCGCGGCTGGGCGGTAGTGAAGAACCGCTGTTCCAGACCATGCTTCGTCTCAAGAACCTCGACCGGTTGGAACGTTTCAGGACGATCCGCTGACGCCTTTGGCTGCGAACGACTCGCAACAGTGCGTTTCGCATTGAAACCCTGGAATGTGACGCCTACTTCCAAATCGGAACGAATCAATCCGATTTGAATTGGAGCCGCATGCGCCTGTCCAATCTTGCCGATTATGCCGTCGTGACGATGAGCGCGGCTGCCCGCCACTGCGGCGGAGGGCGGACGAGTGCGGCTGAACTGGCAGCAGAGACGGGCCTTCCCGTGCCGACCGTCCAGAAACTGGTCAGCATGCTGAGCAAGGCCGGTCTGTTGCGCTCGGTGCGCGGCGCGGGCGGCGGCTTGCAGCTGGCGCGACCGGCAGCGGCAATCAGCGTGGCCGATATCGTCGAAGCGGTCGAAGGGCCGATTGCGCTGACGGCATGTGTCGAGGGGCAGGATTGCGCGGTCGACCACAATTGCAGCGTGAAGCCGCATTGGCCGATGATCAACCAGGCGCTGCGCGGGGCGCTAGCGGGAATTCCGCTGACGCAGCTAGCGCAAGCGAGAGAAATGGCATGAGCGAAGAACTGGACATCAAGGACCGCGAAGCGAAGGAAGCCGCTGCCAAGGCGGCCGAATACGAGCACGGCTGGTCGGCGAATATCGAGACCGAATTCGCCGAAAAGGGCCTTACCGAAGACACCGTCCGTTTCATTTCGGCCAAGAAGGGCGAGCCTGAATGGATGCTCGAATGGCGGCTCAAGGCTTTCCGCCTGTGGCAGACCATGGAAGAGCCGGACTGGGCCAAGGTCGGCTATCCCAAAATCGATTACCAGGACGCGTTCTACTACGCCGCGCCGAAAAAGAAGCCGACGCTCGCCTCGCTCGACGAGCTCGATCCGGAGATCAAGGCGGTTTACGACAAGCTCGGCATTCCGATTGCCGAGCAGGAATTGCTCGCCGGGGTCGAAGGCGCTGCGCCCACAAGACCGCCGGTCGCGGTCGATGCCGTGTTCGACAGCGTCAGCGTCGCCACCACCTTCCGCGAAGAGCTGAAGAAAGCAGGCGTGATCTTCCTATCGATCAGCGAGGCGATCAAGGAACACCCCGATCTGGTGAAAAAGTGGCTCGGCAAGGTGGTGCCGCAGCATGACAATTTCTTCGCGACGCTCAATTGCGCGGTCTTTTCGGACGGCACCTTCGTCTACGTGCCCGAAGGCGTGCGCTGCCCGATGGAACTCAGCACCTATTTCCGGATCAATGCCGAGAATACCGGCCAGTTCGAGCGCACGCTGATCATCGCCGAAAAAGGCAGCTATGTCAGTTACCTGGAAGGCTGCACCGCGCCGATGCGTGACGAAAACCAGCTCCATGCCGCGGTGGTCGAGCTGGTCGCGCTGGAAGATGCCGAGATCAAATATTCGACCGTGCAGAACTGGTACCCGGGCAATGCCGAGGGCAAGGGCGGCATCTACAATTTCGTCACCAAGCGCGGGCTGTGCCAGGGTGCGCGATCCAAGATCAGCTGGACCCAGGTAGAGACGGGTAGCGCGGTGACGTGGAAATACCCCAGTTGCGTTCTCAACGGCGAGGATAGCGTCGGCGAGTTCTACTCGGTCGCGGTGACCAACAATTTCCAGCAGGCCGATACCGGCACCAAGATGATCCACAACGGACGCGGCAGTCGCTCGACGATCATTTCCAAGGGCATTTCGGCGGGCAAGTCGAACAACACCTATCGCGGCTTGGTGCGGGTCGGGCCGAACGCTGCCGGGGTGCGCAACTTCACCCAGTGCGACAGCCTGCTTTTGGGCGACAAGTGCGGGGCGCACACTGTGCCCTATATCGAGGTCAAGAACCCAACGGCACAAATCGAGCACGAGGCGACCACCAGCAAGATCAGCGACGACCAGCTGTTCTACGCCATGCAGCGCGGATTGCCGCAGGAAGAGGCGGTTGCATTAATTGTGAATGGTTTCGCCAAGGACGTGCTGAAAGAATTGCCGATGGAATTCGCGGTCGAAGCGCAGAAGCTGCTGGCGATTTCGCTCGAGGGGAGCGTGGGGTGACCGACCGCAAAACCCTCAAGCTGTCCGATGCTCCGGAAACCGAAGCCCCCGCGCTCAAGAAGAAGGGCCGCGGGTGGGAAATATCGGAGAAGCGGCTCGATGCGCTGCATGAGCAGGCACGCGAATTGCGGCGCTTCTCGTCGCCCGCGCACAAGGCGCTTGCTGCGCGCTTCGCCAAGGCGGACATGGGCCGTTACAAGTTTACCCGCCACATGGTGATCGGCAGCGCGATCGTCGATTTCGGCTGCCACGCGCTCGGCATGGCGATCGATATCGACGAGGAAGGCGAGAACGAAGCGCTCGCCAAGCGCCGTGACAAGAGCCTGGAAAGCGTCGGCATCCGGGTGATGCGGATCAAGGCGCAGGACATCCTCGAGAACATGGACGACGTGCTGGCGCGCATAACTGCCGGCATGCGCATGCGGATCGCCGACAAGCGCGAGGGCCAGCGCGCCCACCGCACCAGCTCAGCGCCGCGCCAGACGACACAACGCAGAACAGCATCGGGCCGCTCCACCACCAACAGGGGAGATGACTGACAATGCCAGGACTGAACGATCTGATGTCACCCGACATGCAGAAAATCCTGCTGTTCGTGCTGCCCGCGCTGGCGGCGATCAGTTCGCTGACTATGAACATCAGCCGCGGCTTCACGATTCCGGGCACAGTTTTCATGATCGTATGCGGGCTCGTCGCGCTTTATTTCTTGCCCGGCATGATCTCGCTGTTCTGAACCGCCGGACACGACAAAGGATGAATGACTGACATGCTGACAATCGAAAATCTCCACGCCGAAATCGACGGCAAAGAGATCCTCAAAGGGCTGACGCTGGAGGTCGCCGCGGGCGAAGTGCATGCGATCATGGGCCCCAATGGCGCAGGCAAGTCGACGCTGGCATATGTGCTGGGCGGGCGCCCCGGCTATGAAGTCACGCAGGGTTCGGTCACTTTCATGGGGCAGGATTTGCTCGATCTGGAGCCGCATGAGCGCGCCGCAGCGGGCATGTTCCTGGGCTTCCAGTACCCGGTCGAGATTCCGGGCGTCTCCAACGTCCAGTTCCTGCGCGAAGCCTTGAATGCGCAGCGCAAGGCGCGCGATGAAGAACCGCTGTCGGGCGGCGAGTTCCTAAAGCTGGCGAAGGAAAAGGCCGCGCTCCTGCGGATGGACATGGAAATGCTCAAGCGCAATGTGAACGTCGGCTTTTCGGGCGGCGAGAAGAAGCGCGCCGAAATGGTCCAGATGGGCATCCTTGATCCGAAGTTCGCCGTGCTCGACGAGACCGACTCGGGCCTCGACATCGACGCGCTGCGGATCGTGGGCGAGGGGATCAACGCGATCATGCGTGATCCGGCCAAGGGCGTGTTGCTGATCACCCATTACCAGCGCCTGCTCGACGTGGTGAAGCCTGACAAGGTGAGCGTGCTGGCTGCCGGCCGGATCGTTCAGACCGGCGGGCCGGACCTTGCTCTGCGGCTGGAAGAAGAAGGCTATGACGCACTGATCGCGGAGAATCTGGCCGATGCCTGAGGCAACCGCCCTTCAGCGGCCCACCACGCGCGATGAAGCCTGGCGTTACGCAGATGGCGCGTGGCTGGCACAGGCGCCGGTGGACTGGCTCAACCACTGGGGCACCGTTGAAGTGCCGCCGGGGGAAACGAAGCACTTCAACGCATTTCACCATTCCGGCCCGCAGGCCTCGGGCGGATCGGTCCACCGCACGCGCGTCCATGTCGGCGCGGGCGGGCGCTACGAACACTTCGAGATCAACGCCAGCCACATCGAATACTCGCGGATCGAGCTGGAGGTGACGCTGGAAGAAGGCGCGCATTTCGAATTCGGAGCGGTGACCATCGGGCGCGCCAATGCCCGGCAGGAATTCGTCACCCGCGTGATCCACAAGGCGCCCAATGCCACCTCCAACCAGGTGGTGCGTGCGGTGCAGGCAGGGCAATCCACCGGCAACTACCTTGGCCGGATCGAAGTCGTCCGCGACGCACAGAAAACCGACGCGGCGCAGAATTTCCGAGCGATCCTGCTGGAAAAGGGCGCTTCGGCCAATGCCAAGCCCGAGCTGGAAATCTTCGCCGATGACGTGAAGTGTGCCCACGGCGCAGCGATCGGCCAGCTCGACCAGGCCGCAGCCTACTACATGGCCGCGCGCGGTATCCCGCCCGAAGCAGCGCGAAAGCTGCTGGTGCAGGCCTTCATTGCCGACGCACTGACTGCCATCGAGGACCGGCGGATTGCCGACCGGATGCTTGAACGCGCGCTGGAACAATTGGATGAGGCGGCGCTGTGACCGAGGCCGCCACCCTTGCACGCATCGATGATGCGCGGGCACAGTTCCCCGGCATGCTGACCGGGGAAGGCAAGCCGTGGCATTATCTCGACACTGCCGCGACCGCGCAAAAGCCGCGCGCGGTGATCGATGCGACTGCGCGCGCGCTGGGCGAGGATTATGCGACCGTCCATCGCGGGGTCTATTCCCGCTCGGCCGAAATGACCTTGCGTTACGAGGCTGCGCGGCGGCGCGTGGCGCAATTCCTGGGCGGGCGTGAGGAAGAAGTGATGTTCGCCCGCGGCGCAACCGAGGCGATCAATTTGGTCGCGGCGACCTGGGGCGTCGAGAATATTCGCGCGGGCGACCGTATCCTGCTTTCGACGCTGGAGCATCATTCCAACATTGTGCCGTGGCAGATGCTGGCCGAACGGGTCGGTGCCGAGATCGACGTCTGCCCGCTGACCGATGACGGACGGATCGATCTCGACGCGGCTGAAGCGATGCTGACCGAGCGGCACAAGCTCGTAGCGCTGGCGCATGTCTCCAACGTGCTGGGTTCGGTGCTCGATGCCCGCCGGGCGGCCGACCTCGCCCATGGCGTCGGCGCGAAGCTGCTGCTCGACGGATGCCAGGCGGCGCCGCGGCTCACGCTTGATGTCGCAGCGCTCGATTGCGATTTCTACGTCTTCAGCGCGCACAAGCTCTATGGCCCGACCGGGATAGGTGCGCTGTGGGCCCGGTATGAAATTCTCGACGATATGCCGCCCTATCAGGGCGGCGGCGCGATGATCGATCGTGGTGACCTTCGCAAAGACCACCTACGCCCCGCCGCCGCAGCGGTTCGAGGCGGGCACTCCGGCGATTGCCGAAGCGGTGGCGCTGCATGCGGCGATCGACTTCGTGGAGTCGGTCGGCCTCGATGCGATCCATGCACGGGAGACGGCGCTGGTGGCGCAATTGCGCTATGAACTCGGCGCTATGAACGATGTCACACTGTTCGGCCCGGCCGACAGCGCCGGGATCGTCAGCTTCATGCTCGACGGGGTTCATCCGCACGATCTCGGCACCATATTGGATGAAGCGAATGTGGCGATCCGCGCCGGGCATCATTGCGCGCAGCCCTTGATGGACCATCTCGGCGTTCCCGCAACCGCGCGGGCTAGTTTCGGGCTCTATTCGGACGAAAGCGACATTACCGCGTTGCTCGAAGGCATCGCGCGAACCAGGAGGATATTCGGATGAACAAGCCATCCGAGGAAAAGGAATTCGTGGCTGCTCCCTCGCCTGCGGAGACGGCTACCAAGCCGCCGCGTGCGCGGGTGGAAGATGCCGTTGATACGGATGAGACCCCGGCGCAGAAGCTCGAGCGCAAGCGCGATTACCTTGAGGGATTCCTTGCCAAGCAGCCTGAGAATGTCGCCTCGGGCGAGCCGGGCGGCGAACTCTATGAAGCGGTGATCGCCGCGCTCAAGGAAATCTACGACCCCGAAATCCCGGTAAATATCTACGATCTCGGCCTGATCTACGGCGTCGAGATCACCGACGAGGCCGATGCGCTGATCACCATGACGCTCACCACGCCGCACTGCCCGGTGGCGGAAAGCATGCCGGGCGAAGTCGAACTGCGCGCCGCCAGCGTGCCGGGCGTGCGCGATGCGGAAGTCGTGCTGGTGTGGGATCCGCCATGGGGCCCGGACAAGATGAGCGACGAAGCCCGCCTCGAACTGGGGATGCTGTGATGAGTGACGTGAAAACCCGCCAATTGCCCGCCGCGGTCAAGCTGACGCCTGCCGCCGAGGCACGTATTGCCGAACTGATGGAGAAAGCGCCCGAAGGTGCGATCGGGGTCAAGCTGTCGACCCCGCGCCGCGGCTGTTCCGGCCTTGCCTATTCGGTCGACTACGTCACCGAGGAAGCGAAATTCGACGAGAAGATCGAAACGCCGGGCGGCATCTTCTATATCGACGGCGCAAGCGTCCTCTACCTTGTCGGTTCGACCATGGACTGGGTCGAAGACGATTTCACCGCCGGCTTCGTGTTCGAAAACCCCAATGCCAAGGGCGCCTGTGGCTGCGGCGAGAGCTTTATCGTCTGAATCGCGCAGGGCTCGGCTGCAAGTGCTGCTTTCAGCCCTCGTCGATAATCCGCGCCAATAGTGCCCGTTCAAGGTCGTCGACCTCGCCGTCGGCAGCGATCATCTTCTCGAGCCATTCCTGCTCGAAGTCCTCGACCAGATTGCCGGCTGCCGCCGCTTCGACATAGCTCCGGCCATCGGCATTCTTGCCGAACACCTTGCCGAAATGGTTGCGCACCTGCGGCACTTCGCGGGCCATCGCGCCGATAAAGCGCCCGACCCGCGCCTGGTTGTCGGCAATGAAGCTCTCCAGCTCCTTCACGCGTTCATGGCTGAGCTGCGCCTTGGTCAGCTGGAAGCCCTTGAGATAATTCGACACGCCATCGACGAACAGATCGTCCCAGGCAGGTGAGTTTTCTTCCTGCAAGGTCGCGTCCTTCAGGCGGAACAGCAATTCTGCATCCTTGCGGCTCACGGCTGCGGGGCCGTGCCCGCCGCTGGCGAAGATCACGCGGCGCAGGATGCGGCATTCGGCGGTAGAGATATGGGTTGCGGACAAATCGCCGCCATGGCGGGTGGGTCCGGTGCCCGCCATTACCGCCTGTTCGATATGGCGCAGGACATAATCCTTGAAGAAGTCGGGGACGTTTTGGGCCTTCTCGATCACGAGGACGAGCAGTTCGAGCTCCGCCATGGAATCGATCTTGCCGTCATGGTCGAGCGCGCCGATCAGCCAGCGCGCCTCGGCATCGTCGCACATTCCGCGCGGCTCGCTGCCGTTGAGCACGAATTCGCTGATCGCCTCGACGAAGAAGTCGACCCATTCCGGGTCGGCCTGGCGGATCGCGCGGTTGATCTCGAAGATGGCCTCGGCCTCTTCACGGTAGATCCGGCCATCGCCCCAACCAAGCTGGCGCAGCGAGAAAAGCTCTTCCGGGCTGACCTGGCCGTCTTCGGCGACGCGCCGTGCAAGATCGGCAAACTGGATGCTCATATTCCGATGACCCCCTGTTATCTCGGGGAATCGTGTCGCAGATCAGGCTTAAGACCAGGTTACCGCTGCATTCCCGCGAGTCAGCCGCCCAGCGCCCGGACACAGGCGGCGCGATCAACATCGCGCCCATCGCTGGCGCGGCGCGCTTCGACATGGGTGGCGACTGGTGCGCCGCGCGGTTCCAGAGGATAGAGGTAGATGTCGAGCACACAGGCTTCGCCCGAATACTGCAGCTTGCGCGTATCGCCCTCGATCACATCGAGCCGCGGTTTGCCCAAACGGCGTTCGAGCTGTGCTGCGCTGGCGCCGATCACGTTCTCCAGCCCCGGTGCGCGCATGACTTGTGGCGGGATGAAGCCGGACGAAGGCGGTGCCGGATTGCTTGGTGGCACGCGCACGGCTTGCGGCGGCGGCGCCGGGCGAGCGACAGTGCGATCGGGGACCACTGCCGGGGGACTGCCGGCAGAGACGCAGGCGCCCAGCAGCACGATCGGGGCCAGTGCGGCGATCTTGTAGCGAATTAGTGGCATCATCTACGCTTTCGGTGTTTTATGGCGATTCAATTGTACCAGATGGGTTCCCGCTGCTGCCCCTATAACCGGCACGACAAGATTGACGAAGGGCACAGCCATCAGGGCGGCAATCGCACCGCCCAACAGCAAGCGTTCCCATCCGCCCACGGGCAAGGGCGCTTGCGGCGCAGGCCGGTGCCGCAGCCAGCCCATATCCGTCAGTTCGCGACCCAGTAGCACGGCGTTGACAGCCAGGAACACCACCGCCGGTCCAACCGCGGTAAACAGCAGCACCAATGCGACCGGCGCTGCCAGCGCGTTGAACAGCAAGGCGCGGCCGACACCCCTGAGGCTGTTGGCAAGGTCCTCGTGAAACGGCAAATTGCGCGCGCTGGTGGCGGCAGCGGGATAATGCCTGCGCTCGACCGCCAGCACCACTTCGTCAGCGAAGAACTGCAGCACCGCCAGCGCAACAATGCGGAACAGGAACCAGCCGAGAGCCAGCACAATCAAGAGTGACAGCACCACATAAGCGTCTCCCGCAATGTCGAGATATCCGCCCAGCAGCACGGGCAGCGCCTTTATCAACGCAAACCCCAGTGCGGCGAACAGACCCAGCGTGATGGCGAGGCTCTTGGCAAGGACCCGCAGGATCGCAGGATCACCTAGTTGGCCTGCTGCCAGCGCCAAGGATTTGAGAACATGACCCATCCGAATGTGGCGCTTTCCCACGAACCGCGGCCAAGTCAACACCCGTCGCGACGATCTGCCCTTGGCGTGAGCGCCGCAGCGCGCTAGGCGGCGCAATCCTTGCTGTTTCAGCCCAATAATCCAGGAATTCGCGTGACCCAGCCCCGTTATGACGTGATCGCCATTGGCAATGCCGTGGTCGATATCATCGCCTCTTGCGAAGAAGAACTGATCGAGGAACTGCAGCTCAATCGCGGCGGGATGACGCTGATCGACGAAGCACGTGCTGACGAGCTTTACGCCGCCATGCCTCCCGCACGGGAAATCTCGGGCGGCTCGGCCGCCAACACCTTGGCAGGCCTTTCGACGCTGGGGCTGCAATGCGCCTTCATCGGGCAGGTCGCGGATGACCAGCTGGGCAAGGTCTTCGCGCATGACATGCGGGCCACGGGGATCGATTTCGACACGCCGGCGCGTGCGGGCGAACCTGCGACGGGCCGCGTGCTCATTTTCGTGACGCCCGATGGCGAGCGCACGATGAACACCTTCCTTGGCGCGGGCCAGTTCCTGCCTGCCGAAGCACTCGATGAAGAGCTGATCGCATCAGGTGCAATCCTCTACCTTGAAGGCTATCTGTGGGATCCGGAAGAGCCCCGCCGCGCGATGCGCCGCGCGATTGAGGTCGCGCGCAATGCTGGGCGCAAGATCGCCTTCACCGCCAGCGAGAGCTTCGTGATCGAGCGCCATGGTGACGATTTCCGCCAGATGCTGGAAGATGGCGTGATCGACATCTTGTTCGTCAATGAGCATGAGCTGGCGACGCTGACCGGCGAAGCTGACTTCGAAGCCGGGGTGGCGATGGTTGCGGCGAAGGTACCTGTGCTGGTGGCGACCCGCAGCGAAAAGGGTGCAATTGCCATCGCCCATGGCGAACGGGCCGAGGTCTCGGCAGAGCCGGTTGCCAAGGTGGTCGACACGACCGGCGCCGGCGACCAGTTCGCTGCAGGCTTCCTGTCGGGCTATGTCCGCGGCGAACCACTTGAAACCTGCCTGCGCAAGGGCGCGATTACCGCCGCCGAAGTGATCAGCCATTACGGCCCGCGCCCGGAGACCGATCTCAAGGCGCTGGTGGCAGAAAAACTCGGCTGAATTCGGTCAGGCGGTGGCGGGCGCGCGCTTTTTGGCGGCGCCGCCCGCTTGCCATCCGAACCAGCCCGCAGCCGCGCCTGCGGCAATGCCGAGCGCTGCGGTTACCGCCAGCGGGATCTGGCCATAGGCGGTGAACAGTGGCCCCAGCGCAGGAACGAACGGCGCATTCCACATCACCACGGCCTGCAGCGCCATGAAGAAGGACGCGACCAGCCATGGCGCCCCGTTCTTGCGATCCATGACATAGAGCGTCATCGCAAAGACGATCGCCATACCATCGCTGATCGCGATCGTGTCGAGCACGGCATGTGGCCCCTCGCTGCCGATCACATTCATCCATGGGAACAGATTGCCCATCACCCGGCTGAAGGGCGATTCGAACAGGATCAGCGGCGTGGCTAGCATATAGCCCGCATGCAGTTTCACGTTCCGCCGATGCTTGAGCGCCTGATAGAACAGCGTGAGATAGGCCGCGATCGCTATCGCCATCCCGACGCCGAATGACGGCCCATTGTAGATGATGAACGGGTTCTCCGCCGCCGCATAGCGCCGGGCGGACACGTCGATAATCATGATGAAACCGAGGATCAGGAACGGGAACAGCGCGAAGCTGGCAAGGCCCATCTGCTTGTGAAACGCATTCGAGCGCCGGTGAATTGCCACGCTCTGGACAATCAGCAGCAACAGCCAGACGGTCGAACTGATCGCGTGGATATGGAAGGCGAGCGGTACATTGGCGATTGGCGACCAGTAACTCGCCCAGAAACCCACCAGGATGACCAGCAGGACGAAGCCGACGAAATAATGCGCATGCTTGTATGGCATCGAGTAATCCCCCTCGATGCGACCCCGCGCGCCTCATATCATGCAGACAGCGATCGGTGCAAATGCAGCCTCGAATCAATCGGGCAGCTTGCGATAATCCTCGCCCCGCAGCGTCAGGATATAGTCGGCGATGTCCTCCACCTGGGGCGGGTCGAGATCGAAATCCATCACTTCGGGATAATTGTGCGCGTCCGTCAGCCAGGTCACCAGCGTCGCCCGGGTCAGGCCTTGGCGATTGGCGATATCGGCAAACGGCGGCGAGAGCGGATTGGGCGAAAGGCCGGTCGCCTCGACCGAATGGCACCCCCCGCAGGCTGCCTGGACAAAGGCGAGCCGGTGGTGTTCGGCTTCGGTCCGCGGGGCGGCGCTCTCAGTGAGGCCGGTTCCAGGAGCCGAATAGGCGCAGCCGCTGGCCGCGAGCGCTACAGCCAGAATGAAAGCGGTGTTCTTCATGTTTCGTCCTCCCCGGCGACTGGAGCAGGATTAGCGTGCGCAGGCCGATCCAGTCTGTGATCCAGATCAATTTTGCCGTTCGCGCTCCACCTCGCGCCAGCCAATATCACGGCGGCAGAAGCCGCTCGGAAAGCTGATGGCATCGACAGCCGCGTAGGCCGCCACCTGCGCGTCGGTCACGTTGCGACCCAGCGCGGTGACGTTGAGCACGCGGCCGCCATTTGCCACCAGTTGGCCGTCCTTCAGCGAGGTGCCGGCGTGGAACACCTTGGCGCCTTGTGCCTCGGAGTCACCGAGTTCGATCGCACCGCCCTTTTCAGGGGTGCCAGGATAGCCCTTGGCGGCCATGACCACTGTCAGCGCGGCTTGCGGCGAAAAATGCGCCTCCACTCCGCTGAGCCGACCTTCCGCGCAGGCTAGCATGATCTCGACCAGATCGCCTTCGAGCCGGCTCATCAGCACCTGGCATTCGGGATCTCCGAAACGGCAATTGTATTCGATCAGCTTCGGCCCATCGCCAGTCAGCATCAGCCCGGCATAGAGCACGCCTGAATAGGGATTGCCCTCTGCCGCCATGGTGCGCACGGTCGGCTCGATGATCTCGCGCATCACTTGCGCCTGAAGCTCGTCGGTCAGGATCGGGGCTGGCGAATAGGCGCCCATACCGCCGGTGTTTGGGCCGGTGTCGCCATCGCCCACGCGCTTGTGATCCTGCGCGCTGCCGAAGGGGATGATCGAAGTGCCGTCGGTGAGCGCGAAGAAGCTCGCTTCCTCGCCCGCCATGAATTCCTCGATCACCACTTCGGCGCCGGCCTCTCCGAACGCGCCGCCGAACATGTCGGCCAGCGCTGCCTCGGCCTCTGCGCGGGTTTCCGCTATCACCACACCCTTGCCCGCAGCCAGCCCGTCAGCCTTAAGCACGAAAGGCGCGGCGAAGCGATCGAGCGCGGCAGTGGCCTCGCCGAGCGATGCGGTGCGGACGTATCCTGCCGTGGGGATCCCGGCTCGCTCGCACAAATCCTTGGTGAAACCCTTGCTGCCTTCGAGCTGCGCGGCGGCCTGCGAAGGGCCGAACACCGGCACCCCGGCTGCGCGAAGCGAGTCCGACAGCCCGTCGACCAGCGGAGCCTCCGGCCCGATCACCACCAGGCCGATGTCGTTGGCCCGGCCGCAAGCGATCACCGCGCCGTGATCGGTCGCATCGAGCGGCACCAGCTCTGCCTCCTCGGCTATCCCGGGATTGCCGGGGGCAGCGTAAAGCTTCGTGCAGCTGGGGGATTGCGCCAGCTTCCACGCCAGCGCATGTTCGCGCCCGCCCGAGCCGAGAAGAAGGATATTCATGACCGCTCCCGATGATCGCGACACTGACAATGCAGGGCTGGTAGCGCGCACGCCGCCGGGCGACAACGCCGCGCCGCTTACGATCACCGAGATTTCGAACCAGCTCAAGCGGGTGGTGGAGGATCGCTTCGGCTTTGTGCGGCTACGCGGCGAGCTGTCAGGTGTGAAGCGCGCGGCATCGGGGCACCTCTACCTGGCGCTGAAGGATGAAGGCGCGGTGCTCGACGGGGTGATGTGGCGCGGTAATGCCCAGCGGCTGGCATTCGCGCCCGAAGACGGGATCGAAGTGATCGCCACCGGCAAGCTGACGACCTATCCGGGTCGCTCGAAATACCAGATCGTGATAGATAGCCTGGAGATTGCGGGCGAGGGCGCGCTACTGGCGCTGCTGGAAAAGACGCGGCGCAAGCTTGAGGCGGAGGGGCTGTTTGCCAGTTCGCGCAAGCAGGCATTGCCCTATCTTCCGCGCGTGATCGGTGTGGTCACTTCGCCCACCGGCTCGGTGATCCGCGACATCCTCCACCGGCTGGCCGATCGCTTTCCTTCGCACGTGCTGGTGTGGCCGGTGCTGGTGCAGGGGCAAGGCGCGACCGAGCAAGTCGCCGCCGCAGTGCGCAGCTTCGCGGCGCTGGACGGGTCTGGCCCAGTGCCGCGCCCCGATGTCGTGATCGTTGCGCGTGGGGGTGGCTCGATCGAGGACCTGTGGGCCTTCAACGAGGAAATTGTTGTCCGCGCGATCGCCGATTGCCCGATCCCTGTGATCTCTGCGGTGGGGCATGAGACCGATACCACGCTGGCAGACTATGCAGCCGATCGCCGGGCACCCACGCCCACAGCAGCGGCGGAAATGGCGGTGCCTGTACGCGCGGACCTGGTTGCGACGGTGGCGGACCTCGCCAACCGGCAGCGCCGGGCGGTGCTGCGCCCGGTCGAGCTGGGGCGCGAGCGGCTTGAGGCGCGGGTGCGGCGGATGCCGAAGCTTGAAGCATTGCTTCAGCCGCACACACAGTGGCTCGACGATCTCAGCGAGCGGCTCCGGCGCGCGCTCATGGATCGGGCGGGGCGTGGCCGTGAACAGTTGGCAGGCGCATCGGCGCGGCTCTCACCCGTATTGCTCCGCCGCGGGCTCGGCGATGCCCGGCGCCAGCTTGAGCGGGTGCGGCTTGTGCCCGAACTCGTCATGCGCCCGCTTGATCGCAAACGCGAAGCGCTCGCCGCGCTCGCCCGGCTGGCGCAGCAGTTCCACCCGGAGGAGCCGCTGCGGCGCGGTTATGCCATCGTGCGCGACGCGAACGACAAGGCCCTGACGAGCCGGTCAGCGGCGGCGCAGGAAGCCGCGCTGGTGCTTCAATTCGCCGATGGGCGGCTCGCCGTCACGCCTGCCGATGGCCCAGCCCTCAAACCTGCCAAACCACGCCCCAAAGCGCCGTCGAACGTTCCTAAACAAGACGATCTGTTCGGTTAATTGCCCGTTCGGCACGCGCTTGCTAAAGACCCGCCATGTTGATGAATTCAGGCGATGGCGAAGCCAAGCTCTATTACGGACCAAGCACCTTCCGCGTGCTGCGCGCGGGCAAATTCGTTCGCTGTGCGGTCAGCGGCGAAGCGATTGCGCTGGAAGAGCTGCGCTATTGGAGCGCGGAGCACCAGGAAGCCTATGCCAGCTGCGAGATCGCGACCCAGCGATTGCTGGGGCATTTGTAATGCTGCGGCGAGCGATCCCGCTGGCCTTGCTACTGCCTGGACTGGCGGCACTGACCGCATGCGGAGAGCGGACCACGCCTGAGTCCGCGCCAGAGCTGGTTCCGGCGCTGGCGGTTATGCTCGCTGCAGCGGATGATGCTGCAGCGCTGCCCGCTTCCGCGGCTCGCAAGCAGCTGACCTATTCCGGTGCGCTGACCCAGGGCGGCTGGATCAACGGCATTGCTCCTGTTGGCACGCGCTCGCTGCGGCTGGGCGAAACCGAGGTGCCGCTGGCTGCCGACGGGCGCTTCTTTGCTGCGTTCGATCGCGATGCGGGCGGCAGCGCCGAACTGGTGGCAGAGCTGGCCGATGGCTCACAGCACAGCGAGGCGCTGACGATCGCGCCGCGGGCCTGGAATATCGAGCATATCAATGTCGCGCGGCGGCCCGGCGGGGCAAGCGAAGCATTCCTCGAACGTCGCCGTCCGGAACTTGCGGCGATCTATGCCGCGCGCGAAAAGGACAGCGGCGCGCAAGGCTGGCGGCAAAGCTTCATCTGGCCGGTCAAGGGGCGCATCTCGGGCCGGTTCGGCTCCCAGCGGATCTATCGCGGCGAGCCGGGCAGCTATCATTCGGGACTGGATATCGCACCCGGAGCAGGCACGCCCTTTGTCGCCCCCGCAGACGGCGTCGTGGTGCTCGCGGCGGAGCAGGAATTTTCGCTCGAAGGCAAGCTGCTGATCATCGATCACGGGCAGGGGCTCAACAGCGCCTTCCTCCATGCGTCGGCGCTGGCGGTGAAAGAGGGCGACCGGGTCCGGCAAGGCCAGCATATCGGCAATGTCGGCGCATCGGGCCGCGCCACCGGCCCGCATTTGCACTGGAGCCTCAAGTGGCGCGATGCGCGGCTCGATCCGCTGCTGTTCCTGGACCCGCAGGCCTAAGCCACACACACGCAAAAAGGCGCGCGAGTCGCCTCGCACGCCCTTTGCCAAAGCGCTGCCCTTGCGGGCGCGGCTTATGCGGCTTCCTTCGAAGCCTTCTTGAGTTCGCGCTTCACTTTCAGCGCATTGGCCGAAAGCTTGTCGTCATTGGTCTTGAGCAGCCAGTTGTCGAGCCCGCCATTGTGCTCGACCGAGCGCAGGCCAGCGGTCGACACGCGGAACTTGAAGCTGCGACCCAGCTTTTCGCTCAGCAGCGTGACGTTCTGCAGGTTCGGCAGGAACACCCGCTTGGTCTTGTTGTTGGCGTGGCTCACATTGTGGCCAACCTGGCGGCCCTTGCCGGTCAGTTCGCAAATACGCGACATGATATCTCTCGTTCGTTCAAAGTGGGGGGGCAGCCGATTCGACGGCCCGCAAATCGCCGGGATTTCCCGAAAGGCCGGGCGCATAGCGGCGACCTGCCGAATCGTCAAGCGAAGTTGCGGCTTCGCCCGAGTGCGGCTAGCGCGGCCATATGACCAGGTGGCCGATCCCGCAACCGATGCAACTGGCGCTTGATGCGGCGCGTAAAGCTGCGGGCGAGGGCGAAGTGCCGATCGGCGCGTTGGTGGTCAAGGATGGCCAAGTCCTGGCCGTGGCGGCCAACCGAACCCGCAACCCGCCCGATCCCAGCGGCCATGCCGAAATCGTTGCGTTGCGTGAAGCGGCGGCGAAGCTCGGCAGCGAGCGGCTGATCGGTTGCGATCTCTATGTCACGCTTGAGCCGTGTGCGATGTGCGCGGGCGCGATCAGCCATGCGCGGATTGCCCGGCTCTATTACGCAGCGCCTGACCCCAAGGGCGGGGCGGTGGAACATGGCGCAAGGGTGTTCGAACATCCGCAATGCCTGCATCGGCCCGAAGTCTACACCGGCATGGGCGAAAGCGAAGCGGCCGAGCTGCTGCGCGATTTCTTCAAGGCGCGGCGGTAGCTTTCAACCTGCCAGCCACTCGATCGCCTTGTCCTGCTCCTCTAGAGGGAAAGACTTGATCTCCGCTTTGACAAAGACGCTGGTGAATTCAGCGTAACGTCGCAGCCACTCCGGGCCACCTACGATCGCGTAGCGATCAAGCTTGCGAGCAATCTCCAGCTTTCCCGAAAGCACCTCGCGGCTCAGCAATCGATCAAGGTCGAAACCGTGCCAATTGCGGATGACCAGCAGCAGCCGCACGGAGTCCGAATCTTCCAGCAGCTTGCGCACCAATGCCACGCCACGCTCGGATTCCTCACGGTCAAGTCGACCTGAAAGTTCGAACGCAGTGATACCCGGCCGCCCAACATCGAGTTGTTTGATGGCACCTGTGTGCGGGCCTTTGCTCTGTTCCAGAACCCAAACCCTTGCCACATCGGCCTCGTCTTCGGCATAGACCTCGTAAACGACGCCTGGCAGCAAAGCGCTCTCGAGCCGTGCGCCGGTGCGCACCCAGTCATTGTCAGAGACAATGGCGATGCGATCCAGGCCATAGACCCATTTGACCAGGCTGGGCATGTGGGCCAATTCGATGGCGACTGCGGAAAAAGTGAAGTCCGTCACCGCCGTCACATCGATCAGCACATTGCCGCCGCCGCCAGCGGCATTGCGCTCTTTCGCGAATGCGACGAGCGCTTCAGCATCCTCTTGCCGGAATTCGGCGATCACCACCATGCGATGGGCGTTCTCGGAAAGTCGGTCGATTTCGATCATGCACAGAAGATTAGGCGAGTCGCCTGCCTGGTGCATTGATCGATATCAATCGCGCCTTACAAACCCCGCCAGATGTTCGCAGGCGCGCTGTCTTTCGCGCCCAGCCTGCCTGGAGTGCAACGGACCGGCATGAAATCCTTGCTATAGCAGAGCCTCAATTCTTCCAGCCAGCCGCGCGCATTGAGCTTCACGCCAACCATTTCCGGCTGCCAATGCCGTCCGTTGGCGTCGGAGAAGGCCCGGCGGATATCGCCTGCGGTCAGGCCCTCTTGCCGTGAGAGTCGGTCATAGTCAGGCAGTTTGAGGCTTTGCCACAATACGCGGGTCGCCTTGAAATAGGCCTCCGGGCGCGGCGCCATGCAGCTGCCGTGCTTCGCCCATTGCCGCGCCATCAGGCCGGGAGAGGGCATCATGCAAAGGTTGCGCCGTGCCTCGGCGGGGCTGACGGGGAGCGCGGTGCGGCACCACTGCGGCCACGCGCCGCGCCCGTCCGGCCACAGGCCATGCACCACCAGCCCGAACCGCCCGTTGCGGCCCGAGCATTGCAGGCGCTGGCGCGCATCCATCTCGCGGGTCTTGCAGAACTCCGGCGCCCAGCTCAGTGCTAGAGTGTATCCGCTGACGGGAACGGTGCGGGTAGGGCTGTCGGCGCGCACCTGAGGTACGCTGACCACTTGCGGCATGCGGCACTGATAGGCCTGAGCGAGGGTCTGTGACGGAACGAGCATGGCGAGCGACAGCAACGGGCCGCTTGCGGACCGCAAGCGCGACCGCGCGCCGGCCGATAGGCCGCCCCCTCGGAGGCCATCGCGAAAGCGATTGGCCGCGAGAGAATTCATAGTGGCGTGAAATCCAGTCCGATATCGGCGGCGGGTGCGCTCTGGGTCAGCCGTCCGACCGAGACGTAATCTACGCCGGTCGCTGCCTTGGCCTTGATCGTGTCGAGATTGATCCCGCCCGATGCTTCGGTCGGCACGCGGCCTGCAACGATGGCCACAGCTTGGCGCAACGTTTCGGGCGCCATGTTGTCGAGCAGCAGGCGGGTAGCGCCCGCTACCAAGGCAGGCTCGATCTGGTCGAGCCGGTCGACCTCGCAGATGATCTCCTGCACCCCGGCATCGACCGCGCGGCGCACCGCTTCACCGACATTGCCTGCCACTAGCACGTGGTTGTCCTTGATCATCGCCGCGTCCCACAATCCCATGCGGTGGTTGCTGCCCCCGCCCATCCGCACGGCGTATTTCTCGAGGTGCCTCAAGCCCGGGATGGTCTTGCGGGTGTCGAGCAGGGTGCAGTCGGGATTGTCCATCGCATCGACATATGCCCACACCATGGTCGCGATGCCGGACAGGTGCTGCACGGTGTTGAGCGCGCTGCGCTCGGCCGTCAGCATGGCGCGGGCGTTGCCGCTGAGGCGCATCAGGTCTGTGCCTGCTGCCACCGCGTCACCATCGCTGACGAGGTGCTCGATCTCCATCTCCGGGTCGAGCGCACGAAAGAATGCCTCGGCAATCGGCAGGCCTGCCACCACGATCGCATCGCGGCTGTCCATTACGCCGGAAAAGCGCGCATCGGCAGGAATCACGCTCTCGGACGTGACATCGTGACCGCCACCCGGAAGCCCCTCGCCCAAGTCTTCCGCCAGCGTATCGCGCACGAAAGCGGCGAGGTCGAACCCTTCGAGAAAGAAACCCATCAGTGAACGAATCGAGCTACAACATCGCGGTAACTGCGGCTCACCTTCACCTCGGCGCCACTTTCCAGCACCAGGAAGCATTCGCCATTCGTATGCGGGCGCACCTGGCGCACCTGGTTGAGGTTGACGATGGTCGAACGGTGCACGCGCTGGAACGTGCGCGGATCAAGCCGCCGCTCAAGATCCTTCATCGTTTCGCGCAGGATTAGCGAATTGTCGCCGGTGTAGATGCACATGTAATCGCCGGCGGCCTCGATATGTTCGATGGAGTCGACCTCGACGCGGAAGATCTGGCCACGGTCCTTGATGTTGATGAGCTTTTCGAAGCGGTCGCTTGCTTCGGTTTCGCCGCTGGTGAATTCCTCCGCCTTGTCGGGCGCGACTTCGGCGAGCACGTTCATCAGCTTGTCGGCTTCCTCGGCCGATTTCTTCTCGGCCAGCCGCTGGCGCACACGCTTCGATCGTGTCGGCCAGCTTGTCGGGATCGACCGGTTTCATCAGGTAGTTGACCGCATTGGCTTCGAACGCGCGGATCGCGTGCTCCTCGAAGGCGGTGACGAAGACGAACAGTGGCGGTTCGATTTCCATCACGCCCTTGACCACGCCGAAGCCATCGAAGCCGGGCATCTGGATGTCGAGAAACACCAGGTCGGGCTTTTCGGTCTTGATCGTGCGGATCGCCTCGCGCCCGTTAGAGCAGGTGGCGATCACTTCGATGTCTTCAAACGGCTCAAGCCGCAGTTGCAGGCCCTGGATGGCCAATTTCTCGTCGTCGACCAGGATTGTTCGGATAGTCATGCCTTGGATTCCATATTTTGTCCCGGCGCCAGCGCCAGAGCGGGGGCCTGTGCGGCGGGTTGGATCGGAGAATTCGGATCTGCGGCGGCCGTATTGTCCGCGGCGGTCTCGAAGGGGATTTCGATCAGCACGGTAAAGCCGCCGCCTGCGCCCGAGCGGGTTTCGAAACGATGGTCCGCGCCATAGGCCTGGTTCAACCGGTTGCGAATATTGGCGAGGCCAACGCCGGTTGAAACCGGCTTGCCCGAATTGCTGGCGAGACGCAGCAAATCGCCTTGTCGTGGCCCTTTGCGGCCTGGCCCGGTATCTTCCACGGTCAGTCGCAAGCGGTTGCCGCGCACCCGTGCCGTCAGCGAGATGCGCGCGCCTTCCTCTTGCGGGGAAACCGCGTATTTCACCGCATTCTCGACCAGCGGCTGCAGCAGCATGGAGGGCAGCAGGGCCTCTTTCGCTGCGTCGTCGATGTCGAATTCGGTGCGCAAGCGCTCTTCGAAACGCATGCGTTCGATATCGAGATAGAGCTGCAGGGTTTCAACCTCCTCCGCCAATGTCACCTGCCCGCCCGGCTCCATGATCAGCGTGTGGCGCAGGAAGGCGGACAGGCGCGAGAGCATGGCATTGGCCGGTTCGGTCTGCTTCAGCAGCACCAGCGTACTGATCGAATTGAGCGTGTTGAACAGGAAATGCGGATTGAGCTGGTAGCGCAGCATGGCCAGCTGCGCGCTGGTCGCCTGAGCCTCCAGCCGTTCCAGCCGGTCAGCCTGCTCTTCCACGGTCAGGAAGTAATTGATCGCGTAATAGAGCGCGCTCCAGCCGCCGAGCAGGGTCAGGGGGATATAGCTGAGACCGA
This sequence comes from Altererythrobacter sp. BO-6, assembly GCF_011047315.1. Taxonomy (NCBI): domain Bacteria; kingdom Pseudomonadati; phylum Pseudomonadota; class Alphaproteobacteria; order Sphingomonadales; family Erythrobacteraceae; genus Altererythrobacter; species Altererythrobacter sp. BO-6. Next base: position 1,717,976 of record NZ_CP049259.1, on the reverse strand, counting down.
TGAAGCGCTGGGCGAAAGTGGTTTCACGGATGCCCGAGTAATAGATGCCCTGCACCCAGGCGTCGATCGACGCATAGACGATCACCGCCACCACCAGCGCCAGCACGGTGGTGCCCCAGGCAACCAGCGGCTGCTTGTCGATCAGCTTGCGATAGATCACCGCCAGGACCAGGCTGATCGAAAAGCCGGTGATGGTAGTCACCAGGATCACCGCCAAGAGGTCCCACGGCTGGCCATTGGCGATTGCGGCGCTCGCGCGCAGCAGGAACGCCCCTCCCCAGCCGGCCAGCTGGAGGTTCCAGAACGCCCGATTCTTGTTTGCGAAGAACGGCGTAGGGCGGAATGGCAAAACGGCCATCCAACCCCCTTAGCGGATTTGTGAGGCAGGGTGCAGTTTGTTTTGCCGCCAGTCGTCGCGCGCGCTACACTGGTGGACAGCAAGGAGAGGACAGATGGCCACGATCGAGCATCCGCACGAGCATGCAAAGTTCACCGCGATGACAGAAGGAACCGCGGAAGACTGGGCGATTATCGGCAAGGAATATCGCGCTTTTGCCAAGGGCGTGGCGGACCGCGTGCTCGACCATCTGAAGCTGCTTGAAGGCGATTTCGGCGGCTTTCCCGTGTGCCGGCTGGAGCATTCGCTGCAAACTGCGACCCGCGCCCACCGCGACGGGCGCGACGAGCGTTATGTCGTGATGGCGCTGCTGCACGATATTGGCGACACGTTGGGCACCTATAACCACCCCGATGTCGCAGCGGCGATCGTCAAGCCTTTCGTGCCGGAGGAATACCACTGGATCTGCGAGCAGCACGGCGCATTCCAGGGCTATTTCTACTTCCACCATGTAGGCATGGACCGCAACATTCGCGAACGCTGGCGCGGCCACCCGCATTTCGAGGCCTGCGCGCATTTCTGCGAGAAATATGACCAGGCTGCGTTCGATCCCAATTACGACAGCGCGCCGTTGAGCTTTTTCGAGCCGATGGTGCGGCGCGTAATGGAGCGGCCGATGAACTCGATGTACGCCAAGGTCATCGACGACTGACCCGGCCCTCTATTCGGATCCAACCTCGCGCGCGAAATGGGTGCGCCAGTCGGCGGCGCCCCATTGATCTCGGGAATTGTTGACCTTGGCGACTTCGGTGGCGATCACTTCGACCCGCTCGTCCCATCCGTCATGGGTGCGTTTGCGGAAGATACCCCCCGAATGGCGCGGCCCCCAGCGCTCCATGAAGCGCATCGCCGCATCGGGCTGATAACCGGCATTGGCCAGCAGCCACGGCATCAGCCGGTCGGCCTCGCGCTCGGTCAGGCGGATGTTGCGCTGGCCCCGTCCCTCGCGCTCAAGCCATTCCCGATGCCGCAGCAAATTGTGGGCCAATTCGTGCGCCAGCGCAGCGGCGAGCTCGTCGTCGGCATAGCCGAGCCCGGGGAAGCCGCGCTCCAGGATCACGCGTGAGCCGTCAGCCAGCGCGCGCTTGCCATTGCCACCCAGCTCGAACCGCGTGGGGCAGGCATAGTTGGCGATAAACCTGATTTTCTCGCCATTTGACAGCGTCAGTTCCACGACGCCGTTCTCTGCCAGCTGCGCATCGATCAGGTCGTGTGCGCGCACCACCCGGCGCCAGTCTCCGTTCGGTTTTGCCGGCCAGGCGTTCGGGTCCTGCCCGTCGATTGCGGCGATTTCGGTATTGGGCGGCAGGTCGGCTTCCCCGGCCGGTGACCCGTGTGCGCTGGTCAGTACGGCAAAATCGCCGCTCAGGCCGAACAGCCGGCGCACGGCGGCGGGATTGCTGTAGCTCGCCATGTCGTGCAGCTGCAGGCCGATTGCGGGGCGGGCGCCCTCACAGAAGCGAGCGTTGCCTGACACCAGGCGCCATCCGATATCTTGCAGCCGCTGCTCCACAGCGAGCCGCGCGGAAAACTGTTCGCGCGCCGCGTCGGCAGCATCTTCTGCATGTACCGGCGTCGCGCCCGCCATCAGGATAGCGGCGCAAACTGCCGACCGAAGTCGATGCATCAGCCGCCCGGCTCCAGCGCCTTTTGCAGCGCGCTCAGGCCCACGGCACCTTCGAAGGCGCGGGTTTTCGTCACCCAACTGGGCGTACCGGTAAAGCCAAGTTGGTTAGCCAGCTCGTTGTTCCGGGCCAGTTCCTGCGCCACCTCAGGCGAAGCAGCGTCTGCGCGCGCACGTTCAAGGTCCAGCCCTGCTTCGCGTGCGGCAGCCTCGACGCTTTCGGGCGAGACCGGGCCGAGCCGGAACATGGCGTCGTGAAAGGCTTCGTATTTGCCCTGCTTGGCCGCCGCCAGCGCCATCTGTGAGGCGATCTCGCTGCCCTGGAAGATCGACCATTCGCGGATGACGATCTTCACTTCGGGATCGGATTCGATCAGCTTGAGCACATCGGCCTGGCTCATCGCGCAATAGGGGCAGTTGTAGTCGGTGAATTCGACCAGCACTTTCGAGCCGTTGGGATTGCCCAGCACCGCGCCGGGGAAGGGCGTCATGACCTGGTCCGATACGCCAGCCAGCTGCGCCTGTTCCTGCCTGGCCTGGAATGCCTCGGCCATTTGCGAGAGGATTTCGGGATTTTCGACCAGATAGCCGCGGGTGCGTTCGTCCCCCAGGCCGGAATAGGACCAGATCGCCGCCCCGGCGAAACCCGCGACAAGCGCGATGATCGCGGTCACAAGCCAGTTCTTCAGCTGTTCGGTCATTCCCGACTTCCCCCTTCTTGACGCCTATTTGCGGTCGCGGATGTCTTCAAGCGCAGCACGTGCCTGCAATGAGATATCCTGTGCCCGGATCCAGTCGGGCGTGCCCGGCTCCAGCCCGGCTTCGGCCGCCTGCGCGCTGCGCAGCGCCTCGGGATAATTGCGCCGCATCACCTGCTGCTCTGCGCTGGCAAGGCGGGCGCGAGCCATGTCGCCGCGTGCGGCATAGACGACGCCCAACTGGTACCATGCGAAGGGATTGAGCCGGTCACGCGCGACCGCCGCCTTGAGCACGCGCTCGGCCTCGTCGAACTGCTCCTTGTCCTCGGTTGCGATCAGCGCATGGCCGAACATCGAAGCAATCAGCGGCTGGTGGCCGGAAAGCTCCGTGGCGTTCCTGAGAAAAGGCAAAGCGTCATAGGGGCGGCCGGATTCGAGCAGGACCTGCCCCTTGAGCTCGAGGAAATACGGGTCATCAGGGTTCATCGCGAGCAGCGCGTCAGCCTCGCCCAGCGCTTTGTCGATCAGCGCACTCTTGTGATAGGCATAGGCGCGGGCATAGCGCGCAGGCAGGCTGGTGTCGCTCGCCGGATAAGTCGAAAGTACCCGCTCGGGCGGGGAGATATAGCCGAACAGCTTGGCCTTGACCCGTTCGAACCGGGCCTGCAGCGCCGGATCGTCGGGCGCATTCCAGGCCGGATCGGCGGTATACACCTCGGTCAGCCGGGCAATGCGATCGCCGGACAGCGGGTGGGTGCGGGTGAAGGCCTGGTCATCGTCCTGGCTGCGGCCATAACGGAATTCGAGGTTCTGCAACTTGCCGAAGAAGCTCAGGCTGCCGCGTCCGGAAATGCCCGCGAGCGAGAGATATTCCGCGCCCGCTGCGTCGGCCGACGCTTCCTGCACACGACTGAAGGCGAGAAACTTGCCAAGCGCGGCGCGCTGGCCGGCCTGCATCACGCCGATCGCGGCTTCGCCTGCGCCCGCAAGTGCTGCGCCGACACCCAGCAGCAGGCTGAGGATCGAGATATTCGAGGCGGCGCTCATGCCTTCGTCGAACCGCACGATGTGCCCGCCGGTGATGTGGCCCAGCTCGTGCGCGATCACGCCTTGCACTTCGTTGGCGGTGTCGGCGGCGTTGATCAGCCCGCTATGGATATAGACCGCTTGCCCGCCGGCCACGAAGGCATTGATCGAAGGATCGTTGATCAGCACGATATCGACATTGCCCGGCGCCAGCCCGGCGGCTTCGACCAGCGGAGCGGCCATTTCATTGAGCAGCGCTTCGGTTTCCGCATCGCGCAGGATCGATTGCGCCGCAGCCGGCTGGACCGTGAGCACCAGGGCCGCGACGAAAGCGGTGAACTGCCAGAGGAAGCGCGTCATCCTGCCGTGCTAGCCCAATTCGTCCTGAACCGGAACTGAAGCCTGGGGAGAGCGGGCAAATTCGATCATCGCATCGATCACCTTGCGGTCGCGCCGCCACGGGCTGGCCAGTGCCAGCAGCGGGTCATTATGCGTCATTTCCGGCAGTAGCAGAGTCCTGACCGCCGCGCCTTCAGCTTTCAGGCGTTTTGCCAGCTCGCGACTATTGCGCGGGCGAACCAGCGTATCGGCCTCGCCATGGATTAGCAGCTTGGGCGGTGCGTCGCGCCGCACATGCGCGACCGGTTGGGTGGCCTCGGGCTGATCTGCATGGCTGAACGATGCGCGGGTCGAATCGCTGTCGAAGGGATAGAAATCATAGGGGCCGGCCAAGCCGATCACTCCGGCGACATGCCGGGCGCTATGCCCGCGGCTGCCAAGCCAGCGTTCCTCGAGCGCCGCCATCACCACATTGTAGGCACCCGCCGAATGCCCGGCGAGCACGATATGGCCCGGATCGCCGCCGTATTGCCCGATATTGGCGTGAGTCCAGGCGATCGCGTCGGCAGTGTCCTCCAGCATGGCAGGATAGATGGCCTCTGGATGCAGGCGATAGCCGGCCAGCACCACGATGAACCCCTCTGGTACAAAAGCGCGGCCAATAAAGCCATAATCGTCAGGATTTCCCTTGTTCCAGCTGCCGCCGTGCACGAACAGCAGCACCGGCCGGGGCGTGCCAGCCACGCCATTGGCGGGACCATGGACAATTACCTTGCGCGCGGGCGATCCACCCAGCTGCACCTTCGCTAGTTGCGCTGTGCCGCGCTCGCCGCCGGTCAGGCGGTCCACCGTATCGAGCACGGCCGGCCCGTTGTGCCAGATGGCGAACTGGAGCGCCGCCGCGCAGAGCACGAGCAGCGCCACTATGCCGCCGATAGCCCATATCATCCTGCGCGACCTCCACCTGATCATGCGCGCGCTCTATCGCGCTGGTCCACTACAGGCCAGCGCGAACTTGCCAGGCAAGGCGAGGTGTTAGCCGAGCAGCTTTCTTGCCGCGCGCTCGATCAGCGGGATATCCTGCGCAATCTCCCCAAGCATGACGACATCGCCATCCTCGGTGCGGCGGATCATGACCAGCGCGAACTCGCCGCCTTCGCCGGAAATGTCGCTGAAATCCTGCGCTTCAAGCTGGCGCAGCTTCTTGGCCAGGGCTTGGCGCACTTCGCCTTCGGGATCGACATCCTTGCCGGCCTGTTCCTTGCGCCAGCGGCGCTCGGCGGCGACCACGCCCTTGAGCCCGCCACTGGCCTGGTCGAGATATTCGGACAGTCCGCCCCGCGCAATGCCGACCCGGTGCGCATAGCTCAGCACAGCCGCATATTCGGTCAGGCGGGTCTTGTCGTAATCGGCACCGAAAACCAGTTTCACCACCGGTGTCATCGGCGCACGATCCTGCGCCTCCAGCCCGCATTCATCGAGCAGTTCGGCATAATCCTCGGGGGCTTCCTGCGCCGCTACCGAGAAATCATAGGCCTGGCCAACTGCCTGGTAGAGCGCCTTGCGGCTGCGGTCGTCGCAATCGCGCGCGAGTTGGGCCGCATCGCGGGCACTCGCGAGGTAATCATACAGGCCGGGATCCTCGGGAAATTCGCTCACGAAATCGAGCGGCTCGTCATCCTCTTCCTCGGCGGAGAGCACCTCGAACGGAGAGTCCTCCTGCTCGGCCAGGGCGAACTCGTCCTCGATCTCCATTTCAGGCTCGATATCGGACACATCTTCGGCATCGGGCGCAACCGGCGCAAGCGCATCGAGATCGAGCGCCAGCGCCTTCTTGGCCGGTGCGGCGATATGATCGCTGAGCGAGGCGAAGTCGTAATTGACCTCGTCCTCTTCCTCGTCGTCGAGCTCTTCGAGGTCATAGCTGTAACCGCCGAAAGCCGGAGCCGGGATATCGCCATCCTCGCTGTCTTCAACGGCGCAATCGAACCTAGCGGCGAAATCGCGAAGGTCGCGGATATTGGCGGCATCGTCAGCCGAAATCGGATCGGCATCGATATCCGCACTCGGGCCATCGGCCCAATCGGTCACCGGATCGCCGTCACGCTTGACCGGTTCATCTTCTTCGGTCTCCAGCGCCTGGTCGATCTCGAGCAGCAGCTCGTCGGCGGCGTTCGAATCCGCCATTTCCTTCCAGTTGATCACGCCATAGATGAAATCGATCGTGTCGTTGTCGCTGGAATAGGGCAGCAGGATGCCGCGATATAGGATCGTCGCGCCGCGCTGGTTGACGAATTCGGCCTCGAACCCGATTGGCGCCTGGTTGGCGAGGATCTGCAGGTAATGGTCGGTGATCCGGCTCAGCAGCGAACGGCTGGGCACGTCGGACAGGCGCGAGATATGGCCCTGCGTGCCGCATTCCTGCGCCAGCTCATCACCGAGAAACTGGATCGCCGGATCTTCGATCCCGGTCGAGAAATCGAGCAACACGCTGTAAGGCGCGAAGTCTGGCAGATTGTGCGGATCAAGTTCTTCGATCGAGGGGAAATTGCGTTCCCCCAGCATGCTGGCCCAATGATTATAGGCGCGCACTTGCATGCGGCGTTCGTCCTGGCCGATCGCTGCCGGTGGCAGGTCGCGTGCATGGTCTTCATCACCGATGTCGAAATCATTCGAAACATCGGTGAAGTCAGTTGCATCGAAATGGCCGCGCAGGCTGTCCATGGTGCAATCGTTCCCCTGAAACATTCGGTCAGGGAAGGGTTTTGCCGCACTATGGTAAACTTACCGTTAAGCCAGCGGGAAAAGCGTGAAACGATGACGTCACGGCGTTTTTGCCGCGTGACGTCGCGGCAGCGCTCGGATCACAACATATAGCGCATGCGGATTGTCAGCACTGCGGCATCGCCCTTGTAATCGAACACCGCGTCGCTGAACTTCGGTGGGCCCATCTGCACCTTGGCATCGCGCGAGAAGCCGAAACCTTCCTTGGGCATCATGCCCAGCGCCCGGTCGGCCTTGCCATTGTTGTTCTCGTCATGCAGCAGCGCGATCGCATAGCGGCCCGGCTTTACATTGGTGAACATAAGTTCGACCCGCGTGCCCGCCGGCACCACCAGCCGGTGCGAGGCCGGGTCTTCGCGGCAGCGCGGGAAAATCTTGGGATTGGTGGTCATGCATGCGCGCACGACCCCTTTCGCAGAGCGAAGATCGGTGATTGTCACCGCAATTTCGCCCGGCTTGGGCGGCGTTGCTCCACCCAGCAGCGCGGCACTTGCAGCAAGCGCCAGGGCACCGGCGCGCTTCATCCGAACTTGCGCGTCAAGCCGCGGTCGGTGCCGCACAGGCGATCCCAGAAGCGGAAATAAAGGCCATAATTGCATCGGTACTCTTCATGGTGACGTTCGTGGTGGCTCGCCGTTATCAGCCATTCACCCAACCGCGAATGAACGAGGCTGCGCGGGAAAAGCTCCCAGCCCATGTGGTTGGTGACACCCATGACCGTCATGATCGCCAGCACCAGCGCGAGCACGCCGGCATGGATCGGCACCACAAATACCAGCAGGGGGATGATGACCGCACCAACTATGGCTTCGAGCGGATGGAAACTCATCGCGGTCCAGGCGGTGGGGGGCTTGCTGGCGTGGTGCACCGCATGGGCGAGGCGAAACAGGCGCGGCCGATGCATCCAGCGGTGTGTCCAGTAGAACCAGGTGTCGTGCGCGAACAGGTATAGTAGCAGCGACAGCGGTGCGTACCACAGCGGGTAGTCGGTGATGTCGCTATATATCTGCGTCCAGCCCTGGTTGCGCCAGCCCCAGGCGATGATCCCGGCGGGCACGCCATAAATCGCCGCCGAAGCCAGCGACCAACCGATTTCGCGCCGGATCTGCGCATCCAGCCCACGATACTGGCCCGGCCGCAACCTGCCGGTCAGCCAGGCGAAGATCCCGCTGCTGGCAAGATAACGCACAGCGACAATGACGGTCATGGCGACAGCGGAGAAGATAACGGCGGCAAGCATTGCTGTGGCTTCTAACTTGCGGAGTCAGGCTTGGCGATGGCGAGGCTTCCTGCTTTCCCGATTATTGCGCCCCGGCGAGTTCGGCGCAGAGCGGGTCAATCAGCCCGGCATATCGGCGCAGCGCCGCCCGCGCCAGCCGCTCCACCTCCACCTTGCGCCGCGCGGCGTTGAGCGGCTGCAGCGGGGCAGGGCGAAGGATCTCTGCATCATAGCCGTCCGCAACGATCACCCCGCAACAATCGGGGTGGTAAAGCGCGCTTTCGAGCGGGCTGCGATCGAGCCCGGGCGGCAGCGCCCAATAGAAGCGGTCGCAGTAATCGAGATAATCTGGCCACTTGGCATCGCCCAGCAGGTCGCCGCGCGCCACCTTGATCTCGACGATGACGATCTGGCCCTTCGCATCGACCCCCATCAGATCGGCGCGGCGCCCGTTGCGCAGCGGCATTTCCGGCAGGCACCAGATATCGTTGCGTGCGAACAACCGGCTTACCCCGCGCGCGACCGCTTGTGCGGTTGGCGAATCGGATGTGACAAGGCCATCTTCCAGCATGGTACCATGCTGGAACAGACGGCGAACAACGTCAAGCGTCAGGCAGCGACAACAGGCTCTTCGAGTTTGGCTTCGCGCGCCAGTGCCAGCAGCGCGCCGCGTGACGCGTGAAATTCGCGCCACAGCGCCAGCGCCGGCGCAGTTGTATCCTGCCCGCGGGCGTGGAGCGTGCGCAATGCGACAAGGCCCGGCTGCAAAATGGCATCGAGATCGCCCAAATATTCGCGTGCCAGGGTCAGCTGCGCGCCGCCGCTTGACGCGATTTGGTCTGGGAATGCGGCAAGGCGATCGTCGAACGGTTCGGGAGCAAGGGCAGCCAGCGCACCGATCTCCTGCCCGGCGTCGTGCAGTGCGCGCCAGCGCGCCGCGAAGGCATGGCCTTGGGCCCGATCGGGTGATTCGATGACGTCCACGTCCCGCATGGCAACAGGATTTACCTGCGGACACTTGCCAAATTCCTAATCGCGCTCGCGCAGCCGCGGTCAGGGATGCGCAGTGATTTTCGGCTGGCAGGCGGGCCAGTGCTTTGCTAAGCGCGCCGCTCGCATGTCGCTGACAGCGCCACGCACCCGTAGCTCAGCTGGATAGAGTGCTGCCCTCCGAAGGCAGAGGTCACAGGTTCGAATCCTGTCGGGTGCGCCAAAAATATCCCGGAGACCGGCTTCAAGCCAAGGCCGGTGCCGGGCAATACCGCTTAAGATAGTCGATGTGCGCCGGCATATGCTGCACGGCGAAGCGGATCGATTTCTCCATCTCGTCGAGCTCTTGCCGGGTTGCGGCGAGATCCAGTGTATCGGCCATCGCATTGTGGCCGTGCATCGGGATACCTTGCCCCATCATCACCGCCGCCCAGCTGGTTTCCGTGAACAGCTCGTCTTCCTCGCGGAAAATCTGGCCGTTTAGTTTGAAGAGCTCGATCTTCTCGGTCAGCGTGTCTGGCACACTCATCGTGCGGCAATAGTTCCAGAACTCCGAATCATCGCGGCTGGTGGCGTTGTAATGCAGGATAAGGAAGTCGCGGATGCGCGCATACTCCTTCACTGTCAGGCGATTAAAGGCCTCTTCTTGTGCCGGAGTGATCCCGTCGAGCGACAGCAGCGAAATAAGCTTGTTCACGCCGGTGTTGATGAGATGGATCGAGGTGGATTCGAGCGGCTCCATGAAGCCGGCCGCAAGACCGATCGCGACGACGTTCTTGTTCCAGAACTTCTTGCGCCGCCCGGTGACGAAGCGGAGATGGTTGGGATCTGCAGTTGGCTTGCCCGCGATATTGGCAACCAGGATGTCATGGGCCTCGTCTGCCGTCATGAACGCGTCGCAATAGACGTGGCCATTGCCGTTGCGGTGCTGCAGCGGCACCTGCCACTGCCATCCGGCGCTGTGCGCAGCGGCACGGGTGAACGGAGGCGGCGGGCTGCCATCGTCGCGGTTGCAGGGCAGGGCGACCGCGCGGTTGCAGGGCAGCCAATGGGTCCAGTCTTCGTATCCGGTTTCCAGCGCCTGTTCGATCAGCAGGCCGCGAAAACCCGAGCAATCGATGAACAGGTCGCCGGATATGACTTCGCCATCCGAAACCTGGACCGACGTGACAAACCCTGTCTCGGGATCGAGCCTTACATCGTCGATCCGTCCCTCGCGCCGCACCACGCCGCGCTGTTCGGCGTATTTACGCAAGAAGGCGGCATAGCGGCCCGCGTCGAGATGGTAGGCGTAATTGACCGGCGGCAGATCGTCGCGGCCGAAATCCTGTGAACGCGCGAACTTCCCGAAATAGGCCGCCATGGTTTCGACATTGAAGGCCTGGATCGGGCGCTTGTCACCGGCCTGGCGGAATCGGTGCCACACGTGGTGGAAGGTTACGCCGCCCATATTGTAGCCATAGGCGCCGAAGGGGTGGATATAGCTGTCGCCCAGTTTGCCCCAGTTCGAAAACTGGATGCCCAGCTTGAAGCTGCCTTGCGACGCAGCCAGCATCTCGCGCTCGTCGATCCCCAGCAACTCGTTGAATTCGACAAAGGGAGGGATGGTTGCCTCGCCCACGCCGACGGTGCCGATCTGTTCGGATTCGATCAGGGTGATCGACACGGGTCGGCCGGCCTTGAGGCGCGAAAGAGCCGCGGCGGCCATCCACCCAGCGGTGCCTCCGCCTACGATGATGATATTCTCGATCGCCATAACCGCATCCTTCTCGCACTTCCGCCGCGCAATTGCCAGTTTCGCGGGCATAATGTGAACGTTCATTTTTTGCTTGTGAACGCTCACATTATGCGGTATTGGCCCTGCCCACAAGGTAAAAACCAGGCATAACGCCTGTCTCTGGGGAGGGTAACTTGGCTTACACGAACTCGATTCGAGTCGCGCCTTCGCGTCGCATTCTCGCACTCAGCACGGCTTCAGGCCTAGCGCTTACCGCCATGATGGCCGCACCCGCCATGGCGCAGGACACTGCGCCTGCGGATGAAGAGGTTGCTGCTGAAGACGACAATGCCATCATCGTCACCGGCTTCCGCGCCTCGCTGGAAAGCGCCCAGAACATCAAGCGCGATGCCGACACTTTTGTCGACGCGATCACCGCTGAAGACATCGGCGCGTTGCCTGACCGTTCGGTTGCTGAAGCGCTGCAGCGTGTCCCGGGCGTCAACATCGGTCGCTTCGAAAAGACGACCGACCCGGACCGTTTCTCGGTCGAGGGCACCGGCGTTATCATCCGCGGCCTTCCCTTCGTTCGCTCCGAACTGAACGGTCGTGACATCTTCTCGGCCACGGGTGGCACAGTGCTGTCGTTCAACGATGTATCGCCCGAATTGCTGGGCCGGGTCGAAGTCTTCAAGAACGTTACCGCCGACATGGTCGAAGGCGGGATCGCCGGTACGGTCAACCTCGTCACGCGCAAGCCGCTCGACAATCCCGGCGTGCACCTCTCGGGCACGGTCGGCGCAAACTATGGCGACATGGCCGAAGAATGGTCACCGGAATTCTCGCTGCTCGGCTCGGCCACGGTCGATACCGAAGGCGGTTCGCTGGGCTTCCAGCTCGGCTATGCGAAGTCGGAACTGGTCAGCCGGACCGATGCCTCGCAGCTGACTGACCCGTGTTATCGCGCCGACACGCTCGATGGCCCCTGCCTTCGCGTGCGTTCGGTCGGTTCGGGCGGCTTCGGCGACCCGACCGGCTTCGATGAAACCAACTTCCCGCCGGCAGGCACTGTCATCTCGCCCAAGGGTGCGGGTGCCCGCACGACCCGGCTTGAGCGCGATCGTGAAGCCTGGTCGTCGGTCATCCAGTACGAAAGCCCCAATGGCGACTTCCAGGCGACCTTTGAGTGGCTGCGTTCGGATACATCGTTCGAGACCGACGAATATGCCATTCTGGCGCTCGTCAATAACGACGCGTGGTATGCGGTGCCCGCAGCCGGCAGCAACTGGACCTTCGATGAAAACGGCGTTTTCCAGACTGGCACGCTGACCCAGACCCTCGGCGATTCGGGCTTCTCGCCGTGGTTCGGCTTGAACACCGAGCTGTTGCGTTTTGGCCGCCTGACAGAGTCGAAGACCGAAGACTTCTCGTTTGACGTCGATTGGAATGTCACCGATCGCCTGAAGGTCAATTTCGAAGCGCAGCGGATCCAGTCGGACCTCAAGCAGGACGGCGCGATCGGCGTGATGGCGACCTTCTCGGACATTCGCATCGATGCCACCGGAAAGACGCCGCAGGTCGAATTCATCGCCCCTGCTGGTGCGCCAAGCGATCTGTTCAGCAATCCCGATTACACCTATTTCTGGTTCCTGCTTGACTCGCGGGCACGCAACGAAGGGCAGCTCGACAGCCTGCGCTTCGATGCTGAATATGACATCAGCGACGATGGCTTCTTCAAGCGTGCCCGCTTTGGTGCGCGCTGGTCGGATCGTGAACGCGTCACGCGCGACACGAACTTCACCAACTGGGGCTCGCTCGGTGCGCCATGGACCGGCCGCAATGGGCAATGGGGCGCTGCTGGTGGCTTCTTCGGTGGCGGTACTCCCGGTACGTTTACCGGTGGCGGCGCCTATCCGACCGATTTCCCGGATGCTGCGGGCTTGCGTAATCCGTTTGCCGACGGCTTCCAGCGCGGCAAGGCGCCCACGCCGAACGGCATCGGGGGCGGCTGGTTCTTCGGCGGCGATGATCTCATCGGCGAATATCTGGCAGGCACGACAACCCAACAGGGCCAGCAAATCGCAACCTTCAGCTTCCCCAATTTCATCCCGGGACAAACCTGGTCACCGCTGGCAACGGAATTCACCGACGGCCAGATTTCGGATGTGGCGGAAAAGACCAAGGCAGCTTACGCCCGCGTCGATTTCGGCCAGGACTTCGGCAATGGCTGGACGCTCGAAGGCAACTTTGGGGTGCGCTACGTCGAAACCAAGGTGTTCAGCAATGGCGACATCACCTTCCCCGCTCCGAACAACTTCTTCGACGGGGTTGTTCCGGGTCAGGCGGCAGACGGTGTAGTCCAGGTCAACGAACTGAGGTTCTCCTGCGCCAACAATCCCAACCCCGGATCGACGATCGCTTATTGCGGCCTGTCCGATGCACGTCTGGCAGAATTCGCGGCGGCGATAACTGGCAACCGGATTATCGATGATCGCGCGATCAAGTTCGATCACTGGTTGCCTAGCTTCAACGCGAAGCTCGACATCGGCAACGGCATCCTGATCCGCGCGGCTGTGTCCAAGGGCATCTCGCGCCCAGACCTCGCGCTCTTCCGTGCCGGTGGCCAGATCGTTGACAACACCGGCAACCTCCTTGCCGAGGGCACTCTGGCAGACGGGCCGCTGTTCCAGATTTCCACCGGCAACCGCAACATTCAGGCGACCTCATCCTGGAATTACGACCTGTCGGCAGAATGGTACTTCGACGATGTCGGCTCGCTGACGGTTTCCGGCTTCGTCAAGGACATCAAGGGCATCGTTTCCAGCGGCGTCAATGTGGTCGAATATTCGAGCGGCAACGCCGAAGTTCCGATCCGCGTGAATGGTCCGAGCAATGAAATCAGCGGTACGCTGAAGGGTGTCGAAATCGCCTATCAGCAAACCTATGACTTCCTGCCCGGCCTGCTCAGCGGCCTAGGTTCGCAACTCACCTATACCTATGTCGATGCGGGCGACTTCACCAACCCTGACCTGATCGGCAACCGTGGCACCTTCGCCTCGATCCAGCCGCTTCAGGGCGTCTCCAAGCACACCGTCAATGCGACTGTGTTCTACGAGAAGGGCCCGCTGGCAATGCGCGCCGCCTATAATTGGCGCTCGGCCTTCCTGGTCACTCCGCGCGATGACATCTTCCCGTTCTCGCCGATCTGGCTGGAAGCAACCGGTCAGCTTGACGCGTCGATCTTCTATGCGGTGACTGACAACATCAAGCTGGGTGTGCAGGGCGTGAACCTCCTCGACGAGGTGACTCGCACCACCCAGGTCGTCGACTTTGACGGAACGCGGATCACCCGCTCGGCCTTCCGCAACGACCGTCGTTACAGCTTCATCGCCCGCTTCGACTTCTGAGCGATGCGATAGATGGAACAACGCAGGCCCCTGCCATTGGCGGGGGCCTACTGCGTTTTGCGCGGTGTTTCGGCACTTTCCAAAAGTTGACAGCAAGTATCTTAACGTTGCAGTGCACAATTCCGTATGGGCTGGTGGCGCTGGCGGGATCACAGACGGGGTAGATAAATGGCAAGGCGGCGCCAGGCTGTCACAATCAGGCATGTAGCGGACGATGCGGGGGTTTCCCTGCAAACCGTCAGCCGTGTCATCAACAATGAACCGAACGTGCGCCCGGCGATGAAGGACAGGGTCCAGGCTTCGATCGACAAGCTGGGGTATGTCCCGTCGATTGCCGCGCAACGGATGAGTGGATCGCGCTCATACCTGATCCTCGCGCTCAACGACCGGGAGCGCACCATCGCCGACTGGCAGTCGCGCCAGGGCACCGACTGGGTCGACCAGATGTTGCTGGGCGGCATGCTCAAATGCGCCGAACATGGCTATCGCATGATCTTCGAACTGGTCGATACGCATAACGACCATGTCGAGCGCGAAGTTAAGGCCGCCATTGCCGCATTGCAGCCGGATGGCGTGATCCTGACCCCGCCGCATTCGGACAATCCGCTGATCACCGAACTGCTGGAAGAAGCGAATATACCCTTCGCCCGGATCGGATCGCGCGAGCCCGGCGCAGGTGTACCGATCGTCATGGGCGATGAAGGGGCCGCCCGTGCGGCTACCGAGCGGCTGATTGCAATGGGGCATCGGCGGATCGGCTTTATCGCCGGGCCAAGCGAGTACCAGGTTGCGCAATGGCGGATCGATGGCTGGCGCAAGGCCATGGAGGCTGCCAGATTGCCAACATCCGGGCTGTGCGAGCGCGGCGACTTCGGCTTCGAAAGCGGCCTGGCCGCCGCCGCCAAGCTGCTAGATCTTGAAGCGCGCCCGACCGCGATCATTGCCTCGAGCGACCAGATGGCCACCGCCGCACTCGAGGTGGCTCGCGAGCGCGGCTTGCGCATTCCGGAACAGCTTTCGCTGATCAGCTTCGACAATACGCCGATCGTGCGGTTCACCGAGCCGCCGCTGGCGGCGATCGACCAGCCGATTGCAGCTACCATCTCGCGCGCAGTCGAACTGCTGATCGGTGCCGCCGGCGGCGAGAGCCTGCCAACCGGACCGATCGATGTGCCAGCCGGCTTTGTCGAGCGCGGCTCGATTGGCCCGGCCGGCGGCGCGAATGACGACTGACGCGGCGCCAGCCCCGCGCCAGCCCTTGTGGCTCCTGTTGTTGCTGGCGCTCGGTGTCGCGGGTGGCGCAGTTGCCTATGTCCCCTTCCTCACTGTCCTGCTGCCGACGCGCATCGCGGAACTGACCGGCAGCGATGACGTTGCCGCACTATCCTATGCCACTTTTGCCGGCGCGATTGTCGCCAGCCTGGCAAACATCGGCTTCGGATGGTTGAGCGACCGCCGAGGCGGGAGACCGGTGTGGATCGCGCTGGGCCTCGTCCTTTCCTGCTGCTTGCTGGTTGCCATTCGCTTCACCGCGACGGTTACTGAACTCATCATTGTCATCATGGCCTGGCAGCTCTGCCTCAACATGATGCTCGGCCCGCTTGCCGCTTGGGCCGGTGACTGTGTTCCGGACGAGCAAAAGGGGTTGCTGGGCGGCTTGTTCGCCTTCGCCCCGGCGCTTGGCGCGCTTGCGTCGGCCTTCGTAACGGCGCCGGGCCTTGCCGGACGCGATACCCAGCTGACATTGGTTGCGCTGCTGGTGCTGGCCATGGTTGCGCCGGTGTTGATCTTCGGACGGGGGCGAGAGCTGCCGCACCTGATCAAGCCAACGGCGACCTCCGCGACGCCTAACCGCCTGCCCTGGATGTCGGACCCGGCAGTGACCCGGATGTGGTTCGCCCGCCTGTTGGTGCAGATTGCCGAAGCGGCGCTGTTTGCCTTCCTGCTGTTCTGGCTGCGTTCGCTTTCGCCCGGTTATGGCGAGAACGATGCGGCACGGATATTCAGCCTGGTGTTGACGATTGCCGTGCCGCTGGCGCTGGTCGCCGGGCGCTGGTCGGACCGGGTTCAGCGACCGATCCTGCCGCTGGCGATTTGCGCCGGCCTCTCCGCGGCCGGGCTGGTGCTGATGGCTGCAGCTGCGGAAATCGCGGCGGCGATCGGGGGCTATCTCCTTTTCGGGATCGCTTCGGTGATCTTCCTTTCGCTCCATTCCAGCCAGACCCTGCGCGTACTGCCGCGCCCGCAAGACCGCGGTCGCGATCTTGGCCTGTTCAACCTGACCAATACCGTGCCATCGATGATCATTCCCTGGCTGACCCTGTCGCTGGTCCCGAGTTTCGGATTCGGCGGCCTTTTCTGGCTCCTCGCGGCGCTTTGTGCAGCCGCTTGCGCACTGGTCGCGACCCTGGTGCGCCCGATCGCCCAAAAAGCGTGATTTTCATCGGCTTGCATGACACCCCTTGCCATTGAGAACGTTCTCATTTAGCGTCGCCAATCGAAGCGTCGCCTCGGGAAGGGCGGGCTAAAGGCCTAAAGGGGGCTTGGGAGAGGGGATCGTCCAGATGAGTTTTCGTGCAGCAATCCTGGCCGGTGCAATCGCCCTCGGGGGATGCGCCACACTGCCGCAAACACCGGAAGTGCGCTCAGCCACGACAAGCGCGGCCGATGCGGATGAGCAGTATATCGCAGAGCTGGTCTCGCGCATGAGCCTGGAGCGCAAGGTCGCCCAGCTGATCCAGCCGCAAATCAATTCATTCACCGCTGAAGACATGGAGCGCTATCGCTTCGGCAGCTATCTCAACGGCGGCAATGGTGGCCCCTATGGCGACGAGTTTGCCCCGGCCTCGGAAATGGCTGCGCCTGGCAGACGAAATGTACCTCGCTTCGGTCAAGCCGCTGCCCAATGGCGAGCCCGCGATCCCGACCATGTGGGGGACCGACGCGGTCCATGGCCACACCAATGTGATCGGCGCGACCATCTTCCCGCACAACATCGGGTTGGGCGCAACACATGACGCCGACCTGGTCCGCCGGATCGGCCATGCAACCGCGATCGAGATCGAAGCGACCGGCATCGACTGGAACTTCTCCCCCACTGTCGCGGTGGCTCAGGATGATCGCTGGGGCCGGACCTACGAGAGCTATTCGGAAGACCCGCAGCTGGTGGCCGAACTCGGCGCTGCGCTGGTCGAAGGCCTGCAGGGCGCCAAGGGTGATGCAGACCATCTCGGCAACGGGCGGGTGATTGCCACGGCCAAGCATTTCTTCGGCGATGGCGGCACCACGCTTGGCATCGACACGGGCGATGTCCACGGCGACATCGAAGAACTGAAGAAGATTCATGCCGTGCCCTATCCCGTTGCGATTGCCGCCGGGGCGCAGGTGGTGATGGCCAGCTTCAACTCGATCAATGGCGAGAAGATGCACGGCTACGAAGCCATGCTGACCGGCTATTTGCGCGATGAAATGGGCTTCGACGGGCTGGTCGTGGGCGACTGGAACGGTCACGGCCAGGTGCGTGGCTGCACGGTTTCCAACTGCCCCCAGTCGCTCAAGGCCGGGCTCGACATCTACATGGTCCCCGACGACTGGAAAGCGCTGCTGGAAAATCTCGTCGCGCAGGTCGAGGACGGCACCATTCCGATGGCGACTCTGGACCGCGCGGTTACCCGCGTGCTGCGGGTGAAGCAGCGCGCCGGCCTGCTCGATGCGGATGTGCGCAAACCGTCCGAACGCGGTGTCGGCGGCAACCTTGCCTTGCTCGGTTCGCCCGAACATCGCGCGCTGGCACGCGAAGCGGTGGCAAAGTCGCAGGTGATCCTGAAGAACAGCGGCGTCCTGCCGGTCAAGGCCGGCGCCAAGGTGCTGGTCGCGGGCGCGGCGGCTGACAGCATCGCGCAGGCGGCCGGCGGCTGGACGCTGACCTGGCAGGGCGGGCGCGAACTGGGCAACGAAATGTTTCCGGGCGCGACCTCGATCTGGTCCGGCATCGAAGCCGCTTCCAGGGCCAGTGGCGGCGAGGCCATGCTTTCGCCCGATGGCAGCTTCACCGAAAAGCCCGATGTTGCGATCGTGGTGTTCGGAGAGGATGCCTATGCCGAATTCTACGGCGACCGGAAGAACACCGTGTTCCGCGATGCCGAGGGGCTGGACCTGCTCAAGCAGTTCAAGGCGAAGGGCGTGCCGACGGTTGCCGTGTTCCTCTCCGGCCGCCCGCTGTGGGTGAACCGCGAGCTCAACGCCGCTGACGCTTTCGTTGCCAGCTGGCTGCCCGGCGGCGAAGGCGCGGGCGTGGCCGATGTGCTGTTTGGCCAGCACGAGGCAAGCGGGCGGTTGTCATTCAGCTGGCCCGCCGCGTGCAACGGCCATCCGGTCAACGGCCCTGAAGGGGCGTTGTTTGGGCGGGGATATGGCCTTGCCACTGGCCAGGTCGGCGGCATGGCGACGCTCAGCGAGGTGTGCGACTTCCTCGTCGAAGCCCCGGCGAGCGACTGGTTCGCCACAGGCCGTCTCTCTCCGGGCATTACCGCCACCGCCGGTGGCGCCGCGCTGCCGAACCTGCGCGGTGAAGCGAACGGGATCGCGGCCAAGGGACTCGACCGGACGCGGCAGGAAGATGCCCGCGCGATCACTTTCGCCCCCGGCGCTTCGCTGACCCTGACAGGCGACGGCAAGGCCAAGGGCGCGTTCGTTGTGCAATACGATCTCGCCGCCAGCCCGACAGCGCCGGTCACGATCAAGGTCGGCGACACCGTGCTCGACGTAACGGCGAACTTCGCGGTCAGCGGCGGCAAGGGCTGGCGCGAAATGGTGCTGACCGGCGCCTGCGTGCCCGAAGACGCCAATAGCCTGACGATCACATCCGACGGGCCGATCGCGCTGAGCGTGTCGGGCGTTGCCCGCTCGCAGTTGCCGCAAGGGACGGATTGCTCGTTCTGAGCGGTGTGCATTCGAATACAGATGGACGAAACGCACTGACGCGCTAGTCCGGTAGCGCCGCCAACAGAGCGGGAATTTGGGAGGATCAAGGACAATGGCACTGGCACCCGACATTTCGTCGAGCACTGATCCGTATCCGGTCGAAGAGCACGGCACGCCGATCGACGCACCGGGCCTGAACTATTTCGTGTTCGGCCTGTTCTTCATCTTCGGCGGGATCACCTCGCTCAACGACGTGATCATCCCCAAGCTGAAAGAGCTGTTCACGCTGAGCTGGACGGAAGCGATGCTGGTGCAGTTCTGCTTCTTCGCCGCCTATGCGATCATCGGCATTCCCGGCGCCAAGCTGGTCAAGAAGCTGGGCTATATGCGCGGTGCGGTGGCGGGGCTCTGCACCATGATCGCAGGCTGCCTGCTGTTCATCCCGGCGAGCCAGTTGGTCACCTATCCGCTGTTCCTGGGCGCCTTCTTCATTCTCGCCAGCGGCGTGGTGATCGTGCAGGTGGTGGCCAACCCGCTGATCAGCCTGCTTGGCCCGCCCCAGACGGCCCATAGCCGCCTCACTTTCGCGCAGGCATTCAATTCGCTGGGTACAACGATCTTCCCGATTGTCGGGGCAGCGGTGATCCTTGGCAGCCTCGCCAATGTCACCGCCGACCAACTCACCGGCGCAGAGTTGCAGGCCTATCGCGCCGCTGAAAGCGAGGCAATCTGGCAAGGTTATCTCGGCGTTGCCGTGTTGATCGCCTTGGTGGCGGCAGCGGTGTGGATGTTCCGTGACCGGCTCAAGGGCGAAAAGCACGAAGCGTCGAAAGGGCTGGCCGGGCTCGACCTGCTGAAGCGCAGCCGCTTTGGCTTCGGGGCCTTGTGCATCTTCCTTTATGTTGGCGGTGAAGTCGCCATCGGATCGGTCATCATCAACTACCTGTCGGAAGAGCGCGTCCTGGGCCAGCCCGAGAGCGTGATCGGCTGGATGATCGGTCTTTATTGGGGCGGCGCCATGGTCGGTCGCTTTATCGGATCGTATTTCCTGCGCATCATCTCGCCCGGCAAGATCCTCGCTTTCAACGCCATGGGCGCAATCCTGCTGATCCTGGTCTCGACCAACACTTCGGGCCAAATTGCAGCCTATTCGCTGCTGGCCGTTGGCCTGATGAACTCCATCATGTTCCCTACCATCTTCTCGCTGGCATGCGAGAAGCTCGGGCCGCGTGCGGCGGACGGGTCAGGCATCATCAACGTCGCGATCTGCGGCGGGGCGATCGTGCCCCTGCTTTATGGTGTCGTTGCCGACGCAACCGGCGGGAATCTTGCGCTGGCCATGGTTATTCCGGTAATTTGCTACGCCATCATCGCAGGCTTCGGGATCTTCGCGCGCCGACCCGCATAAGGCGATCTTCCAGTCGGCGCTCTGGGGGGAGCGCCGACACAACTGACGCCGGGGCCGCTGGGGGGTGGCTCCGGCGTTTTTGCTTAATCGCCGAACCCCTCTTCGAGGAATTTCAGCGCGCAGCCGGCCAGCATCGCCGTGCCTTTGGGCAGCGCGTTTTCGTCGACATGCATGCGGGGGCTGTGGATCGCGCAGCAACTGCGCCAGTCGACCCCCTCTTTGGCAACGCCGAGGAAGAACATCGCGCCGGGCACTTTCTCCAGCACATAGGAGAAATCTTCCGCCCCCATGATCGGGTCCGCCATATCGCGCCAGCCGGCTTCACCACCGATCCCGGTCGCGACCGCTTTACCCAAAGCTACTGCGCGCGGATCGCAGATCGTGACCGGGAAGCCGCGCGTTACGATGGTTTCGGCGGTGAGCCCATGAGCCCGGGCGACAAGATCAGCTGTCTCGCGCAGTAGTTCCTCCGCCTTGGTGCGGTGCTCCGGGCTGAGCGTGCGGATCGTGCCGGCCAGCATCACATCGTCAGGGATAACGTTGAAGGCGGTGCCGGCATGGATCTGAGTGACTGTGATAACCACCGCGCTCAGCGCATTGAAGCGCCGGGTCACCATCGCCTGGATCGCCCCGACCAACGCCGCAGCGCCTGGCACCGGATCGACGCAGTCATGCGGCATCGAGGCATGGCCGCCCTGCCCCTTCACGGCGATGGTGAACTGGTCGGCGGCGGCGAGCAGTGGTCCGGGCCGCCCGGCCAGCACGCCAAACGGTGCATTGGGCATGATGTGCAGCGCGAAGGCGGCATCGGGCAGCGGATCGATCAGCCCGTCGTCCAGCATGAAGCGTGCGCCGTGATAGCCTTCCTCACCGGGCTGGAACATGAAGTCCACCGTGCCCGAAATCTGCTCGCGCATGCCGCACAGCAGCCGCGCGGCCCCGGCCAGCATGGCGGTGTGGGTATCGTGCCCGCAGGCGTGCATTCGCCCCTCGATGGTAGAGGCGAATTCCAGATTGGTCTTCTCGTCCATCGGCAGCGCGTCCATATCGCCGCGCAGCAGCACCCGGCGCCCCGGCCGCGCACCTTCCAGCGTGGCCACTTGCCCGGTGGTCGATGGGCCTTCGCGCCACGTCAGCGGCAGGTCCGCCAGTGCGGCACGCACCTTCGCCATGGTCTTGGGGGTGTGCAGGCCCAGCTCGGGCTCGGCATGGATGGCGCGGCGCAGGGCAACGATCCCGTCGCTCAGGCCTTGGGCGGTATCAAGCAGGTCTTTGGTCAGCATGACAACCAATCTACCCTATTTGCGCGTGGGCAAAAGCGATTTTGTGGGCGCGCGCGCACGCGGTGTAACCGTGCCACGCCTGGCTGCGAAATGCAGCCGTCCCGCAGAATTTCCTAGTGCGACGTTATGGTTTACAGCTAAGCGCGATCCCTATGGCCGGTCCGATCCACGAATTTGCCCAGCTACCCCGCGCCCGGCACACGGGTAATTCCGTCTGGCGCGCGCGCCGTGCGGAGCGGCCCGAAGGCGCCACGCCCACAGTCGGGCTGATCTACAATCCGCGCAGCCATCGCAACAAGGGCCAGGATCTCGACAGCCGCATTTGCCCTGACGTGATCGTGGCGCAGCCCGGCCATCGTGACCAGCTTCCCGAAGCACTCGCTCGACTGGCCGAACGCGGGATTGACCTGCTGGTGATCAATGGCGGCGACGGCACCGTCCGCGATGTGCTGACCTGCGGCGATGCGATCTTCGGCGATGACTGGCCGGTGCTGGCGGTGCTGCCCAAAGGCAAGACCAATGCTTTGGCGGTCGATCTCGATGGCCCGGCGGAATGGACGCTGCAGGCAGCGGTCGATGCATTCGAGTATGGCCGCCGGATCAAGCGCAGTCCGATGGCAATCACGCCGCTCGACCAACCCGAAGCGCGGGTGATGGGTTTCATTCTCGGCGCGGGCGCCTTTACCTTGGGCACAAAGGCTGGGCAGAGCGCGCACAAGCTGGGCGCGTTCAACAGCCTAGCCGTGGGGGTCACCACCTTCTGGGGCATCCTGCAGGCGCTGTTCGGCACGCGCGCCAACCCGTGGCGGCGCGGAGCGCGGATGGATATCCGGCTCGCCCCCAACGGTGTCGCGCTTGAGCACAGCGGCCTGGGCGATCCGGCGCGGCGACAATTGCTGCTGGCTTCCACGCTCGAGCGCTTCCCCGCCGGGATCAGGCCCTTCGGCACGTTGCGCAATGGCCTCAAGCTGGCAGTCATGGATCAGGTCAGCCGCATGATGACGCTGGCCATTCCGGCAGTGCTGTTTGGCCGGGGGCCGCGCAACCTGCGCGAACGCGGCTTTCATCAGCTTGCCGCGACCGGGTTCGAAATCGAGCTGGACGATCAGTTCATCCTCGATGGCGAGGCTTTTCCGGCAGGTCGCTACCGCGTTGAGCCCGGGCCCGAAATCGAGTTCGTTGCGCCCTGAGGGCAGACATCATGCCTTCGCTTGTCGATCGTATCACCGAACAATCTGCCGCAGCCGTCCACCCGGCCGTAAGCGGTTTCGCCGCAGAGCTGGCGCAGGAAGCCGGTGCGCTGGCGGTGCTGTTCTATGGTTCGAACCTGCGCACCGGCTCGCTCGAAGGCGTGCTCGATTATTACGTGCTGCTGCCGGGCGAACAGCGCGAGAAGATCTGGCCGCGCGTCAGCTATCGCGAATGGGATCATGATGGCGTTACGCTGCGCGCCAAGATTGCCACCATGGCCATGGCTACGTTTGATGAGGCGGCGCGCGGCGAATTGCTCGACACCACGATCTGGGCGCGCTTTGTCCAGCCGAGCGCGCTGGTGTGGAGCAGCGATGAGGCGGCATGCGGGCAAGTCCTCGAGGCGATCGCGCAGGCGGCGCAAACAGCCGCGCGGCTGGCCGTGGCGCTGGGGCAGGCTTCGGGATCGGCGGAGGATTATTGGCGCGCGCTGTTCCGGGCGACCTACCAGGCCGAATTCCGGGTCGAGCAGCCGGGCCGCGAAGACAGCATCTTGGCGGTTAATGCCGCGCATTTCGATGGGCTCTTGCCACTGGCGCTGGCGGCGCAAGGCATTGCCTTCGCGCAAGACTGGTCTGCGATCACGCCTCAAATGGCTGAAATCGAGCGACGGCGAATCCTGGCCTGGTGGAAGCGTCGCCGCCGAATGGGCAAGACGCTCAACATCCTGCGGCTAATCAAGGCCAGCACTACGTTTGATGGCGCAGCGCGCTATGCCGCGTGGAAGATCGAGCGGCATACCGGTGTGCCGGTGGAACTCACGCCCTGGCGCGAGCGCCACCCGCTGCTCGCCGCGCCCGGCGTGCTGTGGCAGGTCTGGCGCGCGCAAAAGCGCACACAGGGGCGCGCCCGCTAGCCCGGCCCAGCTTACATATAGCGCATGTTGATCGTGATCGAGGTAACGCCTGGCCCCACCTCGAACGCGGTCTTGGTGTAGCTCGGCTTGCCAAGGTTGAAGATATTGATCGAGGGGTTGTTCGACATGCCGCCGCCATCCTTGGTGATGTCAGTCTTGCCATTGCCGTTGGTGTCATGCCGCACGGCGATGCCATAGGTGCCTGTGCGCGGCAGGGGGACGCAGAAGGTCATTGTGCCTTCGCGCGCGGGCGCTTCGATCCGGTTGATCCAGCGGCCCTTTTCAAGCCAGTCGGACTTGGTGCCGAGATAGCTTTGCACGCGAATGCGCCCTTCCGACGCATTGACCCCATTCACCGTTACGCGCACCGCGGGCCCGGCGCCGGGCGCGCATTTGCGCATGTCGTTGGAGACCTGCTGGCGATAGGGAATCGCTCCGGGTGCAGCACTGGCCGCAACCGTTGCACCGGCCACAGCCCCGGCTGCGGCGGCCAGCAGCATGCCTTTGCGGGCGAAATGGGTCTGCTTCAACATGGTGTCCTGGATTGATCCCTGAAGGCTGCGATAGCCGCAGCCATGACGATTACGCCAGCGATTTGCACGAAAACGGCTGAATTGCGGCTGAATTGGGCGCAAAGCCGCGCTTAATCCGCGCCAACCGTGCAAAGCAGCGCGGCGCGTGTGGAAAAGGATCGAGCGCCGCTTGTGGCAACCGCGCCCGCGGCTCTAGTGGAAGCATTCGCGCGATCCGAAAGCACAGCATGGCGGCACCGCTCATTTCCCCTTCGATCCTCTCGGCCGATTTTGCCCGGCTGGGCGAGGAAGTGCGCGCGATCGACGCTGCCGGGGCGGACTGGATCCATGTCGATGTGATGGACGGGCATTATGTCCCCAACATCACGATCGGCCCGATGGTGGTGAAGGCGCTGCGGCCGCACAGTGCCAAGGTTTTCGACGTGCACCTGATGATCTCGCCGGTCGACCCCTATCTTGAGGAATTCGCCGAGGCGGGCGCGGACATCATCACGATCCACCCCGAGGCTGGCCCGCATGCGCATCGCACGGTGCAGGCGATCAGGGCGCTGGGCAAGAAAGCGGGCGTGTCGCTCAACCCTTCGACCCCGGTCGAAGTGCTCGACTACCTGATCGGCGATATCGACCTGGTACTGGTGATGAGCGTCAATCCCGGCTTTGGCGGTCAGAGCTTCATCCATTCGCAGCTCGACAAGATCCGCAAGATACGCGCCATAATCGATGCCAGCGGGCGCGACATCCACCTCGAAGTCGATGGCGGGGTCAATGCCGAAACCGCGCGATTGTGTGTCGAAGCGGGGGCCGATGTGCTAGTCGCCGGTTCGGCCACCTTCAAGGGTGGGCCCGATTGCTACGCCACCAATATCGCGGCGTTGAAAGGGTTGGGCTGATGGACGCGCTGCTCTCCGGCCAGAACGAGACCAAGCCCGAAGAGGACCTGTTCGGCGAAATCCAGCACGATGCACCTGCCCTGCCGCTGGCGCGCGGCGCGGCCGAGCCGCTGGCCGAGGGTGCGGGCGAAGCTGCCATCGCTCCGCTGGGCGAATCGCGCGCGCTCGTGCTCAGCGATTTTGTGCCGCCCAAGGCCGATTTCAGCGCGCGGCTCCTGCGCATTGCCTATCGGCTGGGGGTTGGCGGCGCAACGCTGACCGCGCCCTTCCGCAAGCCGGCCCGCATGCGCCTGCTGGCCACGGTCGAAACGCCGCTGATGGGTGACCGCGCCGCCGGGATGGCGCTGCGCGCGGGGCATTTCGTGATCAGCGGGGCCAAGGCGCCGATCGCCGAGATCGAATACGCCTCATCCTCGCGGCTCGCTCCGCCGTTCGAGCGCGTGATCCACGGCTTTGCCTGGCTGCGTGACCTGGCGGCGGCGGGCTTGCGCGAACAATGCCTCGACACGGCCGAACGAATCGCCAGGCTGTGGCTTGACGCCAATCCGAAGCCGGGCAAATGCGCTGCGTGGCAGGTCGAATATGTCGCGCAGCGGCTGATGGCCTGGCTGGTCTACGCGCCGCTGGTGCTGTCGGGGCAGGACGGCAAGCTGCGGCCACGCATGCTGGCGGCAATCGACGAGACCGCACGCTGGCTCGATCGCGAAGTGCGCCGCAGCCCCGATCCGCTGGGTGCAGTGCTTGGCTGGGGCGCGATCACCGCTGCGGGCCTGCTGCTGCCGCAAGGCAAGCCGCGCCGCCTCTATGGCGAAGCGGGGCTGATCGCCGCGCTGGGCGATCTGGTGGGCGAGGATGGCGGCGCATTGTCGCGCAGCCCGCTCGCCCAGACGGACGTGATCGCCATGCTGACCGATCTCGAGGCGTGTTATCGTGCGGTTGGGCGCGATCAGCCGGCCTCGCTCGGCCTGATGCGTGAATTGCTGGTGCCGCCACTCCTGGCGATGCGCCATGGCGATGGCGGGCTGGGCAGTTGGCAGGGCAATGGCGCCACTCGGGCAGACCGGGTGGCTGCGCTGATCGATGCTAGCGGGGTGCGCACGCGCCCGCTGAAGGAAGTGCGGCACTGGGGCTATCACCGGCTCGCCGGTGGCAAGACGGTGGTGCAGCTTGATGCCGCACCGCCACCGCGTGCCAAGCATGCCCGGTGGGGCTGCGCCTCCACGCTCGCGTTCGAAATGTCGGACGGGGCGCATCGGCTGATCGTCAATTGCGGCGGAGCGGCGCTCGCCGGTGGGCAGGTTCCGGCGCGGATCGAGCAGGGGCTGCGCGCCACTGCCGCGCATTCGACGCTGGTGCTCGACAATGCCAATTCCACCGCCGTGCTGCTGGGCGGCAAGCTGGGCAAGGGCGTCGAGCAGGTCGAGGTCGAGCGAGGGGAAATGTCCCGCGCAGGTGGCGAGATCCAGCGGGTCGAAGCGAGCCATGACGGCTATGTCGCCCGCTATGGCCTGAAGCATCGCCGCATCCTGATGTTGCGCGGCGACGGCAGCGAACTGCTGGGCGAGGATATCCTGGTGCCCGCAGCCAAGAAGGGCCAGCGCGGCAAGGTCGGTTTCGCGATCCGGTTCCATCTGGGGCGCGGGGTCGAAGCACGGCTCTCCGAAGACCGGCGTGGCGCCAGCCTGATACTTCCTGACGGCGGCCTGTGGCAATTCCGGCTGGGCGGCAACGACCACGGCGCCGAGGTCGAGATCGAGGAAAGCATGTGGGTCGATGGCGACGGGCGCCCGCATGCCATCGAACAGCTGGTGATCCAGGGAATGGTATCGCGCGGCGGGGGGCAATTCTCCTGGCTGCTCAAGAAAATGGGGTAAGTTCCAAAGTGGCGGATGTGGCGATCAAGCGGGCACTGCTCTCGGTGTCCGACAAGAGTGGATTGGTGGAACTGGGCCGGGCGCTGGGCGCGCGCGGGGTTGAGCTGGTGTCGACTGGCGGCACGGCCAAGGCCTTGCGCGAGGCGGGGCTGGACGTGCGCGACATTTCCGAGCTGACCGGCTTTCCCGAGATGATGGACGGGCGGGTCAAGACGCTCCACCCCAAGGTCCATGGTGGCCTGCTGGCGGTGCGCGACAACCCGGAACATGCCGCCGCCATGGCCGAACATGCGATCGGCGCGATCGACCTGGTGGTGGTCAACCTCTATCCCTTCGAAGCGACGGTTATGCGTGGGGCAGAGCGCGACGAAATCATCGAGAATATCGATATCGGTGGGCCCACTATGGTTCGCTCCTCGGCGAAAAATCACCAATTCGTCACCATTGTGACCGATCCGGCCGACTACGCTCAACTGCTGGGCGAGCTGGAGGCGCATGATGGCGCGACCTCGCTCACTTTCCGGCGCAAATGCGCGGCCAAGGCCTTCGCTGCCACCGCCGCTTATGACAGCATGATCAGCCAGTGGTTCGCCTTCGCCGACCAGCAGCAGCTGTTCCCGGATTTCCTCGCGGTCAATGGCAAGGCGCCAGTGGTGCTGCGCTATGGCGAGAACCCGCACCAGCAGGCGGCGCTTTACACGCCTTCGGGCCCGCATGGGCGCGGCATTGCGCAGGCCGAGCAGCTGCAGGGCAAGGAGCTGTCCTACAACAATTACAACGATGCCGATGCCGCACTGGAGCTTTGCGCCGAATTCGCCGGGCAGGATCCCGCGGTAGTGATCGTCAAGCACGCCAACCCTTGCGGGGTGGCGCAAGCGGGCTCGTTGGCTGAAGCCTGGGAAGCTGCGTTGCAATGCGACAGTGTGTCGGCCTTCGGCGGGATTGTGGCGGTCAACCGCGAGCTTGACGGGGCGACCGCGGAAGAGATCGCCAAGATCTTCACCGAAGTGGTGATCGCGCCCAGCGTGTCGGACGAAGCGCGCGAGATTTTCGCGAAGAAGAAGAACCTGCGCCTGCTGACTGTGGGCGAACTGCCCAACCCGCGCCGGGGCGGCCTGATGGTCAAGCCGATCACCGGCGGGCTGCTGGTGCAGACGCGCGACAATGGCGCGATCAGCGAGGCTGACCTGAAGGTCGTGACCAGGCGCGCGCCGACTGCGCAGGAACTTAAGGACTGCCTGTTCGCCTGGACCGTGGCGCGCCACGTGAAGTCGAACGCGATCGTCTATGCCAAGGACGGCGCAACTGCGGGCATCGGCGCAGGGCAGATGAACCGCCGCGATTCCAGCCGCATCGCCGCGATGAAGGCGGCAGAAGCGGCCGAGACCTATGGCTGGGATCAGGCGCGCACTGTCGGCAGCGCGGTCGCCTCGGACGCGTTCTTCCCCTTCGCCGACGGTCTGCTGGCTGCGGCGGAAGCAGGCGCAACCGCGGTGATCCAGCCGGGCGGCTCGATGCGCGATCAGGAAGTGATCGACGCAGCGGACGAAGCGGGCCTCGCGATGGTCTTCACCGGGATGCGGCACTTCCGGCACTAGTTCTGTCCTACCGCTTCGCTACTTGAGGACGTGATGTCTTGCGAGCGCGCCTGCGAGGGCGCGCAGTAGCGCTCTGACTGCCGTGATCGAAAAGCAAACGGCGAGCGATTAGCGAACCGCAAGGGCGACTGCCCGCCCGGAGCGATGCGACCTTCAGGTCACGTGAGCGAGGATTTCGCGCGCCCGGACGGGCGTCGCGGAAGGATCAAAACCGGCGGAGCCAGGATTTTGATCTTAAAATAGCATGCGCGCAATTATGCCCTGGCGCGCCGGTCACCCCGCCGCCCGGATGCGTACCCGCACCGCATAGCCACAGGCCTTCCACTGGCGTGCGGTAGCTGCCTGCACCGAGCGCGGGCCGCGCGGCCCACAGCTGGTCCAGGCTCATCCGCCCATGGAAGATATCGCCGTGCCACAGCCCGAACTTGGCTTCGAGCGCGCGCGGGGTGTGGACTTGCTTGTGTAGCACCAGTGCGCGGAAGCCCGGGGCGTGACGCTCGATCACGTCGAATACCGCTTCCACCGCAGCGTCCTCTTGCTCCTCGGGCATATCCGGGTCGACATGCTGGCAGAACAGGCTGGCGACATGCTGGCCGGGCGGGACAAGGCTGTCATCGACCAGGCTCGGGATCAGCATCTCGACGATCGGCTGGGCGCTGAAACCCTGTTCGCGCGCGTCGCGCCAGGCCCGGTCCATATAGTCGAGCGAAGGCGCCATGATGATGCCTGAGCGCAAATGCGCATCCCCCTCGGGCGCATGGCGGAAATGCGGCAGGCCTGACAGCGCGACATTCATTCTGAGGCTGCCCGACCCGCCGCGATAGCTCGCCATCGCGCGTGCGAAATCCGCTGGCACGGCCTCGCGCGGCACCAGCCTGTCGAACAGCGGCTTGGGCCCCATGTTGGAGATGATCCGCCTAGCGCGCAATTCCTCGCCGCCCGCCAGCCGCACCCCGACTGCCCTGCCCCCTTCAACCAGCACCTGCTCGACTGGCGCGCCGGTGCGGATGTTTACACCCAGCTCGCGGCAGGCCTCGCCCATCATCCGTGTGATCGCGCCCATCCCGCCGATCACATGGCCCCAGGCGCCCTTCTTGCCGTTCACCTCGCCGAACACGTGATGCAGCAGCACATAGGCGCTGCCGGGCTCGTCAGGCGAGGCGTAGTGGCCTACGCAGGCATCGAAGCCGAATGCAGCCTTGACCGGGTCGCTCTCGAACCAGTCGTCGAGTACTTCGCGCGCCGAACGGGTGAACAGCTGCCAGACCTGCCGCTGGCGCTCGGTCGAAAGTCTTGCAAGGCCGCGGGCCTGCATGGCGGCATCCACCAGCGATCGCAGCCCTCCCTTGGGATCGGGCGGTGCCTTCAGCGCCAGCCCGCGCAGCACCTCTGCCGCATCTTCCAGCATATCGAAATATTCGGGCAAACGTTCGGCATCGCGGGTTGAAAACCGTGCTGCCTGTGCCTGGCTTGCTTCAAGTCCGCCACCCATCAACAGATAGTCGCCATCCAATGGCAGGTAATTTGACACCGGCCGCTCTATCACACGGTAACCGCGCTCTATCAGGTGCATATCGGCGATTACTTTGGGTTGCAGCAGGCTTACAGTGTAGCTCGCGGTCGAATTGCGAAAGCCGGGCGCGAATTCCTCGGTCACCGCCGCGCCGCCAATCACCTCGCGGGCCTCACAGATCGTTACCCGCATCCCCGCCCGCGCGAGGTAAAAAGCGCAGGTCAGCCCGTTGTGGCCGCCGCCGATGATGATCGCATCGCTCATTTCACCAGCCTGTAACCACATCCCGCCGCAGCGCGAATAGACATTTCATGAAAGCCGTGTTCACCGCGCCTCAATTGATGGGGGCTAACACGGCCCAGACTGCAAACCTATTCTGATTCGCGAGCGTTAACGCCATGGGCCTGTTCAAATCCGACCTTTACCGCAGCTTCGGCATCGGCTTCCTGATCGGCGCACTGATGGTCGGTGCAAGCCTTGCCCCCAGCCTGACGGCGGATATCGCCACCCCGGCCAAGGCCGCTGCGGTGGAGACGCAGGCTGAAGGCACCGCTGACACCCTCTGATGCGCATTCGCTTAGCCTTGCTTGCTGCTGCCGGCGCCCTGGCGCTCGGCGGGTGCCAGATCGCGTCTGCCGCCACCGAGAAAGTGGTCGAAGCGCCCGCAGCGACGGTCAAGGCTGAGGAGCCGGACAAGCTGCGCGTGGCGATCTTCGCTGGCGGCTGCTTCTGGGGCGTCGAAGGCGTATTTAGCCATGTAAAGGGCGTGAAAGCGGCGGTGTCAGGCTTTCACGGCGGCACGGCGGCCACGGCCAGCTACAACCAGATCGTGACCGGGCTGACCGATCATGCAGAGTCCGTGCGGATCGTCTATGACCCAACCGAAGTGCGCTATGACGAGCTGCTGCAGATCCTGTTCTCCGTCGTTGCCGACCCCACGCTGAAGAACCGCCAGGGCCCCGATGTCGGTGCGCATTATCGCAGCGCGATCGTGCCGATGAACAAGGAGCAGGCGCGCGTTGCCCGCGCCTATCTCAAGCAGCTTGGCGCATCGGGCCTGTGGGACAAGCCGATCGTGACGACGATCGAGCCCTACAAGGCTTTCTATGAAGCCGAAGACTATCACCAGGACTTCATGGCCCACAATCCGCGGCACGGTTACATCGTGCGGTGGGACAAGCCCAAGGTGGAGGCGCTAGCGCGGCTTTATCCCGAGCACTACCGCGCGAGCTTCCTGCGCGACCACCGCTAGGGCGAGCGGCGCCGCGGGGAGTAGCGCGCGCGGCCTTCCCATCCTATATGGCGGTCATGGCCAGTCATTCTCATGCCCATCACGAACATTCCGGCACCAGCCTGATCGATGCCGCCCGGACCTCGCTGACCGGGGCGGGTGAGCAGTGGACCGGCATGCGCGAAGCGGTGTTCGCCGAGCTGGCGCGGCACGATTGCCCGGTGTCGGCCTATGACATCGCGGACAATCTCTCACGCGAGCGTGGCCGCCGCGTGGCGCCGAACAGCGTCTACCGCATCCTCGACCTGTTCGTGTCGAACAACCTCGCCTTGCGGGTCGAAAGCGCCAATGCCTTCCTCGCCAATACCCATCCCGGCTGCGAGCACGACTGCATCTTCATGGTCTGCGACGAATGCGGGGAAGCGACCCATGTCGACGATGACGAGGTGTCGCAGCGGGTGCGCGGCCTGGCCCGCAACCGCGGCTTCGATGCGCGCCGCCCGATCATCGAAATTCGCGGCACCTGCGCCAGCTGCAAAGGTTGATCGCCGAGAGCGCCCCGCGTTCATCGACAGGCTTGTTTTTCGCGTGTAAGCCCCTGATTCATGAGTCACCCACCGCATACACCACTGCTCGACAAGGTCACCTATCCGGCCGATTTGCGGCAGCTAGAGAAATCCGAACTGCACCAGCTCGCTGACGAGTTGCGTGCGGAAATGATCGACGCCGTCGGCACGACTGGCGGGCACCTCGGCTCGGGCCTCGGTGTGGTCGAACTGACCGTGGCGATCCACTATGTCTTCAACACGCCCGAAGACCGGCTGGTGTGGGACGTGGGCCACCAGTGCTATCCGCACAAGATCATCACCGGTCGGCGTGACCGGATTCGCACCCTGCGCCAGGGTGGTGGCCTCAGCGGCTTCACCAAGCGCGCCGAAAGCGAATACGATCCCTTCGGCGCGGCGCACAGCTCGACCTCGATCAGCGCGGCGCTGGGCTTTGCGGTCGCCAACAAGCTGCAAGGCCAGCCCGGGCGCGGCATCGCCGTGATCGGCGACGGCGCGATGAGCGCCGGCATGGCCTATGAAGCGATGAACAATGCCGAACAGGCCGGCAATCGCCTGGTCGTGATCCTCAATGACAATGACATGTCGATCGCGCCGCCGGTGGGCGGCCTCTCGGCCTATCTCGCGCGGATGGTTTCCTCGAGCGAATATCTCGGCCTGCGCAACCTCGCCTCGCGCATTTCGAAGAAACTCAGCCGCCGCGTCCATCATGGGCTCGAGAAGGCAGAGGAATATGCCCGCGGCATGGTGACCGGCGGCACTTTGTTCGAAGAGCTGGGCTTCTATTACGTCGGCCCGATCGACGGGCACAATCTCGACCACCTTATCCCGGTGCTGGAGAATGTGCGCGACAGCGAACAGGGCCCGGTGCTGGTCCATGTCGTCACCACCAAGGGCAAGGGCTATGCCCCGGCTGAAAACAGCGCCGACAAGTATCACGGCGTTGCCAAGTTCGATGTGATCACCGGCGAACAGAAGAAAAGCGCGGGCGGACCGCCGGCCTATCAGAACGTGTTCGGCGATACGCTGGCCAAGCTCGCGGAAACCGATCCGCGCATTTGTGCGATCACGGCCGCCATGCCTTCGGGCACGGGGGTTGACCGTTTTGCCAAGGCGCATCCGGATCGCAGCTTCGATGTCGGCATTGCCGAACAGCACGGGGTGACCTTCGCCGCCGGGCTGGCCGCGCAAGGCATGCGGCCCTTCGCCGCGATTTACTCGACCTTTCTCCAGCGCGCCTATGACCAGGTCGTGCATGATGTCGCGATCCAGAACCTGCCGGTGCGTTTCGCGATCGACCGTGCCGGGCTGGTCGGTGCGGACGGCTGCACCCATGCCGGCGCGTTCGACATCACCTATCTCGCCACGCTGCCCAATATGGTGGTGATGGCCGCGGCGGATGAGGCCGAACTGGCCCATATGACCTATACCGCCGCCGAATATGACGCGGGGCCGATCGCCTTCCGCTATCCGCGCGGCAATGGCGTGGGCGTGGAAATGCCCGAAGTTCCGCAGTTGCTGGAGATTGGCAAGGGCCGCGTGGTCCGCGAAGGCAGCAAGGTCGCAATCCTGTCACTGGGTGCGCGGCTGGCCGAAGCGCTCAAGGCCGCCGACCAGCTCGATGCCAAGGGGCTGTCAACCACGGTGGCAGACCTGCGCTTTGCCAAGCCGCTCGACACCGATCTGATCGAGCGCCTGATGCGCACCCACGAAGTCGTGGTGACGGTGGAAGAAGGTGCGATCGGCGGGCTGGGCGCGCACGTGCTGACCTTCGCCAGCGACGAGGGCCTGACCGATGGCGGCCTCAAGGTGCGCACCATGCGCCTGCCCGATGTGTTCCAGGACCATGACGATCCCTACAAGCAGTATGACGAGGCGGGGCTCAACGCACCTCAAATCGTCGATACCGTGCTGAAGGCGCTGCGACACAATTCAGCGGGCGTGGAAGAGGCGCGGGCTTAGCGCGCCGTAACACTGCCGCCCGTCAACTGCCCTTCGCCTTCTCGATCGCCTGCTTCATTTGCGGACGGGCGCCTGCCCAAGCAAAGGCGTCACATTCCTCCGCATCCTTCACCTCCCATCTGGCGGGTCTGGCCTGGGACCAGCAGACTCGCTTGATCGCTGCTTTCACACGCTTTTCCATCGCGGCTTTGCCTTTGGGGGTTGTGAGGTCGAGGTCTGCGATACGCACAACCTGAGTCACCGGCTCGGTGCCTTCCGGGAGCGGCATCTTGCCAGTGATGACAATCTCCGGCTCCTGAGCGGTTGCCGGCAAGGCGAGCGCGAGCAGGCCGGCCACAGTAAGGATCGCCGTTGCGTGTTTATAGCTCTTCATGTCGTATACTCCTGTACTTGCGTCAAACGCGGATCGACGTTGGCCCAACCGCGTAGCCTCCGGTCGACGATGAACATCGACCGCAGCTGCCTTTGCTTCACCGCCTATTCCGGATCTTCCCTCGCCACCTGTGGGGTGACGAAGGAGCCGGAGGCTGGCATGGAAAGGATGAAAGGACCTGCCGATCATGTCATTGCTTCAGATCAAATTCGCCGGCCACGTCACCACGCTGACCATCAACCGGGCCGAGAGCATGAACCCGCTCGGCCAGGCGGGGGACGGCGACGCCTTCACCGCTGCCTGCGATGCAATCAACCGCGACCTCAATGTCCGCTGCGTGATCCTGACCGGCGCCGGGCGCGCGTTCAGCGCGGGCGGTGACATCAAGGCGATGAAGGCGCGTTCGGGCAGTTTCGGCGGCACTCCGCCGGGCATCTCGGACAGCTATCGCGACAATATCCACCGCATGCTGCGCGCGCTTTACGGCTTGCGCGTGCCGCTGATTTCGGCGGTCAATGGCCCCGCGATCGGGCTCGGCTGCGATGTCGCCTGCCTCGGCGATATCCGCATTGCCAGCGAGAGTGCGAAATTCGGCGTGACCTTCCTCAAGCTGGGCCTGATCCCCGGCGACGGCGGCACCTGGATCCTGCCACGCATCATTGGCGAGGCGCGCGCGGCCGAGCTGTTCTACACCGGCGACGTAATCGACGCGACAACCGCGCTCGACTGGGGCCTGGTCAGCCGGGTGGTGCCGCAGGAGGCGCTGATGGAGGAGGTTGAGGAGCTCGCGCGCAAGGTCGCCGCCATGCCGCCGCACGCGCTGCGCCACGCCAAGAACCTGATGCGGCAAGGGCGCGAGGTGAGTTACGACACCGCGCTGGAACTTGCGGCCAATGCCCAGGCGCTGATGCACCTTACCGATGACCATATGGAAGGCGTCGACGCGCTGATCGAAAAGCGCGCGCCCAGCTTCAAGGGCAGCTGACCCGGTTCAGGCTTCAGGCAGCGACTGCACCACTTCGCGGCTGATGTATTCGATCGCGGGCGGAGCGGGTGCGGCGACCGGCTCTGCGACCGGCTCCGCGATCGGCTCGACCGGCGCAGGTTCAACCGGCGCAACCGGCATTGGCGCCACAGGCTCCGGCCCCGCCATGATCGCTTCGATGCTGCAATCGCGCGGCGGCGGGCGGTTCTTGAGTGCGGCGATGTCCGCCTCGCGCTGGCACAGATAGCTCTCGCGCATCGCGTAATAGGGATCGTCGCTATTGTTGATCTGCGTGATCCGCTCGTCGAACTTGATCCGGTATTCGAGCGAATTCACCGTGAAGGCCGGGATCGCGTAATAGGGGGTGTTGAACGGCTTGCCGATGGCAAAGGGCAGGATCGACTGGTCGATCCCGGTGCCGATCAGGTCGCGCAGCGTGGTCGCGCCGACCAGCGGCACCACCAGGAACGGGCCAGGCCCCACACCGTAATAGCCCAGCGTATTGGCGAAACCGTTGCGGCGGTACGGCAGCTTGAACGGTTCCTTCTTGGCGACGTCGAACAGCCCGGCGACACCAACCGTAGTGTTGATGGCAAAGCGCCCCAGCGTTTCGATCGCCTTGCCGGGCTTCAATTGCAGCAGGAAGTTGAGCGCGTTGACCGGCTCCATCAGGTTCCGGAAGAAATTCCTCAGTCCCTTGCGCACCGGGCTGGGCAGGTCTTCCTCGTACACCTCGGCGATCGGAGCAACCACGGCCTGGTCCACCTTCTGCGTAAGCTCGAAGGTGGCCGCGTTGACGTTTTCCAGCGGGTCCTTGAGCGGCTGGCGATTTTCGGCGGTGACAACGATGACATTGGGATCGCCTGGCGCCGCGCTATCCTGCGCTTGCACCTCAGCCTCGGTTGGCGCGGCTTCGCCTGCTTCATCGACGGAAGGAGCCGGTTGGGCGGGCGGCGGCGCCTCTTCCTCCGGCTGCACGGCCGCGTCCTGCGCTGCCAACGCGGTAAGGGGCATTTGGGGGGTAATCGCCAGCGGTGACGCGGTAGCCACCATCGCCGCCGACGCGAGCGCAAATGTCATGTCCAACCTTTCTGCCCCGCGTGCCAGCCTGTGCATGTTGTTGGCGCAGAAGGCAAATAAAAGGTTACGCCGTCACCGAATAACATTCGCGCCGGTTGCAGTTGCGCCACGCGTCAATTCTCTTAACGCAGCGGGATTCCGGTTAGAACCAGCGCCAGACACCCGCCGGTATCCCGCCGAGCAGCAGGTGCGCCCAGCTTAGCCCGGCCCAAAGTGCAAGGCCCGCCACCCACGGAAACGCGCCCGCCGACGCGAGCTTGCTCCATCGCGGCCAATAGCTGGTCCTGCTTTCCCATTCGGCCCAGGCCTCGCCCATCAGCGCGCGCTTCTTGCGATCCTGCAAGTGCGCGCCGACCAGCGCCAGGAAGCCCATGGCGAGCGCGGTGATCACACCGCGCAGGTTCCACCACAGCACGATATGCGACAGCGCCCACATGCCGAACCCCCACATCATCGGGTGGCGGGTGACGCGGAATACGCCCTTCGGCTCGGCCCGCGCCTGCTTCTCCGCCGCCGGCGTTGGCATGGCAGGATTTCCGGCGAAGGATCCGGCGAACAGGACCAGCGCTGGCAAGGTTAGCAGTGTGGCGGCGATCCAGCCGATTTCGCCCGAGCCACCAAGGTCGGCCGAGGGCGCAGCGGTATAGGCCGCATAGACCCAATAGAATGTCGCGAAGCTGACCGCCGTATAGGCGAGGCTGAAGCCGCCCTCGCGCAGCAGCTTGACCATTGGCGCGCGCAAGGGATGCGACATGGCGAAATGCGACCCGACGAAGGCGACATTCGCCGCGACCAGTTCAACTATCGTATTGTCCATGCTTTATCCTCCCGCGAACGAGAAAGCATAGTAAGTTGCAATAAGCAACTAAATTCCGATATTGCTACCAGTCGTACGCCTTGGGCAGGTCGCTTTCATCGAGGTCGCGATAGCGATCGCGCAGGCGCGTCTGGTGGTTTTCAAGCGGTTGCTCGATCCCGTCGATAAATACCCGCATGGGAGCACTCGACAGTTCAAGCGGGTCGCCGTCCCAGATCACCACGTCCCCCACCGCGCCGGGCTTCAGCACTCCGATCTTGCCGCGCAGCCCGAGCGCCTCGGCCGGGCGTGAGCTGATCGTCGCCAGGGCCTCGCCCCAGCTCAGCCCGGTTGCCCCCGGCATGCGTGCCAGCGCCACCAGGTTTCCGGCATATTGCGTGTAGTGATGGGTGTTTTCCAGCGTTGCCGCGTTGATCGAAACCGTCACCCCTGCTGCGCGCATCCGCCCGATATTGCTCTGGGTCGAAGCGATCTGCTCAAAGCGTTCGGGCAGGTCCTGCAAGCTCTCGGCGATAACCGGGATGCCGGATTTGGCGATCTCGCCCGCCACCAGCCAGCCTTCGGTGGCCCCTACCAGAACGAGGTCAAGCCGCGGGAACTCCTGCTTCAGCGCGAGCACAGCGCGGATGTCCGATGCACGGTGTGCCTCGATGAAGAACTGCTGCGCACCGGAAATGACCGGGCCCAGCGCTTCCGCATCGGCGCGGGTCAGGAGATTGTCCTCGCCGCTCCATTTGCCGGCTGCGAAATCGCGCGCTTCGCGCAGCGCGTTGCGCAATTCGGCATGGCTTGCCTTGCGGCTTCCGCCAGCGATCCGCGCCCCGCTTTCGGACAGGGTGACCATCTGGAACGCGCGCGCCTTCATCACCGGTTGCGGGTCTGCGCCCAGATCGATCACCGCGCCTTGCCCGGCGAAGATCGAATTGCTTGCTCCCGGGGTCACGACCGCCCGCGTGATCCCGTTGGCGCGCGCGACTTTCAGGTGCTGCGCTGCCGGATTGAGCGCGGGCACCACATCCAGCGCGGCGTTGAAACGGGCCGTACGGGCGCTGATGTCGTTGCTTTCCTGCACGCCATCGACATCGGCGAGCCCGAGGCTGGTCACTGCGGCGACCAGGCCGGGCGTCACCCAGCTGCCACTGCCGTCGATCACCGGTAGCGCTGGATCGGGCCGCACTTCGGTTCCGACCGCGGCGATCTTCCCGCCGCGCACGATCACCGTCGCGCCTTCGATCGGGGCGCTGCCGTCGCCCTTGGCAACGGTGGCATTGGTGATGGCGAAATCCTGCGCCATGGCGGGCGCGGCAAAGGCGAGAGCAGCAGCGGCTGCGAACAGCGAAGCGCGGATCATTTCACGTCTCCTTCGCCCTGCTGGCCCAGTTCGAAATCGCTCACCGGCCGCCGTTTCGGATCACTCGCATCGAACAGCAGTGCGCCGTCGACCCAGACCTTCTCCGGCCGTGAATAAACGCTCAGCGGATCGCCGTTCCACAGAACCACATCGCCCATCTTGCCCGGCTCAAGGCTGCCGGTCATCGCATCGATCCCCATCGCCTTGGCGGCATTCAGGGTGAACCAGCCGACCACCACGCCATCGGGAATGTCGATCCCGATGCGCTTGCCTGCGGCCTGCGCCTTCGCGGCCTCCTGGTTCAGCCGCTGGATGCCCTGGTCGCTGTCCGAATGGATGACGACGCATGCCCCCGCCTGCTGCAGCAGCGCGGCGTTTTCGGGGATGCCGTCATAGCTTTCCATCTTGAAGCCGTACCAATCGGCCCAGATCGCGCTGCACACGCCGTTTTCGCGCAGCAGGTCGCCGATCTTGTAGCTTTCGACCGCATGGTGGAAGGTGCTGACGCGGTATCCCATCTCCTTCGCCATATCCATCACCAGCGCCATCTCGTCCGCGCGATAGCAATGGTTGTGGACCAGGATTTCACCCTCCAGCACCCCGACGAGCGTCTCATTGGCGAGGTTGCGCTTGCGATCCTTGTCCGCGGCATAGGCCTTGGCGTCGAGCCAGGTCTGGCGGTTGACCGCGAAATTACCCATCCGGGTGGAGGGCATGCGGCCCTTGCCGCCATAAACGCGCTTGGGATTCTCGCCGCAGGCCATCTTGAAGCCATAGGGCGCGCCGGGGAACTTCATCCCCTGCACGGTGCGCGCAGGCACGTTCTTGAGCGTGACCGTGCGCCCTCCCATCAGATTGGCCGATCCGGGCAGGATCTGCAGCGCGGTGACCCCGCCATTCGCCAGCGCGCGGGTGAAGCCCGGATCCTGCGGCCAGACCGAATGTTCGGCCCAAACCTCGGGCGTGGTCGGATCGGTCGCCTCATTGCCATCCGAATGCGCATCGACCGATGGCGAGGGATAGTCGCCCAAATGGCTGTGAATGTCGATCACGCCGGGGGTCACGAACTTTCCGCGGGCGTCGATCACGGTGTAGCCAATGGTGTCGAGACCCGATCCGACCGCTTCGACCTTGCCGTCGCGCAGCAGCACGGTGGAATTGTCGAACTGCCGCCCGGTGCCGTCGAACACTGTTGCCCCAACCAGCGCGGTCGGCGCGCCGGGATAGGCGCGATAGGTACTGGGAAAGGGGTTCTTGTTGAAGTCGGCCTTGCTCGGCGGGGTGCCAGAGGGGCTCTTGGCGCCGGCATTGGCTCCACCGGTTGTGCTGCAGGCGGCGAGCGCCAACGCCCCGCCAAGCCCTGCGAGCGCGCGTATCACGCGTGACATTGTTGCTTCCCTTTCAGTTGCGACCAAACCTACGGAGCCCGCAGCGCGGGCCCCGCATTCAAATACCAATCAGGATGTGGGGCGCGACGCCGGGTGGACGCCGCCTTCCTGCGCTTCCAGCCCTGCTGCCGCAGCGCCTTCCAGTTCGTCGTCCTTAAGCGTGTCGAGATGCATCAGCCGCTTGATCAGCGGGCTGATGACAATCACCGCTACGCCTACGCCAACCGTGATCCAGCCGATCTGGCTATAGACCGCGAGCACGGTTTCCTTGGCCGCGCCTTCGCCCGATGCGGCCTCCGAACCGGTGGCCGCAGCGATCAGGCCCGCCACGAAATTGCCCGTCGCCGAAGCGAAGAACCAAGTGCCCATGATCAGCGAGGCCATATGCGCGGGCGCCAGCCGGTTCATCGCCGACAGGCCTACCGGTGATAGGCACAGCTCGCCGGTGGTGTGCAGCAGGTAGATCAGGAAGATGAAGATGACCGGAGTCATGTTTTGCATACCGACTGCATTCGCGCCGAAGACCAGCACCAGGAAGCCCGCGCCGAGCTGGATCAATGCGAGGCCGAACTTGGCCGGGGTCGAGGGCTCCAGGCCTTTCTTGCCGAGCCAGGTCCACAGGCCAGCGAACAGCGGCGCCAGCATGATGATGTAGATCGGGTTGATCGACTGGAAGATCGAAGCGGAAACGCCTGCGCGGTCGACATAACGATCCGTGAACAGGTTGAGGCTGGATCCGGCCTGTTCGAACAGTGCCCAGAACAGGATCGACCCGATGATCAGGAACATCGCGGCAAAGATGCGGTCGCGGTCATGCCCGCCGATCTTGATTGCTTGCCAGATGACATAAGCAACCAGCAACCCGCCAAACACGCCGAGAATGCCGCCCACGATCGCCTGGTTCTGCACCAGCCACCAGGTCACAGCCACAGCTGCGAACCCAACGATGTAAAGGAACCACTCGAACTTCATGCCCATATAGGGCGCTTCGAGTTTCTCCGGCACGGTGCTTTCGCCTTTGCCCAGCAGCAGCGGCTTGAACACGATGAACACGACGAGGCCCAGCAGCATGCCGATGCCCGCTGCGCCGAAGCCATAGGCCCAGCCATAGGTCTGGCCGAGGTAGCCGGCGATGATCGTGCCGACCGCCGCGCCCACGTTAATGCCCATGTAGAAGATGGTGTAGGCACCATCGCGGCGGATGTCCGTGCGCGGATAGAGCTGCCCAACGATCACCGAGATATTGGCCTTGAGGAA
Source organism: Altererythrobacter sp. BO-6 (assembly GCF_011047315.1). NCBI lineage: Bacteria > Pseudomonadati > Pseudomonadota > Alphaproteobacteria > Sphingomonadales > Erythrobacteraceae > Altererythrobacter > Altererythrobacter sp. BO-6. The sequence continues at coordinate 1,676,636 of NZ_CP049259.1, read as the reverse complement.
GCCTGAGCCGACGATGATGAAGGCCAGCGCCGCCCAGAACACATTGATCATCGGGTTGGCTTCGTGCCCGACCGCCGTCTCGCCCTCGAACGCCATCAGGAAGTGACCGATGGTGAGCAATACGGCGCCGAAGAGTACCGCCTTGCGCTGACCGAGATACTTGTCTGCCAGATAACCACCCAGCACCGGCGCGATGTAGACCAGCGCGGTGTACGCGCCGTAGATCACGCTCGCCTTCTCGTCGTTATAGAGCCAGTGCTGAGTCAGGTAGAAAATCAGCAGCGCGCGCATGCCGTAATAGGAAAAACGCTCCCACATCTCGGCAAAGAACAGCACGAACAAACCCTTGGGATGTCCGGCGAATTCGGCTTTTGACGATGTGACAATGGTCGCGCCGCCAATCAGCAGCAGCACGAGGAATGACGCCGCCACGGCGACGATGATTTCTTCAAGCGACACGAAGGTCCTCCCCAAACTTCCCTGAGCGCAGCCGCAGCCGCGCAAATATGACGCGCACCCTAGCGGCTCGCTCGCAAGTGTGAAGCTTTAGTTTCAGCGGAAACCGGCCTCTTCCAAGCCGTTCGTCGAAAAGTCGGGAACTTGACGCGCATGGCTGTATTATGGCACTGAAGCACCGAATGCGAGGAATGCCATGAGCCAAAGCCGCCCTGTCTATCTCAAGCTGCGTGACCAGATCGCCGCCGCCATAATCGAAGGCCGCTATCGCGAGGGCGACATGCTTCCTTCGGTGCGTGCGCTGGCAGCGGAAGAAGGGGCCAATCCGCTCACCGTTGCCAAGGCCTACCAGCAATTCCAGAACGATGGCCTGGTCGAGGTGCAACGCGGGGTCGGCATGTATGTGGTGAAGGGCGCCGCCGAAAAGCTGCGCAGCCGCGAACGCGAGCGCTTCCTGGCTGAGGAGTGGCCCGAAATCCGTGCGCGGGTCGATCGGCTGGGCCTGAAACTGGCGGACCTTGCCGAACAGGCCTGATCCGCTGCCGGACTGTTCCAGCACGCGACAATTCCTACAAAAATTTGCGCGCCGCGCTTGCAGGAAACGCACCACTCTGTCACGATAGCCTTGGAATTGAGGCGTTTTCGGGTCGCAGCGGCGCTCAAGTCCATTTGGGGTACGTCCAGCCTGTCCTGACGGGCCGGGGCGTGCTGCTGGGAGGCGCGAATGATAAGATCAGAATTGCTCCAGGCGCTCCATCGGGACAATCCCGAGCTGCGGGCCGAAGAGGTCGAACAGGTCGTCGACATTTTCTTTGACGAAATCGCCGAGAGGCTGGCCGAAGGCGGGCGCGTTGAATTGCGTGGCTTTGGCGCTTTCTCTACCCGTGAGCGCGAAGGCCGCACCGGCCGCAATCCGCGCACTGGCGAGACGGTTGATGTTCCGGCCAAGCGCGTGCCCTATTTCAAGCCCGGCAAGGAAATGCGCAAGCGCATCAACTAGCGCTTCATTGCCAGCGCTGCATTCCCGCGTTGCGATGGCACGCCGCCACAGCTAACACCCGCTCCGGCTTTGGCAGCCAGCGGGTGTGGCGGAATGGTAGACGCCGGGGACTTAAAATCCCCTGACCTTTGGTCGTCCGGGTTCGAGTCCCGGCACCCGCACCAAATCCAGCGAATTAGCTTCGTTTTAACCCGTAGTGGGGCATCGAGTACCTTGTAACCATGGTCGCCCTATGACTTGCAGGGCGGCCAGGGGCGGTCGTGGGCACAAGGGTTTGGCGCGATGGATTCAGCGGCGTTCATGCCGATCGGTGAACCGGATACGGTGGCGACGCCCGATTTGCGGCGCGCGCACCGCTATTCGCTGCTCATCCGCCCCGCAAAACTCGTCTGCTCCGAAGGCGAATTCGTGTGTGTCTTGCGCGACGTTTCGGCCAACGGGGTCAGCGCCCGGCTGTTTCACCGCCTGCCTGCGGTCAGGGAATTCACGCTAGAGTTGCAGGATGGCCAGGCATACCAGGTGGAACGGGTGTGGGAGCGCGACCGCGAGGCCGGGTTCAAGTTCACCGGCGAAATCGATCTGCCCCGGCTGATCGGTGAGATGGGGGCACATCGCAAACGCGGGCTGCGCCTGTCGCTGAATTTCCCGATTACGGTCACCACCGGGACGATGCGCACCATGGCCACGGTCGAGAACATCTCGCAGCAGGGGGCCCGGTTCGAATGTGACGAACGGCTGGCGATCGACCAGAGCCTCAGGATCGAAGGGCGGCGGCTGCGGGAAACGCGTGCGAAAGTGCGCTGGCGGCGGGGCAATCATTATGGCGTGGTGTTCGACGACACCTTTTCGCTGGCGGACTTTGCCCTGGTAATGGTGCGCTTGCAGGCGCCCAACCTGCTTGTCTGACGCAACCGGACCGGGAGGTCAGGCCGGGCGGAAATCCAGTGCCAACCCGTTGATGCAGTGCCGCTGCCCGGTCGGCTTGGGCCCGTCGCTGAAGATGTGACCCAGATGCCCGCCGCAATCGGCGCAGTGCACTTCGGTGCGCGGATAGCCGATCTTGTAATCGGTCGAAGTGCCCACCGCGCCCTTGTCGATCGCCGCCCAAAAGCTGGGCCAGCCGGTCTTGCTGTCATATTTCGTGCGCGAGGAATAAAGTTCGTTGCCGCAGCCGGCGCAGACGAAGGTTCCGCTACGCTTTTCGCTATTGAGCGGCGAGCTGTAGGGCCGCTCGGTCCCCGCTTCGCGCAGGATCCGGTACTCGTCCTTGGTCAGCCGTTTGCGCCACTCGGCTTCGCTCAGGCTGATCGGGAAGCTCCTGGCCTCGGCCGGAGACGATCCGCAGGCGGCCAGCACAGGGATAGCTGCGCCGGCACTGAGCCCCACCAGGAGCTGCCGTCGACTGGCAATAGGGCCGTTCATCGGATTTCGTCTCTCTGCTTCGTAAGCCACATGACTATATACGGACGAGCGGCAGCAAAGGTTTCATCACATCAGAATTCGGTGATTTCGACCTCGAGCTTGCGGAAGCCGTGGACGAAGTTCGCCCGCACCCGCTCCACGTCGCCCGCGACATGCACGCGCATCCGGCGTTTATGCAGCTCTTCGAGCAGAACCCGCAGCTGCAGTTCGGCCAGGCGCGCGCCCACGCAGCGATGGATGCCATAGCCGAAAGCGATATGGCGACGGGCATTCTCGCGCGTGATGTCGAGCTTGTCGGGGTTGTCGAACACTTCTTCGTCGCGATTGGCAGAAAGATACCACAGGACGACCTTGTCGCCCTTCTTGATCTGCTGACCGAAAACTTCGGTATCTTCGGTGCAGGTCCGGCGCATATGCGCCAGCGGCGTCTGCATCCGCAGGATTTCCTGCACCGCATTGGGGATCAGCTCAGGCTGGTGCTCGAACAGCTTGCGCTGGTCGGGGTTCTTGTCGAGCTGGTAGATAATCCCGCTCATGGAATTGCGCGTGGTGTCGTTGCCGCCCACGATCAGCAGCACCAGATTGCCCATGAATTCCTGCGGGCTCATCTGGTTCATGGCATCGGAATGGATCATCATCGAAATGAGATCGTCGCCCGGTTCCTTGTCATGCGTGCGCTCGATCCACAGCGATTGGAAATAGGCCAGCATCTCCTGCAGGATACCCCAACGCAGCTCGTCAAGCTCGCGCACGGTGGCGAGTTCGGTGTCGCCCGACCAGTCAGACCAGAAGGTCAGCAGGCGGCGGTCTTCCCAGGGAAAGCCGAACAGGATTGCCAGCATGCCGGTGGTGAGCTCGATCGAAACCCGGTCAACCCAGTCGAATACTTCGCCGCGCGGCAGGGTATCGAGCAGTTCGCCAGTGCGCTGGCGGATTTCGCCTTCCATCTCGGCCATGCCGCTGGGGGTGAACTTGGGCGCCACCGTGCGGCGCTGGCCGGTGTGCTGCGGCCGGTCCATCGCGATGAACATCGGAAGCTCGCGCCGCTCCATCCCGCGCTCGGCCAGCTGTTCCTCGGTCAGGCGTTCCAAGATGGTGATCCCGCCATATTCCCAGCTTGACGAGAATGTCTCTGGCAGGGCTTCGATATGCTGGATCGCCTTGTGGCTCACCACCGCCCAATAGGGGCCGAACGGGCTTTCCGGAATGTAATGCAGCGGGCCTGCTGCGCGCATTTCCCTGAAGATCGGGTGCCAGGTGTTCTCGTAATAGATGTCGCTGCGGCTAACGTCCCACTTGTGCGTATGGACCAGGCGGTCGTCGGGATGGGTCTTGAGATGCTCGCGCAGCGCCTCATAGGCAGTAGGCGACCTGCGGACCTGCGGACGTTCCGGGGCGATCGAAGCCATCATTCTCTCCACTTCGTGCGACTCTGGGTGGCCGCTTCCAAACTGTTTGCGCCATCCTGCCCCTATTTACAGCCTTGTCAATAGTGGGTTGCGAATTGGAACCTATCTTGCCGCTCCCGCTGAAAGCAGGCCGAACAGGCGACGCTTGCCCGGTGCGTGCCCCGCACCGCCGGATTTCATCACCCGCTTGCGGAACAGGGTCGAACCACCCTTGACGATCAGCAGCACCATCAGCGCCTGCCAGGCCAGCGCCGCCGTATGGACCCACAGCGTCTCCTGCATGGCGGCCCGCGCCAGCATGGCAAAGGGCGAGCTCAAGGGGAAAGCGACCGCGAACAGTTCGATCGGCGTACCCGGCTGGGTGATGGTGAAGGCGGCCAGGAAGAACACCATCAGCTGCATCATGGTGACCGGCATAGACAGCGTCTGCACTTCGCGCACCGTGGCGGCCATCGCGCCGATAGTCAGGAACAACGCGCCCAGAAGCAGGTAGGCCATGGCGAAATAGAGCAGGCCCAGCAGCGCGAAAAGCGGCCAGCCCACCGCTGGCTCAGGAAGGTTCTCGGGGCTGAATCCGGTCGATGCCGTAATCGCCTCGCCGCCCAGGGTCCACAGGCCCAACCCGACTGTGCCCCAAACGCCGATACCCACCAGCGACACCGCCAGCATCGCAAACAGCTTGCCCAGGAAAACCGAATCCATCGGGATTGCGGCAGCCAGGATTTCGATGATCTTGTTGGCCTTTTCCTCGACGAGATTGGACAGCACCATGCCCGCCAAGAGCATGGTCAGCAGGAACAGCATCGTCTGCGCCGCCTGTGCGGTGCGGATGCGTTCATTCCTGACTGTCGCGGCGCTGGTTTCGACCAATTGCGTGTCGATGGCGGGTAGCGGATCGGGTTTGGCCGCGCGGGCATCGCCGACTAGCAGCGCAACCGGACCTTGCCAGCGCAGCACTTCACCGCTGGTGCCGACCAGCGTGGGTTCCGCCAGAGAGCCAGCCAGGATTGCCGCGTAATTGCCACGCTTCTGTTCAAGGAAGCTGCGCGCGTCGAAATCCGGTTCGGTCAGGGCTTCTGGCACTTCCACAAGGACCGGCAGATTACCGCCCAGCCGCGGTCGCAATCGCTCTTGCGCCGCGAGCATGGCCGCATTCTCCGGCGCGGACATGGCGAGTCCCACCTCCAGGCTCAGCGTGTCGCGCTGCACCTGGCCGCCGATCCCGCCGGCCAGCGCACCGACGAATACCGGGAACAGCGGGCCAAGCAGGAAAAAGAAGAATGACCGGCTGAACAGCACGGCCACGAAGTCGCGCCGGGCGATGACCCATGCGGCCTGCAGTCGCGACAGCCGCGACTTGGGATGGGCGGCGTCGCTCATCGCTGGCCTCCTGCGTGATCGGCGGCCGAATCCTCGGCCAGGGCGCGGGCCGCAGCCTCGCCGGCAATATGGACGAAGGCGTCATGCAGCCCGGCCCGCTCGATCGATAGTGAAAGAATGCCCGCATCGCCTTCGATCAGCTGGCGCAGCAAGGGCTCGATCCCGCTGGCGGGCAAGGGGAACATGAAGAAATCGCCTTCGCGGCGCGTGTCCTTGGGAAGCGCAGCCATCCAGGCCCCTTCGCGCGCCCGGGTCTCCAGCCGCACCTGCGCCGGGATGCGGTCACGCGCGGCCTCGACGCTACCGGCATAAGGCACTTTGCCCCCGGCGATGATCGCCACCCCTTCGCACAACCGCTCGGCATGGTGGATCACATGGGTCGAGAAGATCACCGTCACCCCGTCTTCGGCCAGCGCGCGGATCATGCGTTCCAGCTTGCCCTGGTTGATCGCGTCGAGGCCGCTGAACGGTTCGTCAAGCACCACCAGCCGCGGCTGGTGCACCAGCGTCCCGAGCAATTGCACGGTCTGCGCCATGCCTTTGGACAGCTGGCGGATCTGCCGCTCTGCGGCATGGCCCAAATCGTGCCGCTCCATGAGCTCGCGCCCGCGCCGACGCCCTTCGGCCAGCGGCAGCCCGCGCAGGGCGCCCATGAAGGCGATGGCTTCGATCGCCTTCATCGCCGGATAGAGCCCGCGTTCTTCCGGCAGATAGCCGATCTCGCGAGCGATATCGTGCGGCCGGTCATGTCCGAACACGCGGCGCACACCTTCGTCGGGATCGATAATGCCCAGCAACATGCGCAGCGTGGTGGTCTTGCCCGCGCCATTGGGGCCAAGAATGCCGTAGATCGCGCCTTCGGGCACGCTGATGTCAACGCCATCGACTGCCAGCGTGCCGTCAAACCGCTTGACCAGCCCGCGCGCCTCGATCGCCAGCGGGCGCGAGGTGTTGCTGCGATTGCCCGGCCGCGCCTGATCGCTTACCGCAAGACTTCCAACTGCTGTATCCATAGTGCCCAGTTAACTGTCAGGGCTAAACGGGAGCAACCCCAAGCGTGGTTAACGCCGCAACAAATGGCGAATTGAAGGCGCGGCTGGAGGCAGAGGCGCGGCGGCTGGGCTTTGCCGCTTTCGGCGTGACCTTGGCACAGGACGATCCGCTGGTCGGGCGGCGCCTCGACGAATGGCTGGGCGAAGGCTGCCATGGCTCGATGGAATGGATGGAGGCGCGCAGCGATGTGCGGCGCGGGCCGCAAGCGATGTGGCCAGAGGCGAAAAGCGTGATCGCGCTTGGGATGAGCTATGCTCCGCAAACCGATCCGCTGGCGCTGGAAGCGCATCCGGACAAGGCGCGCATCTCCCTCTACGCCCAAGGCCGCGACTATCACGATACGGTGAAGAAGGCGCTCAAGGCCTTGGCGCGCTGGCTGGTCGCTGAAGTGCCGGAAGCGACGCTCAAGGTGTTTGTCGACACCGCGCCGGTGATGGAAAAGCCGCTGGGCCAGGCGGCGGGCCTCGGCTGGCAGGGCAAGCACACCAATCTCGTTAGCCGCGCCCATGGCAGCTGGCTGTTCCTCGGCGCGATTTACACCACGGTCGAGCTTCCCCCCGACGAAGCGCATGACGATCGCTGCGGATCGTGCAATGCGTGCCAGGTCGCCTGCCCGACCGATGCCTTTCCCGCGCCCTACCGGCTCGATGCGAGGCGCTGCATCTCCTACCTCACGATCGAGCACAAGGGGCCGATCCCGGAGGAATTCCGCGCGGCGCTGGGCAACCGTATCTATGGTTGCGACGATTGCCTGGCGGTGTGCCCGTGGAACAAGTTCGCCTCGGCTGCGCAGGCGCATCGCGACTTCCTGCCGAAAGAGGAACTGGTCGCGCCGCCTCTGGCAGAATTCCTCAGCTTTGATGATTCTGGCTTTCGGGCATTTTTTGCAGGATCGCCGATCAAGCGGATCGGGCGCGACCGGTTCATTCGCAACTGCCTCTACGCTGCGGGCAATAGCGGGCAGGTTGAATTAATTGTGCAGGCAGAAAAACTGCTTTTGGACCCTAATCCGATCGTCGCCGATGCTGCCCGATGGGCAGTCGAGCGGCTCAGAGCAAATCCTTGAGCGGCACTTCCGGGTCCGCCAGCAGGTCCAGATCCACTTCGCCGATTTCGCTTTCCAGCAGCTTGCGGCCCTGGACGTAATCCCTGGTGTTGTTGACGCAGTCGAAAGCGATCGGTTTGCCTTCCTTCAGATAGACCACGCTGAACTTGCGGCTCGCCGGATCGCCGCGCACCAGCGTCTGGTCGTAGTCGATTGAAAGCCCGGCCGTTTGCAGCTTGAGATCATACTGGTTCGACCAGAACCAAGGCAGTGCGTGATAGGGCTGCTTGTCGCCCATGATCGCGCGGGCAACCGTGTTGGCCATGTCATTGGCATTCTGGACTGATTCGAGCCGGATCACCGCTTGGTCAGCGAAAGGGTTGGCGTGCGCCGCGCAGTCGCCAATCGCAAACACATCGTCGAGCGTGGTGCGGCAATAGATATCGACATCGACCCCGTTCGATCCGGCGGCGCCGGCGGCGATCAGCGGACCGACTGCGGGGACGATCCCGATGCCGACTATCACCGCATCGCAGGGGATTACTTCGCCATCGCTCAGCCTTACGCCAGTAACTTTGCCACTATCGCCCTCTATCGCCTCTACGGCGGTTTCGAGCCGCAGATCCAAGCCATGCGCGCGGTGCTCGGCCTCGATGAAGCGCGACAATTCCTCGCCCGCGACCCGCGCCAGCACGCGCGGCAGCGCCTCCAGCAGCGTCACTTCGCAATCGAGCTTGCGCAGCACCGCAGCCGCTTCCAGCCCGATATAGCCGCCGCCGATCACGACGAAGCGCCGTGCGCCTTCATCGAGCTGCGCCATGATCGCATCGACGTCGCGTTTGTCGCGCACCGCGTGCACACCCTTCAAACTGGCGCCGGGGCAAGAGAGGCGGCGGGGATCGCCGCCGCCGGCCCAGATCAGCTTGCGATAGCCGATTCGCGATCCGTCGTGCAGCACCACTTCATGCGCGATCGGATCGACTTCGGTCACCATCGCGCCGAGCCGCATGGCGATGCCCTTGTCTGCCCAGAACTGCGCGGGACGGATCATGATTCGTTCGAACGGCTTGTCCCCGGCGAGATATTCCTTCGACAAGGGCGGGCGCTCATAGGGCGGCTCGCTGTCGCGCCCCAACATCAGGATGCTACCCTCGTGGCCCGCCAGGCGCAGCGCGATCGCCGCCTGCGCCCCGCCGTGGCCCGTCCCCACGATCACGACATCTGCTTTGTCCATGGCGCCAGTGGCTCGCCGCAAATCGGCGCGCCGTCAAGTGCCAGAGTTAGGGCGTCAGCCTAACGGTCTAGCAGGTTGCGCGCCTGGATCGCGACTTGCGCCAGCACCGCCGGCGCCACCGGAGACTGCATCTGCGCGCGATCGATCATGCGCCGGAATTGCGTGACAGCATCGGCGCGCTGGTCGAGCCATGACTCGACGGCAGTTTGCGGGCCGGGTTTGCCCTTGCAGTTGCGGCGCAGGAAATCGAGCCGCATGTGCTGGAAATCCCTTGCCAACCCGTTGACCAGCAAGCGTTCCCACGGGTCCGACGGGGCCATATCTTCGGCCGTCTGCTGTGCCCAGTCGAGCCCCAACCGCGCACCGAGCGTGATAAACGCCTCTGTCAGCGGCTTGGCCCCGATCCCGCTATCGCGCGCGAGCCCTGCCAGCCCGATTGAGCCATCGGTGTCGAACAGGTGAGCCACCTTCCCGGCGAGCGCACGCGGTGCGCCCTGGTTGACGAAATGGTCGCTTAGCTGCTTCGAGCGTTGGCGCACGGCATCGGACAGGAGCCCGTCAGACGCCGCCTCCAGCTGGGCGATGCCCTTGCCCAGGCTCTTGATCGCCTCGCTCGGCGAAAGGCCCGCCCCGCCATAACGGATCAGGTCGGCGATATGCGAACTCATCGCCGCCGCGGCGCGCTCCAGCAAGGTCAGGCGCGCGGTTTCCGGCATGTCGGCGGTTTCGAGATCCTGCCAGATCTGGCGCATGCCGAGCAGGTCCTCCACCGCGACAAAGGCCGCGCCGATCTGGGCCAGGCCCACGCCTTCTTCCTCGGCCAGTTCGAAGGGATGGATCAGGCCCAGCCGGTTGATGATGCGGTTGGCAAGCTTGGTCGCGATCAGTTCGTCGCGCAGGCGGTGGCCAAGGATCTGCTTGCGATAGCCGTCCTGCACCGCTTGCGGGAACGCGCCGATCAAATAGGGCTCAAGTGCCTTGTCCTTGACCAGCTCGCTTTGCTCGATCGCATCCTGCAGCACCAGCTTCGCGGACGAGAGCAGCACGGCCAGTTCAGGGCGGGTCAGGCCCTTGCCTTCGCCGGCGCGGCGCGAATAGGTTTCGCTATCGGCCAGCCCTTCGGTCTTGCGGTCGAGCGCGCCCATCTCCTCAAGCTTTTCGATCAGTCGCGCATGCGACGCAGTTTTTTGTGCGCCGTCCATTTGCGCGATCGATAGTGCCAGCGCCTGCAAGCGGTTGTCTTCGAGCACGATCCCGGCGACCTCGTCGGTCATGTCTTCCAGCAGCTTGTTGCGCTTCTTCTCAGGCAGCGAGCCCGACTGCTGCGCCGCCGCCAGCGCGATCTTGATGTTGACCTCATTGTCCGAGCAGTCGACGCCTGCCGAATTGTCGATGAAGTCGGTGTTGATCCGCCCGCCATTCAGCGCAAAGGCAATGCGCCCGGCCTGGGTCACGCCCAGGTTCGCGCCTTCGCCGATCACCTTGGCGCGGACATCGCCGGCATCGACCCGCAGTGCGTCATTGGCCGGATCGCCGACCTGCACATTGTTCTCGGATTCTGCCTTGATGTAGGTGCCGATCCCGCCGAACCAGATCAGGTCTACCGGGCTCTTGAGGATAGCGTTGATCAGCGTATCCGGATCGACCTCGCTAGCGACGATGCCGAGCGCGTCACGTGCCTGCTTCGACAGCTTGATGCTCTTGGCGCTGCGCGGGAATACCCCGCCGCCCTTCGAGATCAGGTCGGATTTGTAATCTTCCCAGCTCGATTGCGGCAAATCGTAAAGCCGCTGCCGTTCCTTCCAGCTCTTCGCCGGATCGGGATCGGGATCGATGAAGATATGGCGGTGATCGAAGGCGGCGACCAGCTTGATCGCTTTCGACAGCAACATGCCGTTGCCGAACACGTCGCCCGACATGTCGCCGCAGCCGACTACGCGGACCGGCTCGCTCTGCACGTCGACGCCCATTTCCAGGAAATGCCGCTGGACGGAGACCCACGCCCCCTTGGCGGTGATGCCCATCGCCTTGTGGTCATAGCCGTTCGAACCGCCACTGGCGAAGGCATCGCCCAGCCAGAAATCCTTCTTCTGGGCGATGCCATTGGCAACGTCGGAGAAGCGCGCCGTGCCCTTATCGGCGGCCACCACGAAATAGGGGTCTTCGCCATCAAGGATGCGCACGCCATCGGGGTGGACGACCTTGCCCTTCACGATATTGTCGGTGACCGACAGCAGCGTGCGGATAAAGATTTCGTAGCTGGCCTGGCCCTCTTCCGCCCATGCCGCACGGTCTTTCTGCGGCGAAGGCAGCTGCTTGGGATAGAATCCGCCTTTCGCACCCGATGGCACGATCACCGCGTTCTTGACCTTTTGCGCCTTCATCAGGCCAAGGATTTCGGTGCGGAAGTCGTCGCGCCGGTCGGACCAGCGCAGGCCCCCGCGGGCGATCGGCCCCGCGCGCAGGTGAATGCCTTCGACGCGGCGCGAATAGACCCAGATCTCGCGCCACGGCACCGGCTTGGGCAGGTTCGGGATCAGCGCGGAATCGATCTTGAACGCCAGTGCTTCCTCGCTTGCCGGGGCAAAGGCATTGGTCCGCAGGATCGCCTCGATCAGCGCCTGGTAGAGCCGCAGCAGGCGATCGTCATTGATCGCGCTGACTTTGGCCAGGCCTTTACGGATGCCATCACGCGCCGCTTTGGCAGCCTCTTCGCGATCGCCCTTGAACGCGGGATCGTGCCGGGCGCACAGCAGCGCGATCATCTCGCGCGTCACTTGCGGGGCATGGCCCAGTGCATCGACCACGGTGTAGATGGTGAAGCTCATCCCAGTCTGGCGCAAGTAGCGATAGAAGGCGCGCAGCCAGTTGGCCTCATGCGCCAGCAGGCCGGTGCCGGTCACCAGCCGGTTGAAGGGGTCGTCCTCATGCTCGCCGCTCAACACCGCGGCAATGGCATCCTCGATAATGTCGGCCCGGCTGAGTAAATCTTGCGCGTTTTCGCCTTCACCGAGCGCCAGGGTGAAATCGTGGATCGTGCCCAGTTCACCGCCTTCCAGCGAGGTCGGCAGTTCGGTCAGGACGCGAAAGCCGAAATTCTCCAGCGCCGGGACCGCATCGGACAGCGGCAGGGCGCCGTGCTGCTGGTAAACTTTCAAGCGCAGCCGATCGGACGGATCGCCTGGCAAGCGGCACAGGCGTACATCGCGTTCGCGGCTGTCATTGGCCACCAGCCGCCGTAGCCGGCAGATGTCGATCGCGGCTTCATGCGCTCCGTAGTCGGTGCGATAATATACCGGGAAAGCAGGGGCATAGCGCGCCGCGATGGCGGGGGCGCGTGAAGGCTCGTCAAGCTCGGTCAGCTGTCGCTCGACTGCTTCATTCCAGCCGCGCAGCATGTCCTGCAATTCGGCCTCCAGCGCACTTTCGTCATGCGCCTGTTTGGCGCTGCGGATATCGAGCACGAAGCGCAGCATGGCGAGATTTCCGCCCTCGACTTCGAGGCTCCAGTCGAGCAGCTCGGTTCCCTCATTGCGGGTCAGCATCGCTTCGATCCGCTCGCGCACCTGGGTCGAAACCATGTCGCGCGGGAACCAGACGAAGGCGAAGACGTGGCGGGCCAAGGGCGCCTCAACCAGCACCAGCCGCGGGCGCGGCCGGTCAACCAGGCTCATCATCGCCGTCGCCAGCCGTTCGGCGTCGTCATGCGTGGCCCCAACCAGCAAATCGTGCGGCAGCGCAGTAAACGCGTGCACCAGCGCCTTGTCGGCATGGCCGCCGGGATGGAAGCCGAGCCGTTTGGAAGCTTCCGACAAGGTATGGCTCAGGCGTGGCACCTTGTGCGGCGGGCTGGCGAGCGCAGCGCTGGTCCAGACGCCTGCATGGATCGACAGCGCAACCAGCTTGCCGTCTTCGCGCAGTGGCACGATGAACAGGTCCAGCGGCACGCGCCGGTGCACATTGGAAACGCGGTTGGCCTTGACGATCAGCAGGTCGGATGGTCTGCCCGCGCGCTCTTCGCTGTCGAACCAGGCGAAGGCGCGATCATAAGAGTTGTCCGCTAGCAGCTGGCGCGCGCTCTTGCGGCAGATACCCAGAATTTGCGCAAGGCTGCCGTCGCGTTTGCGGGTCAGGTGGCCCAGCTGGGTCAGCATGCCGGTGTTGAACCATTCGAGCAGGGCGCCGTTTTCCTCGTCGGCCAAGCGCTTGGCATCTTCCGCCATGGCTGCCTGCAGCTTCGGCCAGTCCTGTACCGCCGCGCGCACATCGCCCAGTGCGGTGCGCAGGCGCTTTTCGAGCTCGCGCCGCTGGCGCGCATCGCAGCGCTCGGTCTCGATATAGATCATCGATTCGCGGGCCGCGGCTTCGGCGTCTTTGCCTTTGGGCACGCCAGTCAGCTTACCGGCCTTGTCGCGTGTGACCGGCACGATCGGGTGGACCAGCCGGTCGATCGACAGCCCCTGCGCCGAGATCGTCGCCGCAATCGAATCGACCAGGAACGGCATGTCGTCATTGATGATCGCGATCCGCAGGAAGCGCCGGTCGCCTGCGATCGAGACCATGCCCAGCGCTGAACGGTCCGGCTCGCGCGCGGCGGCCGTGTCCAGCACAAACTGCGCTGCTTTCTTGAGCGATGAGGGGGAGAAGGGCGTGTCGCCCGGCAGGATCGATTGCCGCATCTGACGGGCAATTTCCTGCACCATGGTCTCGCTGGCGGATTTGCCGCCGGAGGTTGCACCGGTCTTGGAAGCCATATTCCTGCTATCCCTGCGCGTGTAATTTTGTTCTGTTATCGTGTAGTAATCATTCGCCGATAGGCGCATGGCCGGGCGCCTGCAAGCGAAGAACCGTCACGCTTCGACGCATGCCTGCACCGGTTCCAGTCCTACACAGGTTCGCGGGCGAGTGCACTGACTTTCCCTTACGGATTAGCGCGATGACTGCGTTGCGGCGGCTAAAGCCCGAGCGCCTCGGCGGTCAGCTCAAGCGAGCGGATGCGCGCTTCGGGATCATAGGTGGCGCCCGCTGCGATGATTTCGTCGGCGCCGGTTCGTTCGATGAACGCCTTGACCTTGGCGCGGACGCTGGCGGGGCTGCCCACAGCGGCGGCCTGGCCCAGATGATCGAGCATGGCCTGCGCCGGGGCGGGCAGGGTGTCGCGATACCCCTCTATCGGCGGCGGCAACTTGCCGGGATTGCCGCTGCGCAGGCGCACGAAGCTTTGCTGCTGGCTGGTGGCGAGCAATTCGGCCGCTGCGTCGGTCTCGGCCGCGAAGATGTTCATCGCCACCATCACATGCGGCTTGTCGAGCGCCTCGGAAGGTTCGAAGTCGCGGCGATAGAGCGCCAGCGCGGTATCGAGATGATCGGGCGCGAAATGCGCGGCAAAGGCATAGGGCATGCCCAATCGGGCCGCGAGCTGCGCGCCGAACAGGCTTGAGCCCAGCATCCAGAATTCGACCTGGGCGCCGCGGCCGGGCGTTGCGGAAATCGGCAGATCGACATCGCCGGTGATCAGCGCGCGCAGCTCCAGCACATCCTGCGGGAACATCTCGGCGGCCTGGTGCAGATTCTTGCGCAGCGCCCGCTGCAATTCGGGGCCAGCTCCCGGCGCACGGCCCAGCCCCAGGTCGATCCGCCCGGGGAACAGCGCGTCGAGCGTGCCGAACTGCTCGGCGATCTGGAACGGTGTGTGATTGGGCAGCATGATCCCGCCCGATCCGATCCGGATGGTGCTGGTGGCATTGCCGATATGGGCGAGCACGACCGAGGTGGCGCCGCCTGCGATCCCCTCCATCGCATGGTGCTCGGCCACCCAGAAGCGCTTGTAGCCGAAGCGCTCGGCAGCCTTGGCGAGGTCGGCTGCGGCCTGCATCGCCTCGGACACCGTCCCGCCTTCGCGCACCGGCACGAGATCGAGCACGGACAGTTGCGTCATGGCTGCGGCGCGCTTTCCGGCGCAGGCCCAAGCTGGTCGAGATAGCGCTGCGCGGTTGCCGCCTCATCGCTGTCCGGCGCCAGTTCGATGACCGATTGCCAGCTGGCCCGGGCCGCTTCTTCACGTGCGCTGAGGATCGCAATGACGCCGGCTTCGAGGCCGATTGCCGGGTCGAGCGGGGCTAGCCGCGCGGCCTCCTCGATCTGTGACTGAGCCTCGGGCAAGCGGTCGAGCCGCCGCAGCAATGTTGCTGAAAGCAGCCGCGTTTCCGCATCCTCCGGTTGCAGGTTACGCGCTTCGGCAAGGGCGGCCTCGGCCGCTTCCAGCTGGCCGCTGCCAACCAGCGCGCGGGCGCGGTCAAGCGCGATCAGCGCCTGCATGGTTCCCGCCCCGGAAGCGGCGGCATCGTCGCGCGCCCCATCAAGCAGTGCCAGCGCGCCACCAAGGTCGCCCGTCACCAGCGCCGCATTGCCTGCCATCGCACCGAAGCGCGCCCGCAGTCGGCGATCTTCCGCCGGCGTTTCCTGTAGCGCGGCGGTGAAGGCCGCGCGCGCCTCTTCCCAGCGCTCGAGCCGGGTCGAGGCGAGGCCGAGGCAATGGTTGGCGAGCACGCGCTCTTCGCCCGAGGTCGTGTCGCGCCTTATCTGCGCCTGTACATGCGCGCGGGCGGGGTCCTCGTCGAGCTGTGCGAGGCATTCCCCGAGCCAGCCGCTTGTCTCGGGCGCGTCAACGATCGTGCTTTCGCGCGGCGGCCGGTCCTGCACTTCCGCGGAATAGTCCGGCACCGTCATATTGCTGGGATCGGGCACGGCCTGCATCGTCAGGGGAAGGAGAATGGCGGTGAGTATCATCGGGGGGGTCCTAGTCGAACAGGCTCCAGGCCTGGCGCAGCAAGAGGGCGATATCCTGCTCGCGCGACAAGCGGTGGTCGCCGTCCTTTACCAGCGCCACCTGTATGTCGTCCGAACGAAGCGCTTTGCACAGGCGCAGGCTGATTTCCCACGGAACGTCTTCGTCGCGCTGGCCATGGATCAGGCGCACCGGGCAGGTCAGGGCAATCCCCGCACCCAGCAGCAAGTGTTGCTGCGCGTCCTGCCAGAAATGCGCATGGGTTGGGGTCGGCTCGGGGCCACAGGGATTGTCTTCATAAATCGTTGCGCCTGCAGCGAGCTGCGCCTTCTGTTCATCCGCATAGCCCCAGTCGGCGAAATCGGGCGCTGCCGCGATACCCACCAGCCCGGCCAGTCGTTCCTTGAGGGCCAGGCCGACCAGCAGCATCAGCCAGCCGCCCATCGAGGACCCGATCAGGATTACCGGCCCTTCGATTTGGGCTTCGATCAGCGCGAGAACTTCGTCGCGCCATCGGCTCAAGCTGCCTTCTGCGAAATCCCCGCTGCTCTGCCCGCAACCCGAATAGTCGAGCAGCAGGCAGGCGCGGCCTTCGTTACGTGCCTTTTCGAAGCCGGCGGTCGCTTTCCCTCCCGCCATGTCGGACATATAGCCGGGCAGGAACACCAGCGCGGGGGCAGTGCCGGGGGTGTAGCGGAAGGCGATCCGGCGCCCGTCGTCGATTTCGTGAAACTGCACATATTCCATGCCCGCGTTCATGCCCGCCACCGGCACGGCTTGCAATCAGTCTCGGCTGAATATCTCCTCGATCGCAAGTCCGAACACATCGGCAATCTTGAAGGCGAGCGGCAGCGAAGGGTCATAGCGGCCAGTCTCGATCGCGTTCACGCTCTGGCGACTGACCTCCAGCCGCTCGGCCAGGTCCTGCTGGCTCCAGTTTCGCTCGGCGCGCAGCACCTTGAGGCGGTTTTTCATGCGCAGGACCCGGCCGTGCCCATGGTCAGCTTATTGTAAAGCGCGCCCACGCCCAGTCCTATGAACCAGAAGAAGGCCGCGCCGAAGCCTCCATTGCCCGGAGGCACCAGTTCGAAGTTCTGGAGGAACTCCCACACCGTCATCACGGTCAGGCAAAAGCCTGTGGCCACCATGCATTGGCGCACGATCAGCAAACGGATGAATTCATCGGTCTCCTCGATGATGAAACGCATCACGGCCCAGAACACGCCGATGATCGGCAGGGCCGGGGCGATCGCAAGCGTCCAAGCAGCCGGGCCGCTTACCAGCCCGTGCTTGAACAGCCAGACCGCAGCAAACAGCGCCAGCACGTAAACGGTCATCAATGCCGCCAGCCGACGGCCATAACGCCGTGCCGCCGGACTCCATCGCCGGGCCATCGTCAGCACCTTCCGGCGCAGCGGCCGGAGCGGCTCAACCAGGCTGACGGGAACAGAGCCAGGAGGGCGACGGGAGCGTATTGCGCTGCCTCTTCCGGAATAATGTCGAGAATGGCGAGCACGGCGATGCCGAGCATTGTGCTGGCCAGCAGCACGGCCTTGTAGATTTGCGGCATGGTCAAGCTTCCTTTCAACTATGGAAAGGGCACTTGTCATTGATTCGCTCGAGTGTCAAGTACACTTTCCAAACTGGAGTGGGACCTTTCCCATTTGGCTCGAACGAGGATGCGGTACCTTGCGGCGATGTCTCATCAACCAAAGCGGGATCGGATGACCACTGCGATCAGGGTAATGACATCGCAAGACCTTGCGCCTATATGGCGGGGCATGGCGCAGAAGCGGACCACCACGATCACAACTACCACCTCGGATATCCGGGGGCGGTCGGTCGTGCGCTAACAGCCGATCCGCCACCCGGTTTCGGGTGGCGCTGGTGTCAGCCTCCCGAAAATTTGCGAATTCACCGACACCGCTCTTCAAGCGCGCGCGGCTCTGTGCCATGGGCCAGCGCAAGTGAAACGGATGAGACGATGACGGAACTGCTCAAGATCAGCCTGCCCGATGGCTCGGTGCGCGAAATGGAACGGGGATCGACCCCGGCGGATGTCGCCGCTGCAATCGGCCCCGGCCTTGCCAAGGCGGCGCTGGCTGCGCGTGTGAATGGAGAATTGCGCGACTTGGATCGACCCTTCGAAGGCGATGCCGAGCTGGCACTGGTCACTGCGCGCGATGAGGCGGATGCGCTGGAACTGGCGCGGCACGACTATGCCCATGTCCTTGCTGAAGCAGTGCAGGCGCTGTGGCCCGGCACGCAGATCACCTTTGGCCCGGCGACCGATGACGGCTTCTATTATGACGTGATGGCACCCGCCAGCCGCGCGCCCTTCAGCATGGATGATCTTCCCGCGATCGAGGAAAAGATGCGCGAGATCATCCGTGCCGACAAGCCGCTCCGCCGCGAGGTGTGGTCGCGCCAGCAACTGATCGACAAGTGGCAGGCCGAAGGCGAGAGCTTCAAGGCTGAATGGGCGCAAGAACTGCCCGAGGGCGAAGAACTGACGGTCTACTGGTCGGGTGACGACTGGCTCGACATGTGCCGCGGCCCGCACCTGCCCTCCACCGGCAAGCTCGATCCGCAAGCCTTCAAGCTGATGCGTGTCGCGGGTGCCTATTGGCGCGGCGACCAGCGCAATGCGCAGCTGACGCGAATTTACGGCACCGGCTGGCTCAACAAGAAGCAGCTCGATGCGCACCTGCACCGGCTGGAGGAAGCGGCCAAGCGCGACCACCGCAAGCTGGGCCGCGAGATGGACCTGTTCCACCTGCAGGAAGAGGCGCACGGCAGCGTCTTCTGGCACCCGCATGGCTACAAGGTGTGGCGCGAGCTCGAGGCCTATATGCGCCGCGCGATCGACGCCGCCGGCTATCAGGAGGTCAAGACCCCGCAGGTCATGGACGCGCGCCAGTGGGAGCAGTCCGGCCATTGGGGCAAGTACCGCGAGAACATGTTCGTCATCCCCGACGAAGTGCCCAACACCGAGGATGAAGGCCCGTTGGTGTCGGACGATGCCGACTGGATGGCGCTCAAGCCGATGAACTGCCCGGCGCATGTGCTGATCTTCCGCCAGGGCATCAAGAGCTATCGCGACCTGCCGCTGCGCCTTTACGAAAACGGCTGCTGCCATCGCAATGAACCGCACGGCGCGCTGCACGGGTTGATGCGCGTGCGCCAGTTCACGCAGGATGATGCGCATATCTTCTGCCGCGAAGACCAGATCGTCGAGGAAGTGCGCAAGTTCTGCGAACTGGCTGACCGGATCTACCGGGACTTCGGCTTTTCCTACCAGATCAAGCTCGCGCTGCGGCCCGAGCAGCGTTACGGCTCCGACGCGGACTGGGACAAGGCCGAGGCTGAACTGCGCCAGGCGGTGATCGACGCCGGCCTTGCAACCAAGGAATATGGCTGGGAAGAGCTGCCCGGCGAAGGCGCTTTTTACGCACCCAAGCTCGAATGGCACCTCACCGACGCGATCGGCCGCACCTGGCAGGTCGGCACGATCCAGTCCGACCGCGTGCTGCCCGAACGGCTTGACGCAAGCTACATCGGGGAAGACGGCGAGAAGCACCGACCGGTGATGCTCCACCGCGCAATCTTCGGGTCCTACGAGCGTTTTATCGGCATCCTGATCGAGCATTTCGCCGGGCGCCTGCCGGTTTGGCTGGCGCCGGTCCAGGCGGTGGTAGCGACGATCGTATCCAACGCCGATGGCTACGCCAAGGACGTGGTGGCCAAGCTCGAGACGGCCGGAATCCGTGTCGACAGCGATCTCAGGAACGAGAAGATCAACTACAAGGTGCGCGAACACAGCCTAGCCAAGGTTCCGCATCTGCTGGTGGTGGGCAAGCGCGAGGCCGAAGAAGGCACGGTCGCCGTGCGCACCCTGGGCGTCGAGCACCAGAAGGTGATGAGCGTCGAAGAAGCGATCGCGATGCTGGAAGAAGCGGCAACGCCGCCGGATCTGGCCTAAGTCAGAAAGGAAGAGTCAGAAAGGAAGCGCGCGGCCGGCGGCGATAAGTGCCACGGCGCAAGAGCACACGATCGTCGATCGCAGCACTTCCATCCGGGCCTCTGCGACTTTGTGTGCCCACTCGGCCGCGCGCGTAAGGGTAATGACTTTGGACATGGCGCCAATTGTCGCGCCGAAATCCTAACGGGTCGTTAAACTGGCTCTAGGGCAGGCATTTGCTGGCTGGCGCAGTGGAATCCGCCGCCGCCCGCAAGCACGGCCTCGCCCGGCAGGCCAATCGTGTCGCGATCAGGGAATAGCGCGGCAATCGCCGCTACGCCTTCGGCATCATGCGGCGAGCCGAAGGTCGGCACTACGACCAAATGTGTGGTGATCGCAAAATTGACATAGCTGGCCGGTTCGATTGTTCCATCCCGTTCGATAAGGCCCGGCGAGGGTATTTCGTACAGCTTTAAGCCTGCTTCAAGGATACGCGCCTTCGCGTCGGCATAAATCGCGGCGTTGGGGTCATCAGTGCCCGTGGCGCGCGGCAAGACCACTTCCCCGGGCGCCACAAAGCGCACGAGATTGTCGACATGCCCGTCAGTATGGTCGTTGATAAGCCCACCGCCCAGCCAGATGACTTGTGTGAAGCCGAGGTCCCGCGCCAGTCGCGCCTCGATCTCGCCGCGTGATAACTGCGGGTTACGATTGGGGTTGAGCAGACATTGCTCGGTCGTCAGCACGATCCCCGTGCCGTCGCCATCGATCGCCCCGCCTTCAAGGATCCAGTCGCTCTCGACCACCGGCAAGCCGGCATCGCCGGCCAGCTCTGCGCCGATCGTCTGATCGCCCGGCATCAGATATTTGCCGCCCCAGCCGTTGAAGCAGCAGCGCAGCGCGCTTCCGTCAGCGCGCACTAGCGGCCCCGTATCGCGCAGCCAGATATCGCCATAGACGCGCCGCTCCAGAGTGACCGCGCCTGACACCAGCTCGCGGGCACGCGCTTCGTTGGCCTCGTCGCGCACCAGCAAGCGCACTTCCTGCCCGCTCTCCGCCACGGCGCTGGCGAAAGCGGCGATCTGCACTTGCGCGGGTTCCAGCCAGCCGGGCCATTCATCGGCCAGGTGTGGGAAGCCGATCCACAGCCAGTCCTGCGGAGCCCATTCGGGCGGCATCAGGATGTCAGCCATCGACCGGTTACCCCTTTCCTCAGCGCAGCCGGACTCAGCAGCCGGTGTCGGCGGCGGCGCAGGATTCGTCGCGGGTTGCGCGGAATTCGTCGCCGTCGTTCCAGTTGGGCCAGCTGGTGCTCATCGCCATCATCCGGCCAAGGCGATACATCAGCTGCAGGTCGGCCATCACGCCTGACCAGTCCCAATTCTCGTCGAACTCGTCTTTCGGCCCGTGATAGCGGTTGGCGCGATAGTCATCGGCCAGCGCCTTGCCGGCCTCCTTGCCGCCTTCGATCAGGTCTTGCCCGCCGTCGAGATACAGCATCGGCACGCCCAGCTTGGCAAAGGCGAAATGATCGCTGCGATAGTAGTAGCCTGCTTCCGGGCTGGGGTTGGGAGTGGCTACGCGGCCGTCCGCGACCAGTGCCGCTTCAAGGAACTGGTCAAGTTGCGACTTGCCTGGGCCCACCACAGTCACGTCCTTGGCCGGCCCGGCCATGTCGAAGGCGTCCATATTCACCCCGCCCACCGTTTGCGCCAGCGGGAAGACGGGGTTTTCGGCGTAGTAATGCGCGCCGAGCAGGCCCGATTCCTCAGCGGTCACCGCCAGGAACACCAGGCTGCGGTCAGGCGCCCCAGCCTTGGCATGCGCTTCCGCCAGTGCGACCAGCGCCGCCGTGCCGGTGGCGTTGTCCACCGCGCCGTTGCAGATATCGTCGCCGTCGGGCGCGGGCGTGCAGCGGCCCAGATGGTCCCAATGCGCGGTGTAAAGGACATATTCGTCAGGCCGTTTGGCGCCGGGCAGAACCCCGATGACATTCTTTGACATGAATGTGCGGATATCGTTCTGGAAGCTGGTCGAGGCGGTGAAGCCCAGCGGCACCGGCTTGAAGCCCTCTTGCTTTGAAGCGGCGCTCAGTGCGTCGAGATCCTGCCCCGCAGCGGCCAGCAATTCGCGCGCGACTTCCTTCTGGATCCAGCCGTTCATCAGCGTGCGCGGCGGCGCGTTGTCGCCATACTGGGGATAGGCTTGCGCGCCCGACCAGGAGCTCTCGACCACGTTCCAGCCATAGCTTGCCGGTTCGGTGTCATGCACGATCAGCGCGCCCGCTGCCCCCTGCCGCGCCGCCTCTTCGAACTTGTAGGTCCAGCGCCCGTAATAGGTCATCGCTCGGCCGTTGAACGGACCGGTCAGGCCCGGCGTTTCCCAGTCGGGATCGTTGACCAGGATCACCACCGTCTTTCCCTTGACGTCGACGCCATCGTAGTCGTTCCAGCCACGTTCGGGAGCGTTGATGCCGTAACCGACGAACACCAGCTCGCTATTGGCCAGCTGGGTTTGTGCGTCCTCGCGATAGGTCACGCCCACCCATTCGCTGCCGAAGTCATAGACCAAGTCGGTCTGGCCATTGGTGATGGTGAGCGGCGCGAAATTCTTGCCGGTGATTTCCACCAGCGGCACATCCTGCACCCACGACCCGTTGTTGCCCGGCTGAAGGCCGGCAGCAGCGAATTTCTCGCTCAGCAGGGCGACGGTCAGCTCTTCCCCCTTGGTGCCGGGCATACGGCCTTCGAACTCGTCGGATGCAAGCTTGCGCGTGACATCGACCATGGTTGCCTGCGAAATGTCGCCATTGGCGACTTCGGGAATGTCGAGCGCGGCCTCGCCGCTCATGCCGTTGCAACTAGCCAGCAGCAACGATGCGCCAGCAAGGCCGATCATCGATCTGATCATCAGGGGGTATCCTCTTCCAAAGTACGTGCGGCGCCTCCCTTTGCAGAGGAGCGACGCCGGGGCAAGCGCCGCCGCGCTTGCGAAGTGCCGCGCTCGCAGGCAGGGAGCAGGCATGGCAAGCGAGTGGCATCACGCATTGGCGCGGGCGCGGGCAGAGGCGCCTTTCCTTGCCCGTGTGCTCGAGCGCCAGCCACAGCTAGCCGCGCTGCTCGAAGCAGGCGAAGGCGAGGCTGCACTTGCATGGGCGCGCAGCGCAGGCGAGAATGCGCCTGACCTTGGCGTGGCGCTACGGCGAGAGCGCCTGGCATATGCCACGGCACTGGCAGTGGGCGACCTTGCCGGGGCGTTCTCGCTGGAACGGGTGATGGCGGAGCTTTCGTCGCTGGCCGATCGGGCGCTCGATCGCGCGATCGCTGAAGCGATCACGCGCCGGGTTGAGGCCGCCGAACCGCGCGGGATGATCGCGCTGGCGCTCGGCAAGCATGGTGCAAACGAGCTCAACTATTCCTCTGATATCGACCCGGTCCTGCTGTACGACCCCGAAACGCTGCCCCGCCGCGAGCGCGACGATCCGGGCGAGGCAGCGCAACGCTATGCCCGCGAAATCGTACGGCTGCTGAGCGAGAATACGGAGGAAGGCTATGTCTTCCGGGTTGACTTGCGCCTCAGGCCGGCCAGCGAGGTCAGCCCGCTGGCAATTTCGTGCAATGCTGCGTTGACGCATTACGAAAGCCTCGCGCTGGCGTGGGAGCGCGCCGCCTTCATCCGGGCGCGTGCGGCGGCAGGCGACTTGACCGCTGGCCAGCGCTTCCTCGAAGCTCTGCGGCCTTTTGTGTGGCGCTCCAGCCTCGATTTCGGGGCGATCGACGAAATCCGCCGCCTGACCGCGCGCATCCGATCGAACTACACCGGCCCCAAAGAAGTCGGCCCCGGCTTCAACCTGAAGCATGGCCGCGGCGGCATTCGCGAAGTGGAATTCTTCGCGCAGACGCACCAGCTCATCCATGGCGGGCGCGATCCCTCACTGCGGCTGCGCGGCACGCGGGCGGCGCTCGATGCACTGGCGGCGGCAGGGCGGATCGAGGAGGAAGAAGCGACCATGCTGGGCGAGGCCTATGACCGGTTGCGCGTCGTCGAGCACCGGTTGCAGATGGTGAATGACCAGCAGACGCATGCCCTGCCGGCGGGTGGCGCGCTCGATGCCGTGGCCCGGCTGGACGGCTTGGCCGATGGCGCGGCGCTGGTGGAAGAATTGCGCGACGTGACCGGGCGGGTGGCTCAAAGCTATGATCGACTGCTGGGAATCGGCAATGCGGCTGAGCCGGTCGAGCCTGCGCCTGCCCCGATCGCGCAGCGGCTGGCTGCCCTGGGCTTTGGCGATCCCGAACGTCTGGCAGAGCGGATCGCGGGCTGGCGCGACGGGCGCTACCAGTCGCTGCGCTCCGCTGCCGCGCTAGAGGCGTTTGACGCCATGCTGCCGGCCTTGATGCAAGCGCTGGCGAAGGCGGATGACCCCGATCGCGCCCTGCTGCGCTGGGAGGGCGTGCTCGCGAACGCCTCCTCTGCGATCAATCTGTTCCGCCTGCTTGAAGCGCGACCAGGGCTGTTCGACCAGCTGATGGCAGTGCTGACACTGGCACCCACATTGGCCGAGGAGCTGGGGCGGCGGCCCGAACTGCTCGACACGCTCATTGACGCCAGTGCGATCAACCTGCCGGGCGACGTCGAAGCGATTGCTGCCCGCATGCAGGCTGGCGATGCCGGGCGCGATTACGAGCGCCAGCTTGACCGGATCCGCATCGTCACCGGCGAATTGCGTTTCGCATTGGGCCTGCAATTGATTCAAGCCTTGCATGACCCGCTCGATATCGCAGCCGCATTGTCGCGCACGGCGGAGGCCGGGCTGAATGTCGCCCATGCTGCCGCCTGCGAAGAATTTGCACGCAAGCACGGCCGGATTGCCGATAGCGAACTGCTGGTGCTGGGATTGGGGCGGCTGGGCGGCGGCGCGCTGACCCATGCCAGCGATCTCGACATCATCTTCCTGTTCAGCGGCGAGACCGGCGCCGAATCCGATGGCGACCGGTCGCTGGGCGGAACGCATTACTATAACCGGCTGGCCCAGCGCGTGAGCGCGGCGCTGTCGGTGCCAACCGCACATGGCGCCCTGTACGAGATCGACACGCGGCTTCGCCCCCAGGGCGCGCAGGGGCCGCTCAGTGTCACGCTCGATGCCTTTGCCAAATACCAGCACGAAGCGGCGTGGACCTGGGAGCACATGGCGCTGACGCGGGCGCGGGTACTGGTCGGCTCGCCCGAGGCACGGGCGCAGCTTGAGCACATTATTGCAGCTGTCCTGACCAAACCGCGCGACCCGGTGCAGCTGCGCGAAGACGTGCTGAAAATGCGCAGCGAGATGGCGCAGCACAAGGCGCCCGGCGGCCCGCTCGATGCCAAACTGCTCCGCGGCGGCCTGGTCGATCTCGAATTCGTGATACACTTCCTCCAGCTGCGCGACGGGGTGGGGATGGAGCCTGACCTCGCCAAGGCGGCGGATGCTCTGGTTGCGTCCGGTCTGCTACCCGACAATATCCGGCCAGCGCAGGATCTGATGAGTCGGCTGCTGGTAGCAGGCAGGCTGCTCTCCCCGGACCTCGCTGAGCCGCCGCCAGCTGCCGCTGCGGCACTGGCGCGTGCCTGCCGATGCGAAACCTATCCCGCGCTGCTGCGTAGTTTCAGCGAAGCGCGCCATGCGGTTGCCGCGGCATGGCAACGAACCTTCGGATTCGAACTGGAGATCGATCAATGACCAAATTCCCAGGCACCGGCGACACCCTGCCCGACATCGCGATGGCGACCCCCGATGGCGGGACTGTGAAGCCTTCCGACTTCCGCGGTCAGAAGCTCGTGCTGTTCTTTTACCCCAAGGACGACACCCCGGGCTGCACTACCGAGAACAAGGATTTCTCAGCCCTGGCCGGCGAATTTGCCAAGGCCGGGGTGGCGCTGCTTGGGGTAAGCAAGGATCCGCCCGCCAAACACGCGAAATTTATCGCCAAGCATGGGCTTACCGCCCCGCTTGCGAGTGACGCGGAGCAAGGCGGCCTGTCCGATGCGCTCGGCATCTGGACTGAGAAGCAGATGTACGGGAAGACCTATATGGGCATGGTCCGCACCACCTATCTCGTCGGCACAGACGGCAAGATCGCCCAGGTCTGGGACAAGGTGAAGGTCAAGGGCCACGCCGAGGAAGTGCTCGCGGCCGCGAAGGCGCTCTGATCGGGCGATGCAGAGCGTCGCCTCCGCCATCCGTGCGGCGCTGCTAACCGGCGAACCGCGCGCCAAGTGCTTCGCCACGCGTGAAGTTGCGCGGCGCTGGCGCCGGGGGAACTGGCGTGGAGCTTCGACGAGGCAATGCCTGACGAGCCCGCCCGTCCCGCCCGGCCCGAGTTGCTTCCGCCAAACCGTATGCCCAAGCGCGGCAAGGGCGGGTCGGAGCGTGGCCGGATCGCCCTGTGGCACAGCCTCGCGCATATCGAATTCGTCGCGATCGACCTCTCGTTTGACATGGCGGGGCGATTCGGCGCGGAAATGGGGAAGGAATTCGTTTCGGATTTCCTAGGCGTCGCCGCCGACGAAGCGATGCACTTTGCGCTGCTAGCCCGCAAACTGCACAGCCTGGGCAGCGATTACGGCGCACAGCCCGCGCATGGCGGGTTATTGCAGGCAGCGCACGAAACGCGCCATGACGTCAGCGCCCGGCTCGCAATCGTGCCGATGGTGCTGGAAGCGCGCGGTCTTGACGTCACGCCGGCTACGCTTGAACGCGTGCGTGCGCAGGGTGACGAGCACGGAGCGCGAATCCTTCAACGAGATCCTTGACGACGAAATTCGCCACGTTGCGATTGGCACCAAGCATTTTCTTGCCCGGGCAGCGGCTGCGGGCGATTCTCCGCAAAAATGCTGGCAGGACCTCGTTTTGCGGCACTTCCGCGGGGCGGTTAAGCCACCGTTCAACGACTCGGCGCGTCTCGCTGCCGGTCTGTCGCGAGACTTCTACGCCGGTATTGCTTCGTAAATTTTTAGCCGGTTAACCCAGCATCACAGAAAGGCGGTCGGTTTTCAGGACTGCTCAAGCAGACGGCGGGAGCCAGAAGCTCCTTCGGGTAACGCAAATGAAAATGGCAGCTTCGCAACAGGGGCTGCGTTGAGGAACAGGCATTGAGCGGATCGCGTTTCACACACTATTGCAAGCGGGTGGGCCTTGCGCTCGCCGCTGGCTGGATGACTGTTGCGGCCGCCCCGGTGCTCGCCAACACGAATTCCGCAGCCGTCGATATTTCGGACACCGTGCGCCAAGCTCAGGACGATTCGCTGGTTGCCGGCGATCAGGGCTTCCGCCAACTGTTCGCCAGCTGGGAAGCGCTTGAAACCCGCGGCCCCAATACCGGCACGATCCGCCCGGCCATCTCAGTGCCTTCGCGTATGCCGCTCGACGGTGCGCGCCTGACTAGCGATTTCGGCATGCGGACCCATCCGGTTCTCGGCGGTCGCCGCAACCACAAAGGTATCGACCTTGCCGCGCCGACCGGCACGCCGATCTATGCCACGGCTGACGGCATCGTCGGCCGCGCCGAGTGGTTTTCCAGCTACGGCCTCTATGTCCAGATCGATCATGGCGCCGAACTTGAAACCCGTTATGCGCATATGTCTCGCCTGGCCGTTGCCGAAGGCGAATGGGTCAACAAGGGTGACATCATCGGTTACGTCGGATCGACCGGCCGTTCGACCGGCCCGCACCTGCATTACGAAGTTCGCATTGCAGGTATTGCAGTAAATCCAATCCCGTATATGGTGGAATCTCCGGTCCAGCAGCGCTTGGCGGCACTGGGCCAGCAGGATTCGGACGGCGGTCAGGGCGGCGAGTAAGGCGCCCAAGAGTTTCCCGCCTGGAAGCGGGTTCGGACAGAGGAGAGGATGTCCGACAATGGCGGCGGGTTATCCCGCCGCCTTTTTTCTTGTCCCCACGCCTGCTGTCGGCCATTTCTCTTCGCAAAGGAGAGAGGACACCGATGCACCCGATACAGCACGCCCAAACGCGCCCTGACGATCCCGCCGTTATCATGGCCGGAAGCGGAGTAACCATCACGTTTGGCGAAATGGAGGCTGAAGCGAACCGGTTTGCGCATTTATTGCGCGCGCGCGGCTTCAAGCCGGACGATGCCTTTGCCGTGCTGCTGGAAAACCGGATCGAATATTTCACGCTGATCTGGGGATCGCAGCGCGCCGGCACCCTGCTGGTGCCAATCTCGACCCGCCTGACCGCACCGGAAATCGCCTATATCCTGCACGACAGCGAAGCTAAGCTGCTGATCACCTCGCGCGCGTTCGCTGGCGTGATGCCCGCCGTGCGCGCCGCCTGCCCGGATCTACCCGTGCTGGTGATGGATGGCAGCGGCGAAGAGGATTTCGCGGCAGCGCTCGCGGACCAGCCTGCCACGCCAATTGTAGATCAAAGCGCCGGTGTGGTGATGCTCTATTCCTCGGGCACAACCGGGCGGCCTAAGGGCATCCGGCCCAAGCCGCCTGAGGATCCCGATCCGCAGGCGCCGGTGCCGCTGGTGGCGCTCGCCAGTTTCGGGGCGGGCATGCCGGGTGACGGCAGCATGATCTATCTTTCGCCTGCCCCGCTCTATCATGCGGCGCCGATCGGCTGGTGTTCGACGGTGCACCGGCTGGGCGGCACGATTGTGGTGATGGAAAAGTTCGATCCCGAGGCCGCGCTCGCGGCGATCGAGAAATACCGCGTGACCGACAGCCAATGGGTGCCGACGCACTTCGTGCGCATGCTCAAGCTGCCGCCGGAAATCCGCACGAAATACGATCTCTCTTCGCATCAGCGCGCTTTGCATGCGGCAGCGCCTTGCCCGGTCGAGATCAAGCGCGAGATGATCGAATGGTGGGGTCCGATCGTCAACGAGTACTACGCCGGATCGGAAAGCATCGGCATGACCATGGTTCGCTCGCCGGACTGGTTGGCGCATCCCGGAACGGTTGGCCGCGCGATCTACGGAAAGCTGCATATTTGCGGCCCCGATGGCGAGGAATTGCCCGCTGGCCAGGACGGTTTGATCTATTTTGAAAACGAGATCCTGCCGAGCTATCATAAGGACCCGGAAAAAACCGCCGAAGCCATGCACCCCAAAGGCTGGATGACGCTGGGCGATATCGGTCATGTCGACGAAGAAGGCTTCCTCTACCTGACCGACCGCAAGAGCCACATGATCATCTCCGGCGGGGTCAACATCTACCCGCAGGAGATCGAGAACCTGCTGGTCACGCATGACAAGGTGATGGATGCGGCAGTGATCGGCGCGCCTGACCCCGACCTGGGCGAGAAGGTGGTGGCGGTGGTCCAGCCGGTCGACATGGCTGAGGCCGGTGAAGCGCTGGAGCAGGAACTGCGCGCCTTCCTCGAACCGCAGCTGGCACGGATCAAGATGCCGCGGCTGTTCGATTTCCGCCCTGACCTGCCGCGCGAAGCCAACGGCAAGCTCTACAAGCGCGAACTGCGTGACGAATATGCCGCCAAGGCGAAAGAGAACGCCTGATGCCGGGCCGGGCAGTCCTGCCGCCCGACATCGCGCGACAAGTGATCGATCCGCATGCCTATGCTGAATGGCACGGGCTGCTTGATACGTTTGACCGGCTCCGCATTGAAACGCCGGTGGCGCGGGTCGAGCCCGATGACGGGAAGCTGTTCGATCCGTTCTGGCTGGTAACCCGCTATGACGACGCGATGCGGATTTCGAAGGACAACCAGACTTTCCTCAACAATCCGCGCCCGGTGGTGTTCAGTTTCCGCCAGGCGATCGAATTCAGCCGCAAGGCCACCGGCAGCAACATGCTGGTCGATTCGCTCGTGGTGTTCGATGCGCCGATCCATCCGAAATACCGGCGGCTGACGCAAGACTGGTTCATGCCGCGCAATCTTCAGCGGATCGAAGCGGAGATCCGGGCAATTGCCGCCAGAACCGTCGACCGGATGATTGCGGCCGGCCCCGAAGTGGATTTCGTGAAGCTCGTCTCGGGCCCCTATCCGCTGCATGTGGTGATGCAGATCCTGGGCGTGCCGGAGGAAGATGAGCCGCGCATGCAGATGCTGACCCAGCAGCTGTTTGGCGGGCAGGACAAGGATCTTTCGGGCAGCGGGCTCGACAAGATGACACCGGAAATGGTCGTCCAGCTGGTTGCCGGCGCGGTGCAGAATTTCGAGGACTATTTCGCCGGGATCACCGCCGATCGCCGCGCCCGTCCGAGTGATGATCTCGCCAGCATCATCGCCAACGCCACTGTCGATGGGGCGCCGCTGCCACCGCGCGACATGGCCGGATACTATATCATCGTCGCGACCGCCGGGCATGACACCACCTCGGCCTCCACCGCGGGTGCGATGATGGCGCTGGCGCAGGACCCCGAGCAGTGGGCGCGGGTCAAGGCGGACCGGTCATTGCTGCCGGGCATCGTCGAGGAGGCGATCCGCTGGACCACACCGGTGCAGCATTTCATGCGCACGGCGGCTGAGGATATCGAACTGGGCGGCCAGCAGATCAGGGCGGGCGACTGGCTGATGATCAATTATGTCGCGGCCAATCACGATCCGGCGCAGTTCGACAATCCGCGCAAGTTCGATGCGGCGCGCTCGCCCAACCGGCACCTCGCCTTTGGCGCCGGCGCGCATCAATGCCTTGGCCTGCACCTGGCGCGGATGGAAATGAAGATACTGTTCGAAACCCTGCTCGACCGGATCGAGCGTATCGAACTGGCGGGCGAGCCGAAACGCGCGACCTCGACCTTTGTCGGTGGGCTCAAAAGCCTGCCGCTGCGATTCGCGGCGAGCTAGCGCGCCAGCAACCGCGTGGCCATCGCCCGCACGTCCGCGCCGATATCCTCGCGCTCCAGCGCCAGCGCCAGCGTCGCTTCGACGAAGCCCAACTTGCTGCCGCAGTCATAGCGCTTGCCGTCAAAGGTTACGGCGTGGAACGGCTGGGTGCCGATCATCTTCGCCATCGCGTCGGTCAGCTGAATTTCGCCGCCAGCGCCTTTTTCCTGCGCTTCGAGCACCCGCATCACTTCGGGCTGGAGGATGTACCGGCCGGAGATTATCTTGTTTGACGGCGCCTGGTCTTGCCGAGGCTTCTCGACCAGCCCCTTTACCTCGGTCAGCGCGCCGTTTTCAGCACCGGGGTCAATCACGCCGTAGCTGGACACTTCCTCGCGCGGGACGTCGAGCACGCTGATCAGATTGCCGCCGACCTGGTGATAGGCATCGACCATCTGCTTCATGCACCCGGCGCCATCCTTGTGCGCGATCATCAGCTCATCCGGCAGGAAGATCGCGAACGGTTCGTCGCCCACAATTGCGCGGGCGCACCAGATCGCATGGCCCAGCCCCATCGGCACCTGCTGGCGCACTGTGATGATGTCACCCGGGGTGGCGCGGGTCGGCCCGAGCACACCCAGATCCTTGCCGCGACCGCTCATGGTGGTTTCGAGTTCGAACGCCATGTCGAAATGCTCGACGATCGCCGTCTTACCGCGCCCGGTGACGAAGATCATCTGCTCGATCCCCGCTTCGCGCGCTTCATCCACGGCGTACTGGATCAGTGGCCGGTCGACGATCGCCAGCATTTCCTTGGGGATAGCCTTGGTAGCGGGCAGGAAGCGGGTGCCAAGCCCGGCAACCGGGAATACGGCTTTCTTGATCGGTTTGGGCAAGGTCATATCCCAGTCGTAGATAGACGAAATCTCTTCGCGTCAACTGCGATGCTATGATTGCGGCCCTGTGACAGTTGCGGCGCGCGGCGAATGGGTTAAATGCCGCTAATGGACAAACTCGTTATCCGCGGCGGCAACCGGCTCGAAGGGACCATCCCTATTTCCGGTGCCAAGAATGCCGCGCTCACCCTGATTCCCTGCGCTTTGCTGACGGAAGAACCGTTGACGCTCAGGAACCTGCCGCGCCTTGCCGATATTGACGGATTCCAGCACCTCATGAACCAGTTCGGGATCACGACGGTGATCCAGGGCACGCGGCCAGAGGATTTCGGCCGGGTGATGAGCCTAGAGGCGCCGCGGATCACCTCCACTGTCGCGCCCTACGACCTCGTGCGCAAGATGCGCGCTTCGATCCTGGTGCTCGGGCCGATGCTGGCGCGCATGGGCGAAGCGACCGTGTCGATGCCGGGCGGCTGTGCGATCGGCAACCGGCCGATTGACCTGCATTTGAAAGCGCTCGAAGCCTTCGGCGCGCAGATCGAGCTGGCCCAGGGTTACGTCCGCGCGATTGCGCCCGATGGCGGCCTGCCCGGCGGCGAATTCGACTTTCCCGTGGTCTCCGTCGGCGCGACAGAAAACGCCGTAATGGCGGCGGTCCTTGCCAGTGGCACTTGCCGCCTGTTCAACGCCGCGCGCGAGCCAGAGATCGTCGATCTGTGCAATTTGCTGGTGGCGATGGGCGCGGAAATCGAAGGGATCGGTACGTCCGATCTTACCATCCATGGGGTCAAGCGGCTGCATGGCGCCACCTATCGCGTGATGGCGGACCGGATCGAAGCAGGCTCCTATGCCTGTGCCGCGGCGATCACCGGTGGCGAGGTGACGCTTGACGGCGCGAAGGCGGACGAAATGGCGGCGACGATCCACGCGCTACGCAATATCGGCGTCGAAGTGGAAGAGGGGAACAAGGGCATCCGCGTTCGCGCCAATGGCCCGCTCAAGGCGACCAATCTCACCACCGCGCCCTATCCCGGCCTCGCCACTGACATGCAGGCGCAGCTGATGGCGCTGCTCTGCAAGGCGCAGGGCACCAGCGTGCTCAAGGAAACTATCTTCGAGAACCGCTATATGCACGTGCCGGAGCTATGCCGCATGGGGGCCGATATCGAGACCGAGGGACGCACCGCGATCGTAAAGGGCGTCGAGCGTCTCACCGGCGCGGAAGTCATGGCCACCGATCTTCGCGCGTCGTTCAGCCTGGTTCTGGCAGGGCTCGCTGCCGAAGGCGAGACGACTGTGCGGCGGCTCTATCACCTCGATCGCGGGTACGAGCGGCTGGAAGAAAAATTGCAGCTGGTGGGCGCGGATATCCAGCGCGTTGGCGACGACTAGCTTTCACCTCGGCTGACCAGCCAGATCCGGATTGCGCCGGCCAGGCCGCATGGGTTTGCCGCGCGAATTCGCTCCTCGTCGATCCGCGCTACCAGCGCATTGATCGCGACCCCTTCCGCTGCAGCGGCGTCGCGCAGCATGTCCCAGAACAGCGGCTCAAGGCTGATCGAGGTCTTGTGGCCTTCGATCTGGACCGAGCGTTTGACGGGCGGGTGATAGGGGGCAGCCATTGTTATTCGATAGCCGTTCAACCCTGCCCACGGATACGAAAAATTTGGGGTAGAGCCATCGCCGCTTGCGCCTTAGACCCCGTGTGATGATTGTGGATGCACTGACCGACAAGGAGAAGGAGACGCTTCGCCTGCTGCTGCGCGGGCACGACGCCAAGTCATCTGCGCGCGAACTCGGTCTGTCCGTCCACACCGTCAACGAACGGTTGCGCGATGCCCGGCGCAAGCTCGGAGTATCGAGCAGCCGCGAAGCTGCAAGGCGCCTGCTGGAGGCAGAAGCGGATGCCCCCCAATTGTTGGGGGACACACTTTTGGGGGATATAAGAGCGGCTCTGGACGGCGCAGGCAATGGGGCAACCGCTTACAACGGGTGGTGGGTGAAGCATCGCTTCGCCCTGATTGTCACAGGAGTATGTGCTATGTCTCTCTTGCTTACTGTCCTGTTGCTGCCCGCTGCGCTGATCCTGGCCGATACCGTCACGGTGAGCGGCCCCGCCACAACAGAAGAAACCAGCGATCAAGGTGCTGCGCGCGCCGCCGAAAGCTTTCTCGAGATGATCGACGAAAGCCGCTGGGTCGATAGCTATGCCGCCACCGGCGCGCAGTTTAGGCAGGCCAACACGCTTGAGGTTTGGACCAGGGTGTCGCAAAAGGTGCGCGAGCCGTTAGGCAAGAATCTGACCCGCAATCTGTTCGTCAACGAATATGTCCCTGCTCCGCCTAATGGGGTGCAGGTAGTCAAATTCGCCAGCAGCTATGCCGACGGTACCAATCAGGTGGAAACCGTGACGCTGGCATGGGAAGACGACGTCTGGAAGGTGGTCGGGGTCATGGTCGGTTAAGCGGGATGGATAAGAAAGATGCTGTGCCGCTGATGCACGCAACCTTGGCTAGTTTCTGTCTCGTGCTGGCCATTGCGCCAGCAATCGCCGAAGAACCACCGGCCAGCAAAGAGGCGCTGGAACGCTTCGATGCCTATATTCGGGGTGTCGAAGCGAGCGGCGATTTTTCCGGCGTCGTTCTGGTGGCACGGCATGGCGAGGTGGTGTTCGAGCGAGCCTACGGCGCACGTGACGAGAAACTGGGCGACCCTTTGAAGGTGGATACGCGCTTCGATCTTGCGTCGGCTGGCAAGATGTTCACGATCACCGCCACTCTGCAACAGATCGCTGCGGGCAAGATGAGCCTCGAAACGACGCTGGGTGAGGTGATGCCGGACTACTCCAATCCGGCAATGCGCCAGGCAACTGTGCGCCAACTGCTGACTCACACTGCTGGTGCGGGGGAAGCCGATGCGCTGTTCTATCCGGATTCGCTTACGTGGCAGGGGCGCGAACCGGCATTGGCTGACTTCGTCGCTCTCTACGATGATCGATCCCCGACATACACCCCTGGCAGCGATCAAGCCTATGGCAATCACGGCATGATCTTGCTGGGCCGGATGGTCGAGGTGCTGTCAGGCCAAGACTATCGTACATATGTGGAGCAGCACATTTATCTTCCGGCGGGGATGGACGCCGCACACGCCAATGAGGCCTGCAGCTTCGATAATCCTGCGCAGGCCGTAGCCTATATCACTGTCGGCGATGAGCGCATTCCCAATTGCTTCTCAGTTCTTGATAGCGGGTGGCCTGCGGGCGGACAGTCATTCAATGCGCGCGACATGTTGCGCTTTGTGAATTCTCTTCGCGAAGGGCGACTTGGCGTCCCGCGCGCCTTGTTCGAGCAGGCGATCACGCCCCAAGTCAACGGCTTTGGCTTGGGCTTCTTCGCGACCGGCTATGGCGGCGAATTCCTGTCACGCGACCTTCGATGGGGCCACGGCGGCAAGCTTTATGGGCAGTGCGTGGATATCCGCAGCTACGAAACGACAAACGAAACGGTGATCACGCTGGGCAACAATGACAGCCCTGCCTGTTTCCGCGTGGCCGATTTCCTTCATGTCGATTGGAAGGCTAGGCGATCGGATGAGAAGACAGCTTTCAGCAAGTAGCCTTGCCGCTTATCTCTGTTCATGCGATCAATTGATCTTGAACCTAGTTGGGATGCAATGTCGGCACGACTGGTCCAGATCTACCTGCCAGAGCACCGGATAGCGGAGCTAGAGGCAATCCTGGCTCGGCATAGTCGCCGTTTCTGGCGTGAAAGCGTGCCTGGCGGGCAGGAGAAATTCAGCTGCATCGTTCAGCAGCGCTATACCGAGCGTTTGCTTGAAGAGCTCGACCAGAATTTTGCCGGTGAGCCTTCCTTCTCCGCCTATGTCCAGCGGCTCGAAGCGGCGCTGCCTCCCGTCGAAGAGACCGCCGAGACCGAGCTGCGGATCGATCCAGACTTGCCCCCACCGACGAAGCTGGAACGTTTCTTCAGCCGCGACCGCCTGAGCACGGACGAACTCTATGACGATATCGAGGGCAGTCTGCATGTAACGCCGAGCTATCTGCTGACGGTCACACTCTCCGCGATCATCGCCGCGCTCGGCATGCGCGCAGGGCAGACGGCGGTGGTGATTGGCGCGATGATCATCGCCCCGCTTCTGGGTCCGACCATGGGCATGGCGCTGGCTGCGACTGTGGGCAAGCGGTCGCTGGGTCGCGAAGCCGCGATAACCCTGGCAATCGGCAGCACCTGTGCCGTGGTGGCAGGCGGCATCGTGGGACTGGCCTTGCCAATCGATCCGCTGGTGTCGGAACTACGCAGCCGTACGATCGTGAATGCGGCGGATGTCGCGCTGGCGCTTGCTTGCGGCGCAGCAGGAGTGCTGGCCTTCAGCCGCGGAGCTTCACTCGCGCTGGTGGGCGTTATGATCGCCGTGGCGCTGGTTCCGCCGCTGGCGGCAGCTGGGGTCTATACCGGGGCAGGGTTTGCAGCCGCTGGTGGCAACGCCCTATTCCTGTTTGCGGTCAATCTGGTGTGCGTCAATGTGGCCGGGATTGCCATGTTCCTGGTCCAGGGGCTGCCACCCAAGAGCTGGCGCATGACCAGTGGGATCCTCGCCCTGTGGGCCGTGATTCTTGTGTTGTTGCTGTCGATGATGGCCGGGAGGATATTTCTCGGTTTCGGCTCATGGGAGGCAGTGCTCGAATATCTGCCCGGGGGGATCTAGGGGCAACGGGTTGATGCCGCGCCGCCCCTCCCAAGAAAGATGCATCAATACATGTGCTGGCCGCCGTTGATGCTCATGGTCGAGCCGGTCATGAACCCGCCGTTTTCGCTGGTCAGGAAGGCCACGCCGCGCGCTATCTCCTCGGCATGGCCGAGTCGGCCGACCGGGATCTTCGCAACAATCTTTTCCAGCACCGGTGGTGGTACGGCGGCGACCATGTCGGTGTCGATATAGCCGGGTGCGATTGCGTTCACGGTGACGCCGAACTTCGCACCTTCCTGCGCTAGCGCCTTGGTGAACCCGTGGATGCCCGACTTGGCCGCCGCGTAATTCACCTGGCCATATTGCCCGGCCTGCCCGTTGATCGAGCCGATATTGACGATCCGGCCCCAGCCGCGCTCGCGCATGCCGGGGAAGGTCGCCTTGGCCATGTTGAAGCAACCGCCCAGGTTGATGCGCAGCACTTCGTTCCAGTCCTCGAAACTCATCTTGTGCAGCGTGCCGTCGCGGGTGATCCCGGCGTTGTTGACGACAATGTCGATCGGGCCGTGCTCTGCTTCGACCTTGGCACAGCCATCGAGGCAGGCCTGGTGATCGCCCACATCCCATTTGTAGGACGGGATACCGGTGGCCGCGGTAAAGGCCTGCGCAGCGGCGTCGTTTCCGCCATAATTGGCGATCACGATGTGACCTTGCCGCTTCAGCCGCTGGCAGATCGCCTCGCCGATCCCCCGGGTCCCGCCAGTTACGATTGCAACGCGCGCCATGATTTTTTCTCCGTATGGATTCCTGCATCACGGTTACCCGTGCCGTAGCGTCAAGGAAACGAAAAACCCCGCCGAAGCAGGGTTTTCTCATACGAATTCATGGTGGGGAGGAGCGCTACGCCCGATCTAGAAGCGGAACTGTGTCCCGACGTAAACGGCCTGGCTGTCCTGCGCCGAATCGGTGAGCGGGCCCAGTCGGTCGCGTTCCTGCGACAGCCGTACGCCTGCCGTAACGTCAAGATTGCGGGTGATGCTGTAGGCCCCGCCGACATCAACCGTTTGCGCGCTGAGCGAATCGAGCGTGTTGGGTGACCGCCCGGCGAGCTGCTCGCCCTCCAGCGCGATCC
Organism: Altererythrobacter sp. BO-6; assembly: GCF_011047315.1. NCBI lineage: Bacteria > Pseudomonadati > Pseudomonadota > Alphaproteobacteria > Sphingomonadales > Erythrobacteraceae > Altererythrobacter > Altererythrobacter sp. BO-6. The sequence continues at coordinate 1,639,362 of NZ_CP049259.1, read as the reverse complement.
GCGGCTGGAACCGGCTCGGCTTTTCAGCTGCAGACGGACCCGATGGCTCGAAGGCAGCAAGATCAGGCATGGCGATATCGCGCACGCTGGCAGACAGGGCGATCTGTGGTTCGGGGCGCTTGAAGCTTTGATAGCCACGCGCGATACCCAGATTGTAACGCGTCACCGGCAGTGCCGCGAGACCTTCGCCGCCACCTGGTGCCATATCAAGCGCCTGACGCACGGTGATTGCGCGCGCGGTGTCATGATCGACGCGGACCGCCACCGTTACCGTGCGGTCGCGCTTGATCGCGCGGCCCGCAGGGGTAAAGCGCATGGCCGATGCGTCGCCGCGCCGGGCAACACGCTCGGCCAGCTGTGGATCGACCGAAGAGGGCGTGAAGATCGGGAATACCGACGAAGCGGAAACCGCCGTGCCATCGCCCAATGCAGCAACAGCCAGGCCGGTGGTGGGAACGCCGAATGCCAACCCGGCCGCAGCCAGCAGCAAGGGCAGCTTGCGCGCCGAACCTGCTGTGTGCCTCCGTCCCATGGCTTTTGTCCTGTTTCCTTCCCGATGGATCGAAGTCTGATCCGAAATTCTGACTGAACCCGAAATGGTTCTGGTTTACTTAAAAACAACCATACTGAACGGTCGCTGACCGGTAGGATCGGCTATCGCCGACTCGTTCCCAGCCTGTGCACCTTAGATGCGCCATCGCCGCTTGCGCAACGGTAATCGGCCTCGCCATTACGTAGCGTCGCATCACTGTTGTATTCGGCACACATGAAGCTCTCGTTACAAGCCATTTCCTAAGGTTCAGCGGGGTGGTGTGCGGGCCGCGTTCAGCGTGGATAAAGCCGCACCCCGCTCAGAAAAGCGGGAATGGGCCAGCCAAGGCCGGTTTGACGCCTTGCCGCGCGCGCTGGGCGGGTTATAGAGCCGAACACAGTATTTCCGCTTGAGGACGAGAGCAAGAATGAGCCTGACCACCTTCGCCACCCGCCGCCCCGTCCGCATCGCGCTTGCCTGCGCGGCCATGGCGACGCTTGCCGCATGCGGTGGACGTGAGCGACCCCGTGCAGACCTTGCGGCTGCGCAGGTCAACACCATCGGGGTCAATTCCTACCTGTGGCGCGCCGCGCTGGACACCGTGGCTTTCGCGCCGCTGTTGCAGGCTGACAGCGCCGGCGGGGTCATCGTGACGGACTGGTACGCCAACCCGACGAACCCCAATGAACGCGTCAAGGTGACAGTGACGATCCTCGATACCGATCTGCGTGCAGATGCGCTGCGCGTGGTGGCCAGCCGCCAGGTTGCACAAGGTGGTGGCTGGGTAGAAGCGCCGGTCCAGGCTGCGACCGTGCAGAAGCTTGAGGACATTATTTTGACGAAGGCCCGCGAACTCCGCCGCCAGACGCTCGCTTCCTGACCACTTTAGCCCTAACGGGTTGCTTATGACCGATACGCGTTTCGATCCGTCCAAGGCTGACGGCCGCTGGCAGCGTGCCTGGGAAGAGGCCGGCACCTTCCATGCCGATTCATCCAGCAACAAACCCAAGAGCTTCGTGCTGGAGATGTTCCCCTATCCTTCGGGGCGCATCCACATGGGGCATGTCCGCAACTACACCATGGGCGACGTGCTGGCGCGCTACAAGAAGATGCGCGGCTATGAAGTGCTGCACCCGATGGGGTGGGACGCGTTCGGCATGCCGGCTGAAAACGCGGCGATGGAAAAGGGCGTCCATCCCGGCGGCTGGACGCGCGAGAACATCGCCAACATGAAAGCGCAACTCAAGCGCATTGGCTTTGCGCTCGACTGGTCGCGCGAATTCGCCACTTGCGACCCCGAATATTACGGCCATGAACAGGCGCTCTTCATAGACCTCTATGAGGCGGGCCTCGTCTATCGCAAGGAAAGCGAGGTCAATTGGGACCCGGTCGACATGACCGTGCTCGCCAATGAGCAGGTGATCGACGGCAAGGGCTGGCGCAGCGGCGCAGAGGTTGAGAAGCGCAAGCTCAACCAGTGGTTCCTCAAGATAACCGATTTTAACGAGGATTTGCTACAAGGACTGGGTTCGCTTGAGGATTGGCCTGACAAGGTCCGGCTGATGCAGGAAAACTGGATCGGCAAGAGCCAGGGGCTGCGCTGCACCTTCCGCTTCGTTGACAGCGATCACGGGATCGAAGTCTTTACGACTCGCCCCGACACCATGTTCGGCGCCAGCTTCGTCGCGATCGCGGCGGACCATCCCTTCGCCCAGGCGCAGGCCGAGCACGTGCCTGCGCTTGCCGAGTTCATTGCCGAATGCAAGCGCGGTGGTACCACGGCGGCAGAGCTGGAGACCGCCGAAAAAAGGGCTTCAATACCGGCTATTCGGTCGAGCATCCGCTCGCGAAGCACTGGCATCTTCCGGTCTATGTCGCCAATTTCGTGCTGATGGATTACGGGACCGGCGCGGTGTTCGGCTGCCCGGCGCATGACCAGCGCGATCTCGATTTCGCGCGCAAATACAATCTGCCGGTGACCCGCGTCGTGGCCGATGGCGAGGAGACCGCCAGCGAATTTCGCGGCGATGTCGCTTATACCGGGCCGGGCCGGATCGTGAATTCCGAATGGATGGACGGCATGACGATCGACGAGGCGAAAGCCGCGGTGATAGCGAAGGCCGAGCATGACGGTTGGGGCCGGGGCGAAACGCAATATCGCCTGCGCGACTGGGGCGTCAGTCGCCAGCGTTACTGGGGTACGCCGATCCCCTTCATCCATTGCAGCACATGTGGCGTAGTGCCGGTGCCCAAGGACCAGCTGCCGGTGACCCTGCCCGAGGATGTCGACTTCAAGACCCCGGGCAATCCGCTACTGCGCCATCTAACCTGGAAGCACACGACCTGCCCGAAATGCGGCGCCGCTGCCGAGCGGGAGACCGACACGCTCGACACCTTCGTCGACAGTTCGTGGTATTTCCTGCGCTTTGCCAGCCAGCCGGCGGACAAGCCGTTCGATCGGGACGAAGTCGCCAAATGGCTGCCGGTCGAGCAGTATATCGGCGGGATCGAGCATGCGATCCTGCACCTGCTATACGCCCGCTTCTGGACCCGCGCGCTGCAGCACATCGGCCAGCTCGACTTTGCCGAGCCTTTCGCCTCGCTATTCACGCAAGGGATGGTGACGCATGAAACCTATTCGCGAAAGATTGACGGGCGCACCGTCTATTTCCTGCCCGAAGAGGTCGATCGGACTGGACATGGCGCGACGCTGATCGACGACGGCCAGCCGGTGGAGATCGGCCGCGTCATCAAGATGTCGAAGTCGAAGAAGAACACGGTCGACCCGGACAACATCATCGACAGTTACGGGGCGGATGCAGCGCGCTGGTTCATGCTGAGCGACAGTCCGCCCGAACGCGACCTGCCGTGGTCCGAAGCCGGGATCGAAGGCTGCTGGCGCTTCGTCCAGCGGCTGTGGCGCTTGTTCGGCGAGCATGACGCGGGCGCTGCGGGTGAGGACAAGGCCCTGTCGCGCAAGCTGCACCAAACCATCGCCGCCGTGGCCGACGACATCGAAGCGCTCAGCTTTAACAAGGCAGTTGCGCGGATTTACGAGCTCACCGCAGCGGTGGAAAAGGCGCCTTCCTCGGCGGCTCGCAGCGAAGCGATTGCGGGGCTGATGCGGCTGGTTTCGCCGATGATGCCCCATCTGGCGGAAGAGGCCTGGCAGCGCGCCGGGTTTGGCGGACTGATCGCGGAAGCGGACTGGCCGGCGCACGATCCCGCACTGCTGGTGGAAGACGAAGTCACCATCGCCATCCAGCACATGGGCAAGCTGCGTGACACGTTGACCGCGCCCAAGGGCGCGTCGAAAGAGGATCTCGAGGCGCTCGCGCTCGCCAGCGAGAAGGTGCAGCGCTCGATCGATGGCGCGCCGATCCGCAAGGTCATTGTGGTTCCGGACCGGCTGGTCAATATTGTGACCTGATGCGCGCGCTGCTTGCCATCCTCGCCCTGACGCTGCTTGCCGCCTGCGGGCTGCAGCCGATGTATGCGGGCAATGGCGGCGCGGCCGTGGCGCAGGGACTGGCGGCGGTGGAAGTGGCACCGATCCCTGGTCGCGATGGCTGGCTGGTGCGCAACGCGCTGAATGACCGGCTTCACCTGACAGGCAGCGATGCCGCGCCGCGCTATCGGCTGGAGGTGCGGCTCGACGATTCGCTGGAAGCGCTGGGCGTGCTCAATGACGACACGATCAGCCGCGAGCTCCGCATCCTGCGCGCCCGATACCAGCTGGTCGACCTTGCCAGCGGCACCATCCTGCTCGATGCCAGCGCGGGCTCGGACGCCGGGATCGACGTGGTTTCCAGCGAATATGCCACGATTGCTGCCGAGCAGACCGCGCTGGAAAACCTCGCCCGCGACGTTGCCGAGCGGATGGTGCGGCAAGTGGCGCTGACCCTGCGCGAGGCCGGCCAGGCACAATGAAGGCTACCCAGCGCGATTTTGCCTCCACCGCGCGCCGCGCAGCCGACCACTGCAGTATCTTTTTCTTCTGTGGGCCTGATGAAGCCGGTGCCGCTGCTGCAGCCCAATCGCTGGTGGCGATGCTACCCGATGCGGGCGAGCGGATCGAACTGTCAGGATCCGACCTGCGCAAGGACCCGGCGCTGCTGGGCGACGAAGCGCGGTCAGGCTCGTTGTTTGGCGACAAGCGCCACATCTATGTTCGCGCCAGTGGGGACGAGGCGCATGATGCCTTGCAGGCGCTGATCGACACGAGCGAGGCGGGCGCGGGTGAGGCGGCCCCGGTGCTGGTGGTGGCGACGTCTGCGACGGACAAGTCGCGGACCGCCAAGCTTCTCGAAAAGCGCAAGGACGCGCTGGTCGCGATGTTCTGGCCGCCCGATCTGCAGTCGGTTTCCGCATCGGTTCGCCAGATGGCCGATGCTGCAGGCCTGAGGCTGGGCGGCGATCTGGCCGAACGGATTGCCCGCGCGGCAGGCCTCGACGTGCGCCTCGCGCAGTCCGAAATCACCAAACTTGCAACCTATTGCGACGCCTCGCCGCAAGCCCCCCGGCAATTGACCGCAGAGGATCTCGAGGCGGTGGGCGCGGCAACCGATGAAGATGGCTTCATGCCGCTGGTCAATGCCGTGCTCAAAGGCGACACGGGGCGGCTTGATCGCGAGCTCAGGCGGATGCGCGAACATGGGCTCAACCCGGTCGGCGTGCTCCTCGCCGTCGAACGCCGCGCAGCGCAGCTGGCGCAGATCGCCGCACAGCTCGGCCCGCGCGGTTCGCTCGATGCGCTCGACAAGGGCGCGAAGGCGCGGCTTGGCATCTTCTTCCGCGAAGAGCGCGACATTCGCGACCAGCTGGCGTGCTGGCACCGGCGCAAGCTGGAGCGGCTCGGGCCCAGACTGATGGAGCTGCACCGCGACCTGCTGGCCAATAGCCAGGCGGCGGAATTGCTGCTGGCGCAGGGGCTGACCGAGATCGCCCGCTTCGCTTCGCGCCGCTAAAGGCAGGGTTACTGTTCGGTGTCGCCGCTCTTACGCTGCGATACGGTGAAAGTGCCGGTCACACGGCCTGTCGATCCTTCACCGGAGCTTGCCCCGCGCCCATCCACGCTGGCGCGACCTGAAGCGAGGTCGATCGTCAAGCGCCCGCCTGAGAGCCGGTCTGCGCCGCGGCGCAGCTCGACATTGCCGGCCATGGTGATCAGCCGCCGTTCAATGTCATAGACCGCCACGTCGCCGCGCGCGTTCTCGTTGCGGCGCTGCACGTTGACGCCCCCGGTGGCGGTGATCCGGGCAATCGAGAAATCGCCGGCATCGCTGTAATCGACCAGCATTCGCTGTGAGCGGACTGTCAGGTTGGCCTGCCGCACGGTGACACCACCGACCAGCAAGACGCGATCCTGCCGGTCCTCGACATCGATATCGCCTGCATCGAATTGCACCGGCGCGCTCGAATCATGGCCCGAAAACGCCTGCGCGTTAAGCTGCATTCCGCCGAGCGCCAGCAGCGTCAGGGCAAAGCCGCCAATCGCGGAGCGGGCAGCGGTGGTGAGCAACGAAGCATTCATCAGGGTTTCCTCAATTCGGTCGGGCGCATGGTAATCCTGGCATTGCCCTTCAGCGAAATGCGGCGTTCGTCCATATCTGCCACCATCCGGTCGGCCGAAAAGGTCCCGGCAGGCACCGATCCCTCGACTCCGTCGGCACCGACCATCTGACGCTCGGGCAGGCTGAACGATACTCCGCGCGCGACCATGGCATAGCCATCGGCGGCGGACAGCCGCAACGGCCCGATCACGTCCACCACTTCGCGTTCGATGTCATAGGTTCCCGCCTCGGCGCTGATCCGGGCCGGGCCGTCGCGCAGCAGGATCTGCGCTTCCAGGTCGCGCATCCGCACGATGCCCTCGGCGCTGGAGCGCTGCACCGCTTCACCGGCGGTCAACGAAAAGGGGCGCCCTTCATTGTCGGCGCCGCGATACATCGCATTGCTTACCGCCAGTCGCTCGTCGATCATCGCCACCTTGTTGCGATCGAGCAGGAAGCTGACCTCGCTGGTCGGCCCCAATGGCGTGATCAGCATCAGCGCGGCGACAACCCCCACCGCCATGGGCAGTGCCCGCGCCAGGAACCGCACGAGCTTGTCATGCGAGCCGCCGGGTGCCGCAAAATGCTGGCGCTGGCTGCGCAATGCCTTGGCTTCGCTGGTTTCGATGCGCGGGTGGATGGTCATGATGCGAGCTATAGTCCCCCGATCATCACTCGTGGCTGAATATGTCGCGATCGGGCCAGCCCGCCAGGTCAAGCCGGGCGCGGGTCGGCAGGAAATCGAAGCAGGCCTGCGCCATGTCCATCCGTCCTTCGCGCTCGAGTCGCTTGACCAGTTCGGCCTGCAACCGGTGCAGGAAACGCACGTCGCTGGCGGCATAGTCGCGCTGAGCATCACTCAGGTCGGGTCCGCCCCAGTCGCTTGATTGCTGTACTTTGGACAGGTTTTCGCCGAGCAGTTCCTCGACCAGCATCTTCAGCCCGTGGCGATCCGTATAGGTGCGCACCAGCTTGCTGGCGATCTTGGTGCAGAACACTGGCGCCGCAATTACGCCCAGATAATGCTCGATCGCCGCGAGATCGAAACGGGCATAATGGTAGAGCTTCACGCGCCCCGAATCGCCCAGCACCGCCTTCAAATTGGGCGCATCATAGCTGCTGTTCGGCCCGAACCGCACCAGGTGCTCGTCACCGCTGCCGTCGCTCAGCTGTACCACGCACAGCCGGTCGCGATGGGTGATGAGACCCATGGTTTCGGTGTCGACCGCGATCGGCGCGTTGCCTTGCAGGACGCCCGCAGGCAGGTCCTCTTCGTGAAAATGTATAGCCATCGCTTTTGCCATTAGGCCGATTGGGGAAAGAGGGAAAGGGGTGGTGGTTACGGCGTTTGCAGCGGGCTAGACACGGCGCATGACTGTCGAAGCGATCCCTGACAGCTGGCGTACCGCGCTGGAGCCCGCCCTGGCGACGCCGGAAGCGCGCAAGCTGGGCGGCTGGCTGCGCCAGGAAGAGGATCGCGGGAAGACGGTTTATCCGCCGCGCGGGCAAAGGCTGGCGGCGCTGGCGATGACGCCGCTCGACCGGGTCCGCGTGGTGATCCTGGGGCAGGACCCCTACCACGGGCCGGGGCAGGCACATGGCCTGGCCTTTTCGGTGCGCGACGGGGTGCAGCTGCCGCCCAGCCTGCGCAATATCTACCAGGAAATCGAAAGCGACATCGGCGTGCGTTCCCCGCCCAGCGGCAATCTGGAACGCTGGGCGACACAGGGCGTGCTGCTGCTGAACAATACGCTGACAGTAGAGGCCGGGCAGGCGGGCAGCCATGCCGGGCGCGGCTGGGATGCGATCACCGACGCCTGTGTTGCAGCCGTGGTAGAGCAAGGCCTGCCGACGGTGTTTATCCTGTGGGGCAGCCATGCCCAGAAAAAGGCCAGCCGGGTGCGCGGGCTGGGCGCCGGATCGCACCATCTGGTGCTGCAAAGCCCGCACCCCAGCCCGCTGTCGGCGCATCGCGGCTTCTTCGGCTCGCGCCCGTTCAGCCAGGCCAACGCCTTTCTCGAGCGCCATGGGCGCGGCAAGATCGACTGGTGAGGCAAGGAGGTATGGGATGAGCGAGGAACCGGTCCTGCTGGAGGTTGCCGATGGCATAGCCACGGTCACGCTCAACCGTCCGCAAGCGATGAACGCACTATCGAAAGCGCTGCGGGCCCGGCTGGCGCAAGTGATGCGCCAAGTGAACGAAGACGATGCGGTGCGCGCCGTGATCCTGACTGGCGCGGGTGAGCGTGCCTTTACTGCGGGGCTCGACCTCAAGGAACTGGGTAGCCAGCAAGGCGCGCTGGGCGCGGCCAATGCCAAGGGGGCCGAGGAGAACCCGGTCAAGGCGATCGAGCAATGCCGCAAGCCGGTTCTCGGGGCGATCAACGGTGTGGCGATTACGGGCGGGTTCGAAGTTGCACTGGCATGCGATGTGCTGATCGCCAGTACCAATGCACGCTTCGCCGATACCCATGCGCGCGTCGGCATCTATCCGGGCTGGGGCTTGTCGCAGAAGCTCAGTCGGATGATCGGTATCAGCCGCGCCAAGGAACTGAGCTTCACGGGCAACTTCCTCGATGCCCGCACCGCACAGGCATGGGGCCTCGTCAACCATGTGGTTGAGCCGGAAGAATTGCTTCCGCTGGCAAGAAGGATTGCCGCCGACATGGCGACGATCGATCCGGCGTTCCTAGCCAATTACAAGCGTCTCATCGACGACGGCTATGCCGCGACTTTCGCCGATGGGCTGGCGCTGGAGGCAAAACTGTCATCCGCTGCCAATGCGCAGGTCAGGCCGGAAGATGTCGAGGCTCGCCGCGCGGCGGTGCAGCAGCGTGGCCGGGGCCAGGGCTGAACCGAAGACCCGCCGTCAGCGCGGCAATTCGCTCACACCCATGAGCGCCAGGTCGACCGCGCGCGCCGCCTGGCGGCCTTCGCGGATCGCCCAGACCACCAGCGATTGCCCGCGCCGCATGTCGCCGCACGCGAACACGTTTTCGACGCTGGTGGCATAGCTGCTGGTGTCGGCGCTAACATTGCCGCGATCGGTCAGCTGAACCCCCGCCTGGTCGAGCAATCCGGCCTTTTTCGGGCCGACGAAGCCCATCGCCAGCAGGATCAGGTCAGCCTCGATCACGAAGGTGGTGCCCTCAATCTCCTGCATCTGGCCGTCTTTCCATTCGACCCGCACGCATTCGAGCCCGGTTACCTTCTCGCCATCGCCAACGACACGCTTGGTCAGCACAGCCCAGTCGCGCTCGACCCCTTCCTGGTGGCTTGACGAGGTGCGCAGCTTCAGCGGCCAGTCGGGCCAGGTCAGCGCCTTGTCTTCCTTCTCGGGCGGCTTGGGCATGATCTCGAGCTGGACCACGCTCTTGGCGCCCTGGCGGTTCGACGTGCCGACGCAGTCGCTGCCTGTGTCACCGCCGCCGATCACCACCACCTTCTTGCCGGTGGCGAGCAGGCTGCCACGCGGCGCGGCGCGCACTTCGTCATCGCCCGCATTGCGCTTGTTCTGCTGCGTCAGGAATTCCATCGCCAGGCGCACGCCCGGCATTTCTGCGCCGGGTATTGCCAGCTGGCGCGCGTCTTCCGCGCCGCCTGCCAGTACCACCGCGTCGTAATTTTCCTGCAGGCTCTTGAACGAGATATCGACGCCCACTTCCTTGGAAGTTTTGAATTCGACCCCTTCGGCCTCCATCTGCACCGCGCGGCGATTGATGAGGTGCTTTTCCATCTTGAAGTCGGGGATGCCATAGCGCAGCAGCCCGCCGATCCGGTCAGACTTCTCGAACACGGTTACCGTATGACCAGCGCGGGCCAGCTGCTGCGCACAGGCGAGCCCGGCCGGGCCTGAACCGACCACGGCCACAGACTTGCCGGTCTTCCTTTCCGGCACTTGCGGCGTGATCCAGCCTTCCTGCCAGCCGCGATCGACGATCGCGCATTCGATCGACTTGATCGTGACCGGCTGGTCGATGATGTTGAGCGTGCAGCTCGCCTCGCACGGAGCGGGGCAGATCCGGCCGGTGAATTCGGGGAAGTTGTTGGTCGAATGGAGCACGTCGAGCGCGTTTCTCCAGTCGCCTTCATAGACCAGATGGTTCCAGTCCGGGATGATGTTGTTCACCGGGCAGCCGTTATGGCAGTAGGGGATGCCGCAATTCATGCAGCGGCTCGCCTGCGCCTGCAGCGTGGCATCGTCCGGCTGGATCACGAATTCGCGATAATTGTGCACCCGCTCTTTCGGATCGAGATAGTCGCGATCCCGCCGATCGAAGTTCGAGGAAGCCTGTTTCCTTGCCCATATTCTGTGCGTCCCGTAACCTTATTCCGCCGCAACCGAAGCGGCTTCTTCACGCTCGGCCGCCAGCGCTTCCAGCGCGCGCTTGTAGTCGCGCGGCATGACTTTCACGAAGCGCGTCACTTCCTTGTCCCAATTGTCGAGGATCGCCGCCGCCTTGGCGCTGCCGGTGTGCAGCTTGTGCCGCTCGACCAGGATTCGCAGCCGTTCTGCATCATGGCGCAGCATGTCGCCCATGCCGAAATCATTGACCGAGCGTGGCCGCTGTGCGGGCCGACCGGTGCCGTCTTCCTCGTCGACTGCGCCAGTCAGCGGCACCAGGTCAACCTGCGCCGGATTGACCAGCTGTTCGAAAGCGCCATCAGGGTCATAGACATAGGCTACGCCGCCGCTCATCCCGGCCGCAAAATTGCGCCCGGTCTTGCCAAGGACCACCACCACGCCGCCAGTCATATACTCGCAGCAATGGTCGCCCGCGCCTTCGACCACCGCGATCGCGCCCGAATTGCGCACTGCGAAGCGTTCGCCTGCGACACCTTCGAAATAGGCTTCGCCCGCGATCGCGCCATAAAGCACGGTGTTGCCGACGATGATGTTGTCCGCTGGATCGCGGTCAACGCTGTCAGGCTGCTTGACGATGATCCGCCCGCCCGAAAGCCCCTTGCCGACATAGTCATTGGCATCGCCCGTCAGGTCGAGCGTAACGCCATGCGCCAGCCACGCGCCGAAGCTTTGCCCGGCCACACCGGTCAAATTGATCCGGATCGTATCCGCAGGCAGCCCCTCGTGGCCGTAAGCCTTGGCGATTTCGCCGGACAGCATTGTCCCGACGGTGCGGTTCACATTGCGAACCTCGCGCTCGAGCTGGACCGGCTTGGCCGATACGATCGCGTCCTTGCAGGCCGCGATCAGTTCATTGTCCATCGCCGCGGAGAGGCCATGTTCCTGCGTCTGCGTGTGGTGCAGCGGGGCATCAGCCGGAATGTCGACCCGTGCCAGCAGGCGCGAAAGGTCAACCCCGGCAGCCTTCCAGTGCCGCTCGACCCGCCGCATGTCGAGCTTGTCGACGCGGCCGATCATTTCCTCGACCGTGCGGAAGCCGAGCTCGGCCATGATCTGGCGCAGCTCTTCCGCGACGAAGAAGAAGTAATTGATCACGTGCTCGGGCTGGCCGGTGAAACGCGCGCGCAGCACCGGATCCTGCGTCGCCACGCCGACCGGGCAGGTGTTCAGATGGCACTTGCGCATCATGATGCAGCCGGCTGCGATCAATGGCGCGGTGGCAAAGCCGAATTCGTCCGCGCCCAGCAGGGCGCCGATCGCCACGTCACGCCCGGTGCGCAGGCCGCCATCGACCTGCACCGCGATGCGGCTACGCAGATCGTTGAGCAACAGGGTTTGCTGCGTTTCAGCCAGGCCGATTTCCCATGGGCTTCCCGCATGCGTCAACGAGGTCAGCGGTGACGCGCCCGTGCCGCCTTCATAACCGGAAATGGTGACATGGTCCGCGCGCGCCTTGGAAACGCCTGCCGCAACGGTACCCACGCCCACTTCGGAAACCAGCTTCACCGAAATGCGCGCCACCGGGTTCGTGTTCTTGAGATCGTGGATCAGCTGGGCGAGGTCTTCGATCGAATAGATGTCATGGTGCGGCGGCGGCGAAATCAGCCCCACGCCCGGGGTCGAGTGACGCACCGCGCCGATCCGCTTGTCGACCTTGTGGCCGGGCAGCTGGCCGCCTTCGCCCGGCTTTGCGCCTTGCGCCATCTTGATCTGGATATCGTCCGAATTGACGAGATATTCCGTCGTCACACCGAACCGGCCGCTGGCGACCTGCTTGATCCGGCTGCGCATCGAATCGCCATTGTCCAATGGCTTGAAGCGGAACGGCTCCTCGCCGCCCTCGCCGGTGTTCGAACGCCCGCCGATGCGGTTCATCGCGATGGCGAGCGTCGAATGCGCCTCGTGGCTGATCGAACCGAAGCTCATTGCGCCAGTGCTGAAGCGCTTGACGATTTCAGCCGCCGGCTCGACTTCCTCCAGCGGGATCGGCTGCTCGGCCTTCCTGAATTCCATCAGCCCGCGGATCGTCAGCAGCCGTTCGGACTGCTCGTTGATCGACTTGGCGAACTCGGCATAGTCCTTGGGCCTGTTGCCGCGCACGGCGTGCTGCAGGAATGCAACGTTTTCCGGCGTCCAGGCATGGTCTTCGCCGCGCAGCCGGTATTGGTAGATCCCGCCGACATCGAGCATGTTCTTGTAAAGCGGGTTGTCGCCATAGGCCTGTGCGTGGCGGCGCACGGTCTCCTCTGCCACTTCCTGCAGGCCCACGCCTTCGATGGTGGTCGCGGTGCCGGTGAAATACTGTTCGATGAAGGCGCTCGACAGGCCCACCGCATCGAAGATCTGCGCCCCGCAGTAGGACTGGTAGGTCGAAATGCCCATCTTGGACATGACCTTGAGGATGCCCTTGCCGACCGCCTTGATGTAGTTCTTCTGGATTTCGGCGGCGGAGAGTTCGGGGTGCTTCTTGGCCCGCAGGTCTTCCAGCGTTTCGAAGGCGACGTAAGGATTGATCGCTTCCGCGCCGTATCCGGCCAGCACGCAGTAATGGTGCACTTCGCGCGCTTCGCCGGTTTCGACGACGAGGCCCGTCTGCATGCGCAGGCCCTGGCGCACCAGGTGGTGGTGCACCGCGGCAGTGGCGAGCAGCGCGGGCATCGGGATCCGGTCCGGTCCCTGCGCGCGGTCAGACAGCACCAGGATGTTCTTGTCCTGCAGCACCGCTTCCGTGGCGGCCCAGCACATTTCCTTCAGCGCCATCTTGAGGCCCTTGGCCCCCTTGCTGGCACGCCAGGTGATGTCGATCGTCTCGGTGCGGAAGGCGCCGTCGAGCGCCACTTCGACCGAGCGGATCTTGGCCAGGTCCTCATTGGTCAGGATCGGTTGACTGATCTCCAGCCGCTTGTGCGTGCCGGCTTCCATGCCCAAGAGGTTCGGCCGCGGGCCGATCATCGACAGCAGGCTCATCACCAGTTCCTCGCGGATCGGATCGATCGGGGGTTGGTGACCTGTGCGAAGTTCTGCTTGAAATAATCGTAGAGCAGCCGCGAACGGTTCGACAGCACGGCAATCGGCGTGTCGGTGCCCATCGATCCGACCGGATCGTCACCGCTGACCATCATCGGTTCAAGGAAGCGGCTGATGTCTTCCTGGGTGTAGCCGAAGGCCTGCTGGCGCTGCAGCAGCGACGTCTCATGGCTGGCCACGGCACTCAGTTCGGGCTCGATATGCTCGATGTCCGACAGCTTGTACTGGGCGGATTCGAGCCACTTCGCATAGGGCTGCGCGGCGGCAAGATCGGCCTTGAGTTCTGCGTCCTCGATGATGCGGCCCTGTTCGAAATCGATCAGCAGCATCTTGCCCGGCTGCAGGCGCCATTTCCGCACGATGTCTTCTTCGGCAAAGGGCAGCACGCCGCTTTCCGAAGCGAGGCAGACGATGTCGTCCTTCGTCACGCAGAAGCGCGCGGGCCTGAGGCCGTTGCGATCAAGCGTCGCGCCGATCTGGCGCCCGTCGGTAAAGGCCACGGCAGCCGGCCCGTCCCATGGCTCCATCAGTGCGGCATGGTATTCGTAGAACGCGCGGCGGGCCGGATCCATCAGCTCGTTCTTGGCCCAGGCTTCCGGCATCAGCATCATCATCGCATGCGGCAGGCTGTATCCGCCCAGCAGCAGCAGTTCGAGCGCGTTGTCGAGACAGGCCGTGTCTGACTGGCCATGCGGCACGATCGGCCACAGCTTGTCGAGGTCCGCGCCCAAGAGTGGCGATTCCATCGTGCGGCGGCGGGCGTTCATCCAGTTCACATTGCCGCGAACCGTGTTGATCTCGCCATTATGCGCCATGAAGCGATAAGGGTGCGCCAAGCGCCAGCTGGGGAAGGTGTTGGTGCTGAAGCGCTGGTGCACCAGGCCCAGCGCGGACACGCAATCGCTATCGCGCAGATCGTCGTAGAAACTGCCCACCTGCGTAGCGAGAAGTAGCCCCTTGTAGACGATCGTACGGCTAGAGAAGCTGGGGATATAAAGGTCCGACAGTCCGGGCAGGCCGTGCTTTTCCTCCAGCGACTTGAGCGGGTTCTGGACCTGCTTGCGGATCACGATCAGCTTGCGTTCGAAGGCGTCCTGGTCAGCGCAGTTTTCGCCGCGGGCGATGATCGCCTGCTGGATCACCGGCATCAGATCGACCACGGCCTTGCCCAGGCCGTCCAGCGTCACCGGCACATCGCGCCAGCCTATCAGGTCCTGGCCTTCCTTGGCGGTGAACTTCTCGAACTGTTCGGTGACAAAGGCTCGCGCGGCTTCGTCCTGCGGCATGAAGCACATTGCCACTGCGTAATCGCCGGGTGCGGGCAAAGCCTTGCCGTGGCCTTCCGCCCACTTGCGGAACAGCGGGTCGGGAATCTGCAGCAGGATGCCGGCGCCGTCGCCCAGCAGCGGATCAGCACCCACCGCGCCGCGGTGATCGAGGTTATGCAGGATTTCGAGCGCCTGGCTGACGATCGCGTGCGACTGCACGCCTTTGATATGTGCGACAAAACCGACGCCGCAGGCGTCATGTTCGTTGCGCGGATCATACAAGCCCTGGGGCGTGGGGTATCCCATTACCAAAGTCCATCCTGTCAGATGCCGGGTTCGCGACCGCCCAAAGTGACGCTGACCGGCAATTAAGCGCAATAATGGCGGCCGCATCGCGCAGCTTTTCCATCGCTCGCAGCCCTCATGGCGACATGAAATGATTTTTGCAACCGCGAAGAGCGAAGCAATCTTTGGGCCGGTTAAGGCGCGGCTTTAGGGGAAAGTGGGCGTGCTCGACTGCCTAACCGCGATTGTTCGAAGGTAACCCATTGAACAGCATGCGCAGCTGGGCCGCAAAGACTGCCGGAGGCGCGCGATCGGTATACGTATGCGGACGAGCCGCTTCGCGCTGCTCGTAATCGGCCATGGCAACGGCCAGTCGCTCGATCAGCTGCGGCATCGCCAAATCGCCGGGCGCGTGCGCGCGAAGCATCCGGACCGCTTGGCCGTGCGTGTCCTTGACCTCGGCTTCGTGCGGGATGTTGCGGCTCTCCAAGGCATTCTCAGGCTCTGCTCCGGTGAAAAGCACATTCAGTTCCAACGGCGCAACCGTGTGCGGCCGGTTCGCGTTCCGTGGCCGTCGGGGCCGCTTGCCGGCGATGATCGAAGCCAGCGCAAGTCCGATCAATCCGCCGATGATCGCAGCACCGATCGACACCGCAGCATCGCTTGCAAGCCCCGCCGGGAGCGTGAGCCCCAGGCCTGTCGCAGCGGCCAATGCCTGCCCGGCTGGCAGCACCGCCAGTGTGCCACCCACCAGGGTGGCGAGCCAAAGCGTCACCAGCGGCACGAAAGCACGGTGGCGGCTCAGCGGCGGGCGCGACGATGGCGAGACAGCACTCATGGCCGGTTGCTTAGGTTCCATCGGTAAAACACTCGATAACGAGTCCCCGTGGCCTGCACGGAGGTGATTCGCGGTAGAGTGTGACCAGCGCCTCATCTCACGCCGTTCAGCAGCCGCGATGCCGTAGCGGCAGGTTGACGTTTACGGAAACTTCGTTGCCATTGCAGCCGCGATGCGCCATGACGTTTCGCGACACCGGGCCGGAGTCGCCCGGAACCTGCAAGTTTCACGAGGAGAGAGGCGCATGACCCCGCAAGAGATCGCAGCCAAGACCGGCGAGCATTTTGCCACCAGTGAATGGGTGGAGATGAGCCAGGATCGCATCAACCAGTTCGCCGATGCGACCGGTGACCACCAGTTCATCCATGTCAATGAAG
The DNA here is from genome assembly GCF_011047315.1 of Altererythrobacter sp. BO-6. Taxonomy (NCBI): domain Bacteria; kingdom Pseudomonadati; phylum Pseudomonadota; class Alphaproteobacteria; order Sphingomonadales; family Erythrobacteraceae; genus Altererythrobacter; species Altererythrobacter sp. BO-6. Next base: position 1,623,117 of record NZ_CP049259.1, on the reverse strand, counting down.
AAGCCGCCAAGATGACGCCATTCGGCGGTACGATTGCCCATGGCTTTTTGACGCTGTCGATGATCCCGTACCTTTCGGCCAACAGCGACATGCCGCGCGTCGACGGGATCAAGATGGCGGTGAACTATGGTGGCAACAAGACCCGCTTCATCGCTCCCGTCCGTTCGGGCAAGCGCATCCGCGGCCACTGGAAGCTGGTCGAGATGGCGGAGAAGCGCCCCGGCCAATGGCAGCAGACAGTCGAGATCACCATCGAGATTGAAGGCGAGGACAAGCCCGCGCTGATCTGCGAATGGATCACGATGTATTTCGTATGATCTGAATTGATGCGCAGTCCCGGCCAGAGCCGGGGCAGCGTCCGCAAAAGCGACACCCCACAAACAGGCCGGGCAGCCGCCGGGCCGCGAAACCTAGGAATACCCCATGTCACGCGATGCAGTTATCGTTTCCACCGCCCGCACCCCGATCGGCCGCGCCTATAAGGGGGGCTTCAACGCCACCCCAGGCGCGACGCTGGGCTCTCTTTCACTGGCGCCCGCGATCGAGCGGGCCGGGATCGAAGCGGGCGAGATCGACGATGTGGTGTGGGGCGCCGTCCTGACCCAGGGCACCCAGGCCGGCAACATCGGTCGCCAGGTCGCGTTGCGCGCCGGCTGCCCGGTGACCGTGGCGGCCCAGACGATCGACCGCCAGTGCTCCTCGGGCCTGATGGCGATCGCCACTGCCGCCAAGCAAGTGATCGTCGACAACATGGATATCGTCGCCGCTGGCGGGCAGGATTCGATCAGCCTGGTGCAGACCCCGGAAATGCGGGTTGCGCCCGATCGCTCGCTGATCGCCATGCACCCGGCAGTCTACATGCCGATGCTGCAAACCGCCGAGACGGTAGCCAAGCGCTACAACATCGGCCGCGACGCGCAGGACGAATATGCGCTGCAAAGCCAGCAGCGTACCGCTGCCGGGCAGGCTGCGGGCAAGTTCGACGATGAAATCGTGCCTGTCACGACCACGATGAAGGTCCAGAACAAGGAAACCGGCGAAATTTCGGACGTCGAGGTGACCATTACCAAGGATGAGGGCAACCGCCCCGACACCACGCTGGAAGGCCTTCAGTCCTTGAAGCCGGTAATGGGCCCGGATGCCGTGATCACTGCGGGCAATGCCTCGCAGCTGTCGGATGGTTCGTCGGCTGCGATCGTGATGGAGGCCAAGCTGGCCGAGCAGAAGGGCCTCCAGCCGCTGGGCCGTTATGTCGGCATGGCAGTGGCGGGCACCGAGCCCGACGAAATGGGGATTGGCCCGGTCTTCGCCATTCCCAAGCTGCTGAAGCAGACCGGCCTCAAGATGGACGATATCGGCCTGTGGGAACTGAACGAGGCCTTTGCCGTGCAGGTGCTTTACTGCCGTGACCAGCTGGGCATCGACAACGACATCCTCAACGTCAATGGCGGCTCGATCTCGATCGGCCACCCCTATGGCATGACCGGCGCACGCTGCACCGGCCACGCGCTGATCGAAGGCAAGCGCCGCGGCGCGAAATATGTCGTCGTGACGATGTGCGTCGGCGGCGGCATGGGCGCAGCGGGGCTGTTCGAGGTTTTCTAAGCGCCCTTTCTAGGCCTACCGCTTCGCTGCTTGAGGCCAAAGGCCGATTGCCTTTCAGGTCTGAACTTATCAAACTCCCGCTCG